>CAZKKW010000033.1:12141-23448 GCA_964553335.1 uncultured Hyphomicrobiales bacterium | reverse complement strand
CTGACGCGATTTTGGGCAGGTACTTTGCCTTTTGCGCATCAGACCCATGCCGCAGTAATGTGCTCATATTGTACATTTGACCATGACAATGCCCTGCATTGCCGCCACTACGATTTATCTCTTCCATAATGATGGAAGCTTCAGTGAGCCCAAGGCTTGAGCCGCCAAACTCTTCGGGGATCATGGCCGCCAACCATCCCGCATCGGTCAGTGCATTGATGAACTCGGCGGGGTAGGTCGCGTTTTCATCATGGGCGCGGTGATATTCCGGCGTGAACTGGCCGCATAAATCTCTTATCGCCTCGCGCAATTCCATATGATTGTCGCTTGCAGATTGCATGTCTATCCAGTCCTTGTTTTTGCGAAGGTGCCCGATCAGCGACCCGTCCACTCAGCTAAGAGTGCCTATGGTTTCATTGTAACTGTAACCTTTAAAGGCCGGAACGCTACCCCGATAGGCAGTCTAATTTTGAACAATGATATATTTGTGAAAAGACGCCCGCAATTTGGCCGAAATCAAGCGTTCAAAACTGGACGCAACGCCGTGCATATGCTAGAGAAAAACGCTGCATTTTCAGTCTGTTTAAGGGGCTTTAATGACCACGCAATCTCTGATTGGAAAGAGTGTTCTTGTAACATCTATCCATACACCAAAACTTGGTAAAATTGAGTGTATAAAAGATGCCCTCATTACGTTGGATGACCAAGGTGTTATTCAATCAGTTTTGCACCCGGGTGAAGACGCCTATGAGGAGAGCGTGGCCTCTGCACGGGCAGCGGGCAACTTGGTTGAATTTGGACCAGATAACTACCTTTTGCCGGGCTTCGTGGACCTTCATATTCACGCCCCACAATGGCCGCAGCTTGGCAGTGCGCTCGATGTGCCGCTGGAGGTCTGGCTTCAAGAACATACGTTTCCGTTAGAAGCAAAATACCAAGATGCAGACTTTGCTCGAAAGGTCTACGCCGATCTCGTCTCTTCGCTGCTTGCAAATGGCACGACGACGGCGGTTTATTTCGCTACCATTCATGCGGAAGCAACACGCATTCTTGCCGATACGTGCGCCGCTAAAGGTCAGCGGTCTTTTGTCGGCAAAGTGGTGATGGACAACGCGGCTGAGTGTCCTGATTATTATCGTGATAAGGATACGCAAACCGCGCTTACGGAGACGGCAGAATTTATTGAATACGTCAAAATGCAACACAGCGAAGAGGATCTGGTAAAGCCCATTATCACGCCGCGATTTATTCCAAGTTGTAGTGATGAAGCTTTGCGTGGTTTAGGGGATCTCGTTGAAAAGACAGGATGCCATGTTCAGACCCATTGTTCTGAAAGTGACTGGCAGCACGGTTATGTTATTGACCGAACGGGGAAATCTGACGCGAATGCTTTGCGCGATTTCGGTCTGATGACCCGCCACACAGTTCTGGCGCATGGGAACTTTTTGTCTGACGATGACATGGCTGTTGTCAAAGAAGCAGGCGCGGGCGTGGCCCATTGCCCGCTTTCAAATTATTTCTTTTCAAACGCTGTTTTCCCACTTCGCAGAGCTTTGGAAAAAGGCGTGCGCGTTGGTCTTGGTACGGATATTTCTGGCGGCCCGAGCGCTTCAATGTTGGAAAATTGCCGCCACGTCGTCAATTCCTCGCGCCTGTTAGAAGAAGGTGTGCGGGCTGATCTTGATCGCTCTGAAAGACGCACTGAGGGGAGCCGTGCCGATTTTCGCGAAGCCCTATATATCGCCACGGCGGGCGGGGCTGAAGTGCTTGATTTGAAAGTCGGTAAATTCGAGGTTGGCTACAAATTTGATGCAATCCTCATCGATCCTTTTGCCAAGAATGCGCCGATTTACAAAGATTTCGGTCTTTTTGATCTGGAAGGGATTGCCGAAAAGATCATTATGCTCGCAACCCGCGCTAATATCGCCAAGACCTATGTTGGCGGCAAGAATGTTTCATCTGCCGCGACTTGAGATCGTCATATTGAAGGGCTAAGTGCCTAAAAAGCAGGTAAATTTTCCGATGCTAGATAAAAAACTTGATAAATATAATCAAGTTTTAGATGTTTGAAGTTTACTTGCAAGTCAAGCCTAGCTGAAATATGTATGTGGTAAATGCGCAATCTGGGATGCTAGGAAATTTGATTTTTCAGCGCCAGACACCCAAATCACGAGAAATGATGAGGCAAAAATGAGCTTATATTCAGCCTATTTAGATGAAATAGAAACAAGAGAAATACAGGGCCTTAACCCGAAACCAATCGAAGACAGTGCACTTGTTGACGAGCTAATTGCTCAAATCAAGGATACGAAGAATGAGCACCGCGAAGATTCGCTGAATTTCTTCATCTACAACACGCTGCCCGGCACAACTAGTGCTGCTGGCGCGAAAGCTCGCTTCCTAAAAGAGATCATTTTGGGTAATTCTTTAGTTGAAGAAATTTCGGTAGAATTCGCTTTCGAACTTCTATCTCACATGAAAGGCGGGCCTTCTGTTGAAGTTCTGCTTGATCTCGCTCTCAGCGATGATGGCGCAATTGGCGACCAAGCGTGTGATGTTCTTAAGGTCCAAGTGTTCCTTTATGAAGCTGACATGGACCGTCTTGATGACGCGTATAAAGCGGGTAATTCAAACGCGAAAGAATTGCTTGAGAGCTACGCCAAAGCGGAATTCTTCACCAAACTACCAGATGTTGAAGAAGAGATCGAAGTTGTCACTTACATCGCTGGTGAAGGTGATATTTCAACTGACCTCCTATCACCGGGCAATCAAGCGCACTCTCGCGCTGACCGTGAATTGCATGGCAAATGCTTGATCTCACCAGAAGCACAAGTTGAAATTCAAGAGCTTCAAAAGCAGCACCCTGATAAGCGTGTTATGTTGATCGCTGAAAAAGGCACCATGGGCGTTGGTTCATCGCGCATGTCTGGCGTGAACAATGTGGCGCTATGGACAGGCAAGAAAGCAAGCCCTTACGTGCCATTCATTAACATTGCGCCAGTCGTTGCTGGTACAAATGGTATTTCTCCAATCTTCCTGACAACTGTTGGCGTTACCGGCGGTATCGGTATTGACCTTAAAAACTGGGTCAAGAAGAAGGATGATGAAGGCAAGACAATCCGGAATAATGACGGCAATCCAGTTTTGGAGCAGAAATATTCAGTTGAGACGGGCACCGTTCTTAAAATCAACACCAAAGAACGCAAGCTATACAACGAAGATGGTAGCGAAGAACTCGTCGATGTTTCATCTGCCTTCACACCTCAAAAAGTTGAATTCATGAAAGCGGGCGGCTCTTATGCTGTGGTCTTCGGCAAGAAGTTGCAAACCTTTGCGGCGCAAGCACTCGGTATAGAAGCACCGCAAGTTTTTGCAACCGCAAGAGAAATTTCTCATGAAGGGCAGGGCCTTACAGCGGTTGAAAAAATCTTCAACAAAAATGCTGTGGGCGTTGCAAAAGGTAAAGTCCTTCACGCAGGTTCTGATGTTCGCGTGCAGGTCAACATTGTTGGCTCGCAGGATACAACAGGCCTCATGACATCGCAGGAACTTGAAGCGATGGCGGCAACTGTCATTTCTCCAATCGTTGATGGTGCTTACCAATCTGGTTGTCACACCGCATCTGTTTGGGATTTGAAGTCTCAGACAAACATTCCAAAACTCATGAGCTTCATGAACAAGTTTGGTCTGATTACAGCGCGTGACCCTGAAGGTGAATACCACGCCATGACGGACGTGATCCACAAAGTGCTCAACGATATTACGGTCGATGACTGGGCGATTATCATCGGTGGTGACAGTCATACACGCATGTCAAAAGGTGTTGCCTTTGGTGCGGATTCTGGAACGGTTGCTTTGGCACTTGCGACAGGCGAGGCAACCATGCCGATCCCTGAATCAGTGAAAGTGACCTTTAAAGGCAAGATGGCCGATCACATGGATTTCCGCGATGTTGTTCACGCAACCCAAGCGCAGATGCTACAACAATTTGGCGACAACGTTTTCCAAGGCCGTATCATCGAAGTTCACATCGGCACGCTTCTCGCTGACCAAGCCTTTACATTCACCGACTGGACTGCGGAAATGAAGGCGAAAGCGTCGATCTGTATTTCAGAAGATGCAACGCTGATTGAATCATTGGAAATCGCGAAACACCGCATTTCTATCATGATTGAAAAAGGCATGGACAATAAGGCTCAAACGCTTCAGGGCTTGATTGATATTGCTGACAACCGGATTAATGAAATTAAGTCTGGCGAAAAACCGGCGCTCACACCTGATGCAAATGCGAAATATTTTGCAGAAGTGGTTGTTGATCTCGGTGCAATCAACGAACCAATGATTGCCGATCCTGACGTGAACAATATCGACGTTTCCAAACGTTACACCCACGACACCATCCGTCCGATTTCTTACTACAACGCTGATAAGAAGGTCGACCTTGGTTTTGTCGGTTCATGCATGGTGCACAAGGGCGACATGAAGATCGTCTCCCAAATGCTGAAGAACCTCGAAAAAGAAACTGGCAACGTAGAATTCAAAGCCCCATTGGTTGTTGCTGCACCTACTTACAACATCATTGATGAGTTGAAGGAAGAGGGCGACTGGGCCGTTTTGCAGAAATATTCTGGTTTTGAGTTTGACGACGTTGCGCCAAAAAATGACGCGCGTTTGGAATATGAAAACATCCTCTACCTTGAGCGTCCTGGTTGTAACCTTTGTATGGGTAACCAAGAAAAAGCCGAAAAAGGCGATACCGTTCTTGCAACGTCAACCCGTCTTTTCCAAGGTCGTGTTGTGGAAGATTCAGAAGATAAAAAAGGGGAGTCACTACTCGCTTCAACGCCAGTTGTTGTCCTGTCGGCCATCCTAGGCCGCACACCTACTATCGAGGAATACAAAGATGCAGTGGATGGAATTGACCTGACCAAGTTCTCTCCACCACTTCAAAAAGCAGCAGGCGCTCGTTCTACTCACTACTAATTCTGTAGGCTGAAAACCAACAATCTCCCAATCTTTATAACTGTGCCAGTTGAATGAACTTGCACAGTTATAATTGGGGGATTTTTTTATGGGCTAATTATGCAGAAGGTTGATTTTGTTCTTGCTGTGTTGGTGCATTTAAACTGAGTGGTTGTATCTCTCTTAATCTGCATTTTTAATTTTATAAGTGTTCAAATTTTAAACCTGCAAATTAAAGGAAAGTATTCTTAGAAATATATTTTGTTTATTTATATCGGTCACAACAAATAAAGGGATGGCCAAATATTAAATCGCACTTATTGAGTTTTGACACATTTTATTAATTAAACTCGATGATAGTTACGAAAAGACGTATCACATCAATATCTTGAGGTGATCCGTTGATCTGTATGATCGAACTTTAGCATCAATAAAAGCACATAAGGTGGCAATCATTATGGCTTCAGTGAATTCTAGTCCTTTGAAGAATTTAAATATCCGCACTCTTGGGTTTCTTATGATTACTCTTGTGCTGTTATCAGGCGTTATTTTTGTCGGTAGTTCTGTATTGGTGTCATCCAAAAACCTTGAAGCGCAAGAAATTTGGGCTAAATACAAAGCCGATACCTCACCAAAAGCCCGCACTCTCAATGCTATAGTAGAGCACATCGGCTATGGTGGTATGATCCACCACTTCAAAAACTATGTCATTCGCAAAGATGAACCACGTATTGCTAAATTCCAGATTTCATCCGGTGCGGCGATTGTGGCACTTGATCAATATGGCAATACAGATCCGAGCACTGCAGAAACAGTTGCACTCGATGCTCTACGCAACACTGTTAAAGATTATGGCCAAAAAATTGAGGTCGTGAGATCTTTGGCTAAGGATGGCCTGACTGCAGCCGAGATTGATAAGGCTGTGAAGATTTCAGACAAAGCGGCGCTTGAAGGGCTGCAAGTTCTCATTAATGCGTCTCAAGGCAATCATGCGACAAGTGTCGGGGTGACGAAGACGAGTCTTGTTGCAGCGATGCGTTCTGGTTTTGGATATGGTGGTATGATCCATCAATTTAAAAATTATGTCCTTCGCCAAGATACACCTCGTATTGATAAAGTTCACAAAGCCATGGACCAAATTTCGACGGCAATGACTAAATATCGCTCGCTGAGTATCGACGCTAAGGAAGAAAAGGCCCTTAGCCAGATTTATGGCGTGGTTGAAGCCTATAGAGCTGGTTTGGAAAAAACGAGAAAGCTTGCTGCCTCTGGTTTAACACCCGAGGAAATCGATAAACAGGTCAAAGTAAACGATGGGCCAGCTTTGAAAGGTATCGCGGATTTGGTGAATGTAATTGGCAACGAGTTGGTGAGTGATGCTGGTATTTTGTCGTCGGGTTTGGCTGCAACATCAAAGATAACAACGATGGTATTGTTCGTTTCAATCGGTTCCTCACTATTGCTTGCGCTACTTGCTTACTTTGTTCTCTTTCAAAGAATTATGTATCCGCTTGGCAAGATCACAGACGCGATGACGGCGCTTGCTACAAATAACGATGTTCCAGACGTTTCTAAGTTTTGTCATCAGAACGAAATGGGCGAAATGGCACGGGCCGTTGATATCTTCAAAGAGAATGCGAAAGAGCGTTCACGGTTGAAGTCTGAGAATGAAAAAGATCATGAAGCACGTGCGGCACGTCAAGAGAAAGTAGAGGGATTAGTTTCCAGCTTTCGTGAGACAATTCAACGTGTGTTGGAAGATGTGGGAACAAACACCAACCAGATGAAAAATACAGCGAACTCAATGTCTGCAATTGCTTCGGAAACAACATCACAGGTTACCAATGCATCTAACGCGTCAGAAGAGGCATCAATAAACGTGCAATCTGTGGCCGCTGCTACTGAAGAGCTATCTGCTTCAATCAACGAAATTTCCCGTCAGATCGATGAAACCACAAATGTTGTAAGCCGTGCAAGTGCCGCGACATGTGCGACTGATACTAAAATTTCTAGCCTTGCCCAATCAGCGTCCAAGATTAGTGAAGTGGTGTCGTTAATTCAGGCTATTGCGGAGCAAACCAATTTGCTCGCCCTTAACGCGACCATTGAAGCGGCGCGAGCAGGGGAGGCTGGTAAGGGTTTTGCTGTGGTCGCATCCGAAGTCAAGACATTGGCGACGCAAACAGCGAATGCTACTGAGGCAATCTCGACGCAAATTGCTGACATCCAAAAAGAAACTCACAGCTCCGTGGAAGCAATCCGTGATATTGCAAGTACGATGCAAGAAGTTAGCACTGCGACAGAAAGCATCGCTGGCGCGGTTAAAGAACAAGGCATGGTAACAACAGAAATTTCGGGCAATGTGCAACAGGCGAGTGCTGGCTCTAACGAGGTTTCGCAGAATATATCTGGTGTGCAGCATGCCGCCGATGAAAGTCGTAAGTCTGCAGAACAAATGCTCACCGCATCACAAGATGTTGCTATCAATGCAGACAAATTGCGCACTGTTGTTGATGAATTTTTGGCGGATGTCGCGGCGGCCTAACTGCTGTTGCCATTTCACGTGTCGGCTCAAACTTGAAGCCGACATGTGGGCCTTGTACTCAAATAAGCCCACCGCTCTCCTTTAAAAACGCAACGATGTTGGCGCAGTTGCCAAGATCATCAAGTGCCTCTTTATCTGCCGCACACCACCAAGCCTGGGCGAGCAATACGGCATATCTACACACTCTAGTATTGTATAGAAAATAATTGTCAAAAAATGCCTCCGCCTGAGCCTAGTGCTTATATTTTGCGCATGCAAAAGGCTTGCAAAACGCTTGACTGTGTCAACCTCCTTTATTTCCGTACACTGAGCGCTTACTCTAGTTTTGCTCTTTACGCGAAGCGATGGGCGTTTATTGTCGACAATTATAAACGCTGTACCGAAAGGAAGCAGGGCGGATTTTACCAGACCGTGATCGATTGGGAAATCGCACGGGGATTTGAAAAGGCTTAAAACGTGAGCAAAACGATTAAATGTATCTCCCCTATTGATGGGTCGGTTTATGCCGAGCGCGCGGTTCTTTCAGAGGATGAAGCAAGAGGCACTGTAGAGCAGGCAAAAGAAGCGCAAAAAGCATGGGCCGCACTGCCGTTGGCTGAGCGTATTGATGTGGTCAACAAGGCTGTTGCCTATATCGGTAATACCAATGACCGTATGGTGTCCATCATCGCCAATCAAATGGGGCGGCCTGTTCGCTATGGCGGTGAGTTTGGTGGCTTTAAAGAGCGGGCCGGCTATATGGCGTCGATCGCTGAAGATGCATTGGCTCCGATTGAGACTGAACAGTCTGATAATTTCATCCGCAAAATTGAACGCGAACCGCATGGCGTGGTTTTGGTTGTGGCACCGTGGAACTATCCCTACATGACCGCAATCAATACGGTTGCACCAGCCTTGATTGCAGGCAACGCCGTGGTCTTAAAACATGCCTCACAAACGCTGCTTGTGGGTGAACATTTGGCCGATTCTTTTGAAGCGGCCGGAGTGCCAAAGGGTGTTTTCACCAATGTGGTTTTAGATCATGACACCACGTCTCAACTGATTTCAGAACGTTCGTTCGGCTTTGTAAATTTCACAGGTTCTGTTGGCGGCGGTCAAGCGATGGAGCGGGCAGCGGCAGGTACGTTTACAGCCGTCTCCACAGAGCTTGGCGGTAAAGACCCCGGATATGTGCGCGCAGATGCTGACCTTGATGCAGCGGTTGATACATTGATTGATGGTGCCATGTTCAATTCAGGTCAATGCTGCTGCGGGATTGAGCGCATCTATGTGCATGAAAGCCTCTATGATGTTTTTGTTGAAAAGGCTGTCGCGCTGGTAAAAACCTATAAGCTTGGTAATCCGTTAAATGAGGATACCACGATTGGCCCCATGGCGAATGTTCGTTTTGCAGCAGAAGTGCGGGCACAAATTGATGAGGCTGTCGGGCAGGGTGCCACCGCCCACATTCCGACCTTTGCTGAAGATGATGGCGGTGCTTATGTGACACCGCAAATTCTGACAGATGTAACCCACGATATGCGCATCATGCGGGACGAAACTTTTGGGCCCGCTGTCGGTATCATGTCCGTTAAAGATGACGAGGAAGCCATCGCGCTCATGAACGATAGTGAGTTTGGTCTCACGTGTTCCCTATGGACGGCTGATGTGGATAAAGCGCTCGAAATTGGTCGACAGCTAGAAACTGGCACTGTGTTTATGAACCGGTGTGATTATCTGGACCCAGCGTTGTGCTGGACTGGTTGCAAGAATACGGGCCGTGGTGGGGGATTATCCGTGATTGGATATCACAATCTCACACGCCCTAAATCTTATCATATGAAGAAGAGTACCCAATGACTTTGAACGCTAATTGGAACTACCCAACGCCGATCCGTTTTGGTGCTGGCCGTATTGATGAAATCGCCCATGCTTGCGCAACAGCAGGTATCACAAAGCCGCTGCTTGTGACGGATCGTGGGCTTGCGGAGATGGAAATCACCAAGCGTACCTTGAGCTTGCTGGAAGAGGCGGGGCTTGGTGCTGCAATGTTTGCAAATGTTGATCCGAACCCAACAGACAAGAACGCTGATGAGGGCGTTAAGTTCTACCGCGAGGGTGGTTTTGACGGCGTGATCGCATTTGGTGGTGGTTCCGGTTTGGACCTTGCGAAAGTCATTGCCTTCATGGCAGGGCAAACACGTCCTATGTGGGACTTTGAGGATATTGGTGATTGGTGGACAAGAGCAGACCCTGCGGGCATTGCACCTGTGGTCGCCGTGCCAACCACGGCAGGGACTGGCTCAGAAGTTGGGCGGGCGAGTGTGATCACCAATTCTGAAACCAATGAAAAGAAAATCATTTTCCATCCCAAGATGCTGCCCGCCGTCGTCATCGCTGACCCTGAACTCACTGTTGGAATGCCAAAGTTTATAACAGCAGGCACAGGGCTGGATGCTTTTGCGCATTGTGTTGAGGCATATTCCTCGCCGCATTATCACCCGATGAGCCAAGGTATCGCGCTAGAAGGAATGCGGCTTGTGAAGGACTATCTGCCAACCGCTTATAATGATGGCGCGAATATCGAGGCTCGAGCCCATATGATGAGTGCGGCTGCCATGGGCTCTACAGCGTTTCAAAAAGGCTTAGGCGCAATCCATGCCCTAAGCCATCCCATTGGGGCGATGCACCACACACACCACGGTACAACCAATGCTGTTTGTATGCCTGAGGTGTTGAAGTTTAATGCCGATGCCATTCGTGACCGTTTCGAAAACGCCGCAGCTTATCTTGGTATCGATGGCGGCTTCGATGGGTTTTGTGCTTTCGTCGATGATTTCAACGCCTCATTCGCCATTCCAAAAACGCTCACTGAGTTAGGGGTCACGGATCCAGATATTGAAGCGCTTACAGATGCCGCTCTTCGTGACCCAAGTACTGGCGGTAATCCGGTTGAGATGACGGCGGAAAACACCAAAGCGTTATTTGAGGCGCTGATCTAGAACTTTATATTCATGCATTAAACACTTCGGAACAAACCGTTTCGATAGGATCTGCAATGAGAAACCAGAAGATGGTTGCGGTTATCATTCCCGCATTCAACGAAGAGCAATCCATCGCCAAAGTTATTAGCGCGATACCTGAATGGGTGGATGATGTTCTGGTTGTCGACAATGGCTCAACAGATGCAACCATTCAAAAGGCAGAGCATGCCGGTGCGACGGTCATTACTGAGCCACAAAAAGGGTATGGTGCTGCCTGTTATCGCGGTATTGAAAAGATGCAAGATGCCGACATCATTGTCTTTCTCGATGCCGATTATAGTGACCACCCTGAAGAAATGCATCGACTGGTCGATCCAATAGCTGAAGGTAGAGTACAACTGGTGATCGGATCACGAGCACTTGGTAAGGTAGAGCGTGGCGCACTGACACCGCAACAACGGTACGGCAATGCTTTGGCTTGTTTTTTGATCAAATTATTCTGGGCTAAAAGCTACACCGACCTTGGCCCTTTTCGAGCCATTTCATCCAAGGCATTGCGACAAATCAATATGCAAGATCGGGGCTTTGGATGGACTGTAGAAATGCAGATACGGGCTATTCAAGAAGAGTTGAATGTTTTGGAAGTGCCGGTTCCTTATCGTAAGCGAATTGGGAAATCCAAAATATCGGGAACTGTTAAAGGGACCGTTATGGCCGGAACCGTCATTTTAAAGACGATTTTTGTTGCTGCTTTGAAAAAGAAAAACTCTTAAACGATGCGGGTGTGCCGATCAGAGTGCGGCTTGATCTTTGAGGGTAAATCAAGCCGCACATCTA
>CAZKKW010000033.1:0-12041 GCA_964553335.1 uncultured Hyphomicrobiales bacterium | reverse complement strand
GTGTGCCGATCAGAGTGCGGCTTGATCTTTGAGGGTAAATCAAGCCGCACATCTAGGTATCAGGCAGCGTCCTGTGCACGACGCCATAGAGGGAACGGATCAGGATAATCTGGCAATTCATCGACTGAACTTGCCGTCATAACGGGAACTAAGCAGCTGTCTAGACGCGCCTTTAATTTCGGCCAATCAATATCCGCACCGATGAAAACAATCTCTTGACGGCGATCACCCCATAGATCTTCCCAGTTGGCATTTATGTAGTTCCGCAGGCTATCATGGTCTGGCCATTGTTCTTTGGGTACTGTGGCCCACCATTGCCCCATAGGAGAAACTGAAGATAAAGCGCCAGCGAGAGAATACTCCGCAACCCATTCAGGGCGCGAGGCAATCCAAAAGTGTCCTTTTGCTCGGATTACGCCAGGTAGTTCACCGTTGAGTAGCTCTGAAATTTTCTCTGGAATAAAGGGTTGGCGAGCACGATAAACATAGGATGCAACACCATATTCTTCGGTTTCTGGTACATGGTCTGCAAAACCATAAAGCTCTTTCGCCCACATTGGGTGCTCGTGTGCTTTTTGGAAGTCGAAGAGACCTGTTTCAAGAATTTCACTGGCCGGTACATCCGAGTGATCCACCTCAATAATCTTCGTATCAGCATTGAGGCTGCGGATAATCTTGCGCGCGGCGTCTACACGTTGCGGCCCTGCATCACTGACCTTGTTTAAGACCACAACATCGGCAAATTCGATTTGGTCCGTGAGAAGGTGAACAAGCGTGCGCTCATCTTCCTCTCCAAGTGTTTCACCGCGATCACTCAAAAAGTCATGGGAAGAGTAATCTTTCAACAAGTTGACGGCATCCACCACGGTGACCATCGTATCAAGTCGTGACACATCAGACAGACTGTCACCTGCTTCATCTTCAAATTCAAACGTTGCAGCGACAGGCAAAGGTTCAGAGATGCCGGTTGATTCAATCAGCAGATAATCAAAGCGATCTTCTTTGGCCAAACGGCGCACTTCTTCCAAAAGGTCGTCCCGCAAAGTGCAGCAAATACAACCATTAGACATTTCGACGAGTGTCTCTTCAGTGCGGCTCAAATTCGTGTTGGCGTTGACAAGATCAGCATCAATGTTGACCTCGGACATGTCATTGACGATGACGGCAACACGCCGACCTTCGCGATTGTTCAAGACGCGGTTGAGTAGGGTGGTTTTTCCGGCTCCTAGAAAACCAGAGAGAACCGTAACAGGAAGTCGATTGTCACTCATCACACAAAACTCCTCGTGGATTGAAAGTCACGTAACTTATAAAGTTGCTAGAGTTGTGTAATTTGCATAGTTACTAGACTTATGCAACTGGCATTGTTACATGTTCCCACAGAATGGGGAAAATCGCCTATGAAACGCAACAGCCGCTTATCGCTCGCGCTGCACGCACTTGGCCATATGGCGCTAGAGCAGGGTGAACCGCGAACATCTGCGCATATTGCAGCCCATGCTGGCACGAACCCTGTTGTGGTTCGGCGGGTATTAGGGCGCCTTCGGGAAGCAGGGCTTTTGATTTCTGAAAAGGGGCATGCTGGCGGATGGAAATTAGCAAAGTCTCCAACAGAGATTACTTTGGCGGATGTTTATACAGCCCTTGATGAAAGAATTGTCGCGACAGATGGAGGGGATGAAGTGCCAAGTTGTTCTCTCGAATACGCCCTTCGTGACCAAGTTTCAGCCGTCATGGAAGGTATTGAACGCACTTTAATCGAGCGTTTGAGCCAGACAACCATTGCTGAGGTCTGCAAAATCAAGAGTTAGTTTCAAGGTCCAGAGAATAGCCCGCAGACCTTACAGTGCGAATGGGATCTGTTTTCCCCTCTTGGCGTAAGGCTTTACGCAATCGCCCGACATGAACATCGACAGTGCGCAGATCAATATCTAAATCATGCGCCCACACCATCTCTAAAAGCTGATCTCTACTCCATACCCGCCCAGGTCTGCTGAGGAAAACAGAAAGCAGACGAAACTCGGTCGGCCCGACATTGAGAGCAATACCATTTCGGGTGACTTTGAATTTCTCAGGGTCAAAGCTTAAGTCTCCATATTCGATAACCTGCCCCGCACTTACCGAGTTACTGCGGCGGATCAAGGCACGTGCCCTCGCCATCAGTTCAGCGACCGAATATGGTTTGACAATGTAGTCATCAGCCCCAATGTCGAGACCGCGAACTTTGTCATTTTCTTCGCCGCGCGCGGTCAGCATGACGATTGGAATATCTTTCGTGTTTTTCCCACGCTTTAATTGGCGACAAACTTCAATGCCGGATAATTTTGGCAACATCCAATCGAGGATAATAAGGTCTGGATTATTCTCTTCTGCAAGCAATAACCCTTCTTCGCCATCTTGTGCTTTGAAGACTTGATATTGTTCTTTCTCAAGATTGTAAGCGAGCAACTCCATCTGCGTGGTTTCGTCTTCGATGATTAGAATTTTATGCGTCAACATGAGCGTATCAACTTTATTCTTCTGCAACGATTTGGCTTGTTCGATCGCCAATAGGGCGACGATCTTCTGGCATTGCACCTGTTGCCGCATAGCGTATTTGTTCAGCTATTGAGGTTGCATGATCGCCCATGCGTTCGAGGTTTCTTGCGATAAACATCATATGGGTGCATGGGGTGATGTTACGTGGATTTTCAACCATATAGGTCAGTAGTTCACGAAATAGGGTGTTGTACATGTGGTCGACTTCTTCGTCGCGCAGCCGCAATTCATCGGCCATCTCAACATCTTTTTTAACGTAGGCGTCGATGACATCGGTCACCATCTTTTGGACCATATTACCCATACGTTGTAGGGTTTTTTCTGATGTGCCAACCGTACGAATATTCTCCAAGACTTCGGTTCGTTTAGCGATATTGGTTGCATAGTCTCCAATGCGTTCAAGGTTAGATGAAACCTTCAGTGCACTAATAACATTGCGCAAGTCATCGGCCATAGGTTGTCGCAAAGTGAGCATTTGCATTGTTAATTCATGGACGCGTGTATCCAATACATCAACAGATCGGTCTTCCCTGCGAACAGTTTTGGCAAGCTCTACATCACGAGTAACGAGTGCTTTGATGGCTTGGCCAATTTGGGTTTCAACCAGTCCACCCATCTCCAAAATCATATTTTGGATTTGCTCTAACTCTTGGTCGAAGGACTTTACGATATGAACATTTTCCATAACTTCACCTTATGAGTTCATCTTATGATCTAACCGATTTTTCCGGTTATATAGTTTCTTGTCCGCTCATCTTTTGGAGCAGAGAACATGTTGCTTGTATCATCATATTCAACCAGATCGCCCAAATGGAAGAAGGCAGTGTGTTGAGACACACGGGCTGCTTGTTGCATTGAGTGTGTCACAATCACGATAGAATAGCGCTCCCGCAGTTCATCAATGAGCTCTTCAATAATCGCAGTTGCTATTGGATCAAGGGCAGAGCAGGGCTCATCCATCAAGATTACTTTTGGTTGGACGGCGATTGCTCTTGCGATGCACAAGCGTTGCTGTTGCCCACCTGAAAGCCCCATGCCTGATTTGTCGAGACGATCTTTCACCTCTTCCCATAGTCCCGCGCGCTTCAAGCTTTTCTCCACAATCGCATCAAGCTCAGCTTTCGAACTGGTCATGCCGTGAATGCGCGGCCCATAAGCAATGTTGTCATAGATTGATTTGGGAAAGGGGTTCGGTTTTTGAAAAACCATTCCGATCTTTTGGCGAAGGCTTACAACATCAACGTTTGGGGCGTGAATGTCTTGATTTTCAAGCGTGATCATGCCGGAAACTTTACAGATCGGGATCACGTCGTTCATTCGGTTGAAACATCGTAACAAGGTACTTTTGCCACAGCCTGATGGACCGATAAGCGCTGTTACAGCATTCTTTTTGACATCTAAATTGACATCAAAAAGGGCTTGCTTTTCGCCGTAGTGAACATTGACATTGCGAGCACGTAAGACCGCTTCTGCCTGGTTGTCCTCAGCACTATCATTGAGTGCTTCCATTTCTTTTGACATCGTCATGTTGTTCAACTCTCAACTCCTACCAGCGGTTTTCTAATCGGCGCCGCAGCACGATTGCGATGAGGTTCATTGCGATGAGGAAAACCAGCAAAACCATGATGGCGGCTGACGTTTTCTCAAGGAAACCTCGTTCAGGACTATCAGCCCACAAGAATATTTGAACCGGCAAAGCGGTTGCAGCATCCGTTATGCCTTGCGGTACATCAACGATGAACGCGACCATTCCAATCATCAGCAGCGGCGCTGTTTCACCAAGGGCTTGCGCCATGCCAATGATTGATCCTGTTAGCATGCCGGGCATCGCCAAGGGGATAACGTGATGAAAGGTTGTTTGTATCTTGCTTGCACCTAGACCCGTCGCCGCATCCCGAATTGATGGCGGCACTGCGCGCAAGGCTGCCCGTGACGCGATGATGATGGTCGGCAAGGTCATAAGAGCAAGCACCATACCGCCGACCAAGGGGGTCGATCTTGGTAACCCGAAGGTATTGAGTAGGATCGCCAAACCAAGCAGGCCAAAGACAATGGACGGGACCGCTGCAAGGTTGTTGATATTGATTTCGATAATACGGTTCAATCGGCCTTTTTTGGCGAACTCTTCAAGATAGACCGCAGATAAGACGCCGATTGGAAAGGAGATCAAGAAACATACCAAGAGGCTGAACGCTGACCCAATGACTGCGCCTAAAATGCCTGCTTGTTCTGGTTCGCGAGAATCGCCATTTGTGAAAAATCGCGCATTAAACCGGCTTTCAATCCGGCCTTCGCCTTGCAGCTGCTCCAGCCAAGCGATCTGTTGATCATCAAGGCGGCGCTGACTTTCATCGAGTGTTCTATCGATATATCCTTTTAAGAACATATCCGCATCACTAGAGGTGCGAACCCAAAAGTTGGCACGTGTTCCGATTAGATCCGGTGTTTCAACAAGCTGGTCTCGAATTGAATATTCAGCCGTTGAACTAACAAGGCCATAGAGCTTCTTCTTTTCTTTTCGCGATTTTGCCTCAGGGAACTTTTCCCGCAGCGCTTTCTTCAGTCGCTTACCAAACCGTTCGCCTTGAATATTTGCAGCGTCAAGTTTATCCGCGGGCAAGTCCATCTCAATCTGGATGAACGACGTGCGAAACGCCGATGTCCCTCGCAATACGATGGAAGCAACGATGACGATAAGAAAGGAAAGCGAGAGCAAAATTGCAAACATTCCAAACAGACGGAACCGGGATTCTGATCTGTGGCGTTTCGAGTTTCCTTTTGACAGGATTTCTAGGTTCTCAGTCATACTGTTCCTTGTAGTGATCTACAATCTTGAGCGCGATCACATTGAGGCAAAGGGTTGTAACGAACAGCAATAGACCAAGAGCAAATGCTGATAGCGTTTTAGCGCTTTCAAATTCTTGATCGCCCGTCAGCAGTGTTACGATTTGTACGGTAATGGTTGTCACGGCTTCGAATGGGTTCGCGGTTAGATTGGCAGCAAGTCCTGCTGCCATCACAACAATCATCGTTTCACCAATCGCTCGTGACGTTGCCAAAAGGAGGCTGCCAGCAATGCCAGGAATGGCCGCTGGAAGAATAACTTGTTTAATGGTTTCTGATTGTGTTGCTCCCAAACCATAAGAGGCATCACGCAAGGCTTGCGGCACAGCGTTGATCACGTCATCAGATAGCGACGACACCAATGGGATAATCATGACGCCCATTGTTAATCCGGCGGCAAGCGCGCTTTCAGAGGATATTGCAAGGCCCGCGCTTTCACCGGCCCCTCGTAACATTGGCGCCACGATCAAGGCTGCGAAAAATCCATAAACAACGGTAGGGATGCCAGCTAGAAGTTCCAGCAATGGCTTAACAACGCTGCGCACCTTGTCAGATGCATATTCAGCGAGATAAACCGCCGAGAGCAAACCCAAGGGCGTTGCAACAACCATAGCAATCGCGCTGATGAGCAAAGTACCAGTAATCAGCGGCACCGCACCAAATGACCCTGATGAACCGACTTGATCTGAACGAAGGGCCGTTTGCGGGCTCCAGTCAAGACCAAAGAGGAAGTCGAAAAAGGGAACTTTTTGGAAGAATTCAAATGTCTCAAATGCCAGTGAGGCCACAATCCCGATAGTGACCAAAACGGCAATGCATGAACACAGAAACATCACACCTGTTACTAACGCTTCTTGCAACCTACGTCGCGAGGATTTTCCAGTAATGTCGATGGTGATCGTTTCAGTTTGTTGCATAGTTGCTCAATATATTTCGGCTCAGCACTCAAATGAATGCTGAGCCAACTGTTACAAATTTAAAGGGCTAGATTTTGCAGATTAGTGATCTTGTCTTTCCACTCTTCTGCTTCCTCTTCACCCATAGGGATCAAGCCTTTGTCAGCCAAATAGCCGTCTTCACCTGCAGCATCTTCGCTGATGAATTCTGCCAAATAACCTTCGATACCTGGAACAACGCCGATGTGAGCCTTTTTCACGTAGAAAAACAGGGAACGTGAAATTGGATATGAACCATCTGCAATGTTCTCAAAAGTAGGCTCGACGCCGCCAATAAGGCTGCCTTGCATTTTATCAGAGTTTTGATCGAGGAAGCTGTAGCCAAAGATGCCAAATGCATTTGGATTAACTTCGAGTTTTTGCACGATCAAATTGTCGTTTTCGCCTGCTTCAACAAAAGCACCATCTTCACGAATTGTGTGGCAGAGTGTTTTGTAAGCAGATTTGTCAGATTTCTTGAGCGCTTTCACCCAATCAAACTTTTTACAACCGCCTTCCATAGCAAGCTCAACAAAGGCGTCGCGTGTGCCTGATGTTGGGGGAGGGCCGAGCACTTCAATTTTAGTCGCTGGAAGTGATGGGTTAATGTCTGACCAAAGTTTGTAAGGGTTCGGCTTTGTTTTGCCTTCACCATCTGGCACATTTTTAGCAAGCGCTAAGAAGATGTCTTTGCGGGTGATTTCCATAACACCAGCTTTGCGCGAATTTGCAAATACAATGCCGTCAAAGCCAATCTTTACTTCGACAATTTCTTTGACGCCATTCGTTGCACAAAGCTCAACTTCAGAAGCTTTAATGCGACGTGAGGCATTGGTAATGTCTGGCGTTTTCTCGCCGATGCCTGCACAAAACAGCTTCAAGCCGCCACCGGAGCCAGTGCTTTCAACAACAGGTGTTTTAAACTCTGTATTCTTGCCAAAGCGTTCAGCAACAGTGGTTGAAAATGGGAACACTGTGGATGAGCCAACAATGCTGATTTGATCACGGGCAACAGCTTGACCAGAAGTCGCAATTGCAAGTGTTGAAAAGGCGAATACGCCTGTGCTCAAGGTTAAAGCAAATTTCTTGAGTGACATGATTTCTCCTTTCGGGAGATCTGTAGATTTGGAGTTTACATGATCCAAATATGCAGTGGTTGTGAAGCTACTACGACAGCTATATGACACTTATGTGACAGCTGTGGATGAATCGATCAGGTGATGGCTGTGGGTAAGAAAACGGTAAACGTGCTCCCTACGCCAATCTCGCTTTCAATATGAAGGCGTCCACGATGGTGGTTTGTAATGTGCTTAACAATTGCAAGGCCTAACCCGGTGCCGCCCATGTCGCGGGAACGATGAGCGTCTACTCTGTAAAACCTCTCCGTTAATCGCCCTACATGTTCGCTGGCAATACCTTCGCCATGATCTTTGATCTCCATGCTGACGACTTCGCCGGAAAAACCCGCGACATTGTCTTTTATGTTGATCAAGACATCGACTGCTGTGTTTGGTGCGCTGTATTTTAGGGCATTCTCGATTAGGTTTTGCAGAACCTGTGTCAACTCATCCGAATGGCCGGGGACAATGAGGCTGCTTTGGGATGAGAGGATGTTGATCTTGTTCCCATCGCTGATTGCTTGTTCTTCAAGACTTGCCTGCACCTGTTTTGCGATTGCGACAACGTCTGCCCTTCCTTGTGGGCGTACGCGCATATTGGCTTCAACTGTAGACAGAGACAAAAGGTCATATATTAAGCGCACCATGCGCTTTGCTTCATGGTCCATCAATCCCAAAAACCGAGACTGTGCCTCTTTATCATCACGCGCAGGCCCTTGGAGCGTTTCAATAAAACCGGCAATGGAGGTGAGGGGAGATCGCAGTTCATGGCTTACATTGGCAACAAAATCTGAACGCATTTGCTCTGCTTCACGCATATCCGAAACATCAAGAAAACTGACCAGTATTTCGTCATTTTCAATTTCGCTCACCTGCATCTTGAATAGCGACTTGACCGGGTGTTCAATCATAACATTGATGGCAGCAGAACTTTGGCCATTTACAACAAGGTCAATTGTCTTAATGCAATCGGGATGTCGAACCACCTGAATAAAATCAAGACCAATGAATTGCTCGCCAAAAATTCGTTCAGCGACATCATTGGTAAATTTCACTTTGCGCCCATTGTCTAAAATGAACACTGCCTCTTGAAGGGCATTCAATACTGCATAGGGGATATTTTTTGTCACGTAACTTCCGCTCTAGCTTGTGATTGAGAACTTATTTTATAGCATGTTTTTAGGTCGCGGGTAGTCTGTGGATTTACCGTGAGAAACACGGCGGCGTGAGCTATCCAGTTCTTGGAAGAATTACTGTTGCGAATGACTTGTTGGGAAAGACCTGCTTGCAAGCGTCTCTGTCTAAGGAAGCCGAGAAAAGAGTGGCTGGGGTGGTAGGAGTCGAACCTACAGTCTACGCTACCAAAAAGCGGTGCCTTACCATTTGGCCACACCCCAAGCCTTTGAAGCTGTCGCTTCGTTCGCGGGTATAGCGTCTAATTTCTCAGGGTGCAACGGGTGAAATTGCGTTCTTGCGAACTTTTTCAGCAATTTTTCGTTTCAAAATGAATTTGGTCTGATTAAGTAGGCAAATGAAACTAAAACAAACCTTTGAGCCAAAGCACGGCGAACTGGTGCAACTGTCTGATCTGATTGGACGGATTACGGCGCCAAATAGCAGCCCGTTCACTTTTCATGGCACGAATTCTTACCTTCTGGGTAAGGAAAGTGTGGCGATTATTGATCCTGGCCCCGTGATTGATAGCCATATTGAGGCGATCATCAAAGCTGTGGGTGATCGGCCTGTGACCCACATCATTGTGACCCATACCCATGCGGATCATTCTCCCGCCTGTGAACCGCTTAAACAGCATTTTGGAGCACCAACTTATGCAGAAGGCATTCACCGCACATCGCGTGATTTGTTTTTAGGAGAGGTGAACCCACTGGATGCAAGTGGCGATAAAGAGTTTGTTCCAGATGTTGTTGTGGCAGATGGCGAGATCATAGCGGGCGAAGGTTGGACCTTGGAGGCTGTCACCACGCCTGGTCATACAGCCAATCATATGGCGTTTTCCTTGAGGGAAGAAAGTGCACTGTTTTCAGGAGATCATGTCATGGCGTGGTCGACCAGCATTGTCGCGCCGCCAGATGGATCAATGAGCGACTTTATGGCGTCACTTGATAAGCTTATGGCGCGGAATGAAACCGTGTTTTACCCCGGTCATGGTGGACGGGTGGAAAACCCTGCAAAATTCATGCGTGGCTTGAAGACCCACCGTCTTATGCGCGAGGGCGGTATTTTGGAGCGGTTGAAAGCAGGTGACCGCACAATTGCCGAGATGGTGGCCGTGATGTACCGTGATGTAAACCCAAAGCTTCACGGCGCAGCTGGTCTGTCAGTGCTGGCTCATTTGGAGGATTTGGTGGGGCGTGGCGTGGTTAAAACAGAGGGTGCGCCGTCTATCACCGGATCGTACCAGATTGCCTGAAAAGTTAGACCTCATCGGTTAATTGTGCCTACATTGCTAAAAACACTTGTCTAAGACCTAATCCACTGACACGTTGGTGGATATTCGTTTTCTTCGAGGTAACGCCATGACATTCGATACACCCCCAAGCAATATGCAAGCGCGCGACATGGAAAGTGTCGTGCATCCTTATACGCCGTTGCATCGGTTAAAGGAATTTGGTCCGCTGATGATTGAACGCGGTGAGGGGGTTTATGTTTATGACAATCGCGGCAACGCTTTTATCGAAGGCATGTCTGGGCTTTGGTGCTCTGGTCTTGGTTTTAGCGATCGTGAACTGATCGAAGCGGGTAAGGAGCAGCTTGAGAAGCTTCCTTATTATCACAACTTCACCGGTAAAGGCGTGGAGCCTGCGGTTGAGCTTGCTGAAATGCTCAAAGAAATCGCGCCGATGGATTGCGGCAAGGTTTTGTTCTCCTCATCAGGGTCGGAAGCAAACGACACGCAGATCAAGCTGATGTGGTATTATAACAATGCGATGGGGCGGCCTGAGAAGAAGAAAATCATCTCACGGGTGAAAGCCTATCACGGCGTAACCTTGATGGCCGCGTCACTAACGGGCCTTCCTGCCAACCATGGTGATTTTGATTTGCCGCTTGATCGCGTGCTGCACACTGATTGCCCGCATTTTTGGCTGTTTCATGAGGAAGGCGAAGACGAGGCCTCTTTCGTTGCGCGCCTTGCGGCCAATTTGGAAGACCTTATTCAGCGTGAAGGGCCAGATACAATTGCGGCAATGATCGCGGAGCCGATTATGGGCGCTGGTGGTGTGATTATTCCGCCTGAAACTTATTATCCAGCCATTCAAGCCGTGCTCAACAAGTATGATATTTTGATGATCAGCGATGAGGTGATCAATGGGTTTTGTCGCACGGGTAATTGGTGGGGTTGTGAGACGATGGGCATGCACCCGACAACCATTTCGTGCGCCAAACAGTTGACGGCATCTTACGCACCACTGAGCGCGATTATGATGCCTGATTTCATCTATGATGCGATGGTAGAACAATCGAAGAAGCTTGGCACCTTTGGTCATGGCTATACCTACGGCGGCCATCCATTCTCTGCCGCGATGGGTGTTAAAACGTTGCAGATTTATAAAGAGCGCAACATCATTCAACGGGTCCGTGATCGCGCGCCATTATTTGAACAGCGGGTTGCGGCATTTGACGATCACCCAATGGTGGGCAACACGCGGGCGAAGGGTCTTGTCGGCGCGATTGAAATGTCGGCAGATAAGAAAAACCGCACGCCATTTGATCCAAAAACCACCATGGGAATGCGTTGCGTTATGGCGCTACAGGAGCACGGCGTGATCTTGCGCGCCATTGGTGACACCATTGCACTTTGTCCGCCAATGATCATCTCAGATGATGAATTGAACCAGTTGTTTGATAAGTTGGAACTGGCTTTGAATGAAACAATGGATTGGGCGGTTAAAGAAGGTCATTTCAAGCCTTAGTTTTCCCTTTCATTTTTTCTCATTTGGTGCCCAAATAGGAGCGGCATCAAATAGGAGCTAAATATGGCTGGTCCGCTAAACGGCGTTAAAATTCTAGATATGACCTCGATGATTTCGGGGCCGACAACAACGCTGATCTTAGCCGATCAAGGCGCTGAGGTTATCAAGGTTGAAAACCCGAATTTTGGTGATCATACGCGTATTGTTTCAACGCGCAGAAATGGTTTTTCGGCGTCTTTTCTAAACAACAATCGAAACAAGAAATCCGTTGCGATTAATTTGAAATCTGACAAGGGCATTGCCGCACTTAAAAAGCTGGTCGCTGATTGTGATGTCTTTGTTCAAAATTTCAGGCCGGGCGTGATTGAGCGCATGGGGCTTGGCGAAGATGTCATTCGCGAGATTGTGCCGGACATCATCTATTGCTCGATCAGCGGTTTTGGCCATGAAGGGCCTTATGCCAAAAAACCGGTTTATGATCCGCTGATCCAAGCGCTCTCAGGGCTTGCAACCGTGCAGGGTGGATCAGATGATGTGCGTCCGCGTTTGGTGCGTACCATTTTGCCGGATAAGCTCACAGGATACGTCGCCTCACAAGCCATCACTGCGGCCCTTTATTCACGCACTAATACAGGTGAGGGACAGCATATTCATTTGTCCATGTTGGATGCGAT
>CAZKKW010000032.1:12801-23968 GCA_964553335.1 uncultured Hyphomicrobiales bacterium | reverse complement strand
CCCGTGTCACTGCGTTAAACCGCTCACCCTTGAAACCGCTGTTAAATCTACCCATATTTTAAGTAACAGAGACGCCCAATTGGGGTCTCACCTCATGCTGCTTGTGTGACAAGGGCATTGAAAGGACCGATTATGACACGCAATGCGCCACCGCGCGGGCCGTATTTCTCAAATCCATTGCTTTTAGGGTTTGATGAAATAGAGCGCTTGTTAGACCAAGTTTCCAAAGGTGGAAACGAAGGCTACCCCCCTTATAACATTGAACAAATAGCCAATGAGGAAGGCGTTGTGAAGCTGCGCATCACCTTGGCTGTTGCTGGCTTTAATGATGATGATTTGGATATTACCGTTGAAGACAAACAACTGGTCATCAAAGGCAAGCAGACCGACGATCCAACCCGCACTTACCTACACAGAGGCATCGCGGCAAGGCAATTTGTGCGCACCTTTGTACTTGCAGATGGCATGGAAGTTGGGGCTGCAAATTTAGCGAGCGGTTTACTTTCTGTAGACCTAACCCGTACACAACCTGAACGTCTTATAAGAAAGATTAAGATTTCACAGGCAGACTAGTAAAAAGCTGAAGCCATTAACGCAGAATCTGATAGAATTGATTCGTGTAGCATCAGCGCTCTGACCAAAAGGAAGGTAAGCATGACCGACTTTATTGGAACCAAAACCCAAGACACCTTTACGAAGGAAGACCTTCGTCATTTTGGTGAGGAGGCTTTTGCCTATATCCGTGAACTTTCGCCGGAAGATTTCGAAGTCTTATATCCAGGCATGCTGGACGGCGAAGTCCCTTACACACTCTATGCCTTATTGGGCGCAGACGGCGAACCATTGATGATTTCAGATGATCGCTCAATCGCTGAAGCGAATGCCGATGAGTATGATTTGGAAATGGTGAGCCTACACTAAACCAAGAGCCACCAAGGGCGTTAGGTGCCTTCAAGGAGCGCCTTATTAAGCGGCTTCTTGGCTGGATGGTGTAAGAAGTACGGAATAAAGTGCTTCTGGATCTGATGTCGCCCGAATTTTATTGACCATGTCACCATCGCGTAAAACGCGAGCAATTTTTGCAAGCGCCTTAAGATGATCCGCACCTGCACCTTCAGGTGCAAGCAGCAAGAAAATGATGTCGACCGGTTGGTCATCCATTGCATCAAAACTAATTGGACGCTCCAGACGCGCCATCACACCATAAATCTTATCAAGGCTCGGCAATTTACCATGCGGTATTGCAATACCTGAACCAACACCTGTTGAACCAAGGCGCTCTCTTTGCAGCAATGTTTCAAAGATTTCGCGCTCATTTAATCCAGTGATTTCGGCTGCTTTTTCCGAAATACACTGAATAGCCTGTTTTTTGCTCGACACTTTAAGTGCAGGCAAAATCGCGTTCTCATTGAGCAACTCAGATAAGTCCATTGTGCCACCTTTGGTACGGGCATCAACAAGTCAGTGCGAAACTAATTCCGCCTGTTGTTTCGGCTTGCAGATGCTTATCTAACTTTGTGATGGGTCAATCCAACCGATGTTTCCATCGGGGCGCTTATGCAGCACATTGATTTCCCCGCTGTCAGGATTGCGGAATACATACACATCTTGGTTGCCTAAGTCCATTGCCATTACTGCAGTGCTGACCGCCATTGTGAGAATAGCTGTCTCATTTTCTGCAATAATTGCAGGTGCTGCACTCTCATCATCGATATTTTCTTCATCTTCTGTTGGACCTGCCAGAATATAAGCCGGTGCAAGTTGGCTTTTTTGGTTGGCAGCGGCCCGATGATCTTTGAGCTTTCTTTTATAGCGCCTCAGTCGTTTTTCGATGCGTTCGGCTGCTTTATCAAAAGCCGGGTGGGCATCTTGGGCGGCACCATTGGCAACAAGGTCAATGCCTGTATCAAGATGAACTTTACACTCAACCTTGAACATGGATCCTTCTTTTTCAACGATTACATGGCCTGTATAGCCGCCATCAAAATACTTACTTACTGCTGCATCGATTTGATCTGTAATGTTGGTTCGAAGTGCTTCACCAACGTCTAAGTTCTTTCCAGATACACGTAAGTTCATACAATCATTCCTTTTTTGCTATTGGCGCCCAACAAGCAAAGCAGCAAGAACAGCGCTTCGACCATAAGTCTAGCCTCTACAAACAAGGTCGTCAGCATTTTTAGAGAAAAAAACAGAATTGATTGCGCTATTGTCTAATAACTTGTTGATCAAGCTGGATGCCCACAGGTTTTTGTTAATAAAGTTAGTATTATTTAACAGTGAGGAGCGCTTTTTTCTCGCGACGTCGCTGAACCGAAGAGGGGATTCGCATGGCTTCGCGATATTTTGCAACGGTGCGTCTTGCAATATCAACACCGCCCTCTTTCAGCATTTTCACAAGCGTGTCATCTGAAAGAATTTTCTTCGGGTCTTCTGCATCAATAAGTGTGCGTATCTTGTGACGAACAGCCTCGGCAGAGTGCGATTCTCCGCCTTCAGAAGAGGCAATGGCGGCTGTGAAGAAATATTTCAGTTCAAAAATACCGCGCGGCGTTACGATAAATTTATTGGAGGTCACACGACTAACCGTCGATTCGTGCATTTCAATCGCATCAGCCACGGTTTTAAGATTAAGTGGGCGAAGATATTCGACCCCTTTCGTCAAAAACGCATCTTGTTGACGTACGATTTCTGTCGCGACCTTCAAAATAGTTTTTGCCCGTTGATCAAGACTTTTAACCAACCAATTCGCGGTTTGTAGGCAATCTGTAAGATAGGCTTTTTCTGTTTCGTTGTTCGCCGTTTTAACAACGGTTGCATAATAGGTCTGATCGACCAAAACACGGGGCAAAGCTTCAATGTTTAGCTCAATCGCCCAACTCCCATCAGGCCGCGCTTGAACGGTTACATCAGGGATAATCGCTTCAGCCAGAACGTCACCAAATGCTTCACCTGGTTTCGGGTCCAAAGCCTTAATCTCATTCACCATGTCGAATAAATCGTCCTGATCGACATCGCAAAGCTCTTTAAGGGCTGCAAAATCACGCTTTGCCAAGAGTTCCAGATTATCAAGCAAGGCTGCTATGGCAGGATCGTAACGGTTTTTATCCTTGAGTTGAAGCGCCAAACATTCTGGCAGGTTACGCGCGCAAATTCCCGGAGGGTCAAGAGTTTGAAGGGCCTCCAAGGTCTCTTCAACAAGACTATTTGTCGCGCCGAGACTTTCAGCAATTTCTTCTAAATCACCGCGCATATAACCTGCTTGATCAATGCTATCGATTAAAGTGCGCCCAATCAGCATTTGAGCCGGATCGGTGATAATGTGACCGAGTTGGGCCATCAAATGATCAACAAGGTTCACCTCTTCAGCGACAAAAGCTTCAAGATTATAATCATCCTCGCCGCCTGAACGCACGGTCGAGTTTATTTGATGCGTATCACGGCCCGTGACCGTGGAAGCTTCGATGCCTGCACTACCAGCGTCATCAGGAAAGACGTTTTCTGCATCGGTATCAAAGCTTGCTGCAATCTCTTGTGGGTTGGTTTCTAGCGCGCCGTCAATCCACTCATTGTCGATGGATGAGGCAGCGCTATCACCCATTTCAACACTGTTTTCGGCATTGTTATCAGCACGGGTTCCATCACTAAATTCATCTTCACGATGCAGCAATGGGTTTTGCTCCAGCTCACCTTCAACATAAGAAGCCAAGTCAAGATTAGACAGCTGAAGCAATTTAATTGCCTGCATAAGCTGCGGCGTCATCACAAGGGATTGTGACTGCCTGAATTCTAATCTCGGGGCGAGTGCCATCGTGTGGTCATGCCTTTAGGATCAAGTTTTTTCGCGGTCGCACCAAAACTGGTCCAACTCTTGCTTTCACTCTTAAAGCATAAATCCGATTAAAGTGTAAATGCAGCGAAATACTATACTAAAGCGTGAATTGATCACCCAGATAAAGGCGGCGCACATCTGGGTTGGCGATGATCGTTTCCGGTGTTCCTTGGGTCAGAACTTGTCCTGAGTGGATAATATAGGCACGGTCAATCACGCCCAACGTTTCACGCACATTGTGATCCGTAATCAAAACGCCGATACCACGACGGGTCAAATGCTTGACCAGCACTTGAATGTCACCAACTGCGATTGGATCAATGCCCGCGAAAGGTTCATCTAGCAGGACAAAATTAGGTCTGCTTGCAAGCGTGCGAGCAATTTCGCAACGGCGGCGCTCACCACCTGATAAGGCGATTGACGGTGATTTGCGCAAATGTTCAATACCAAACTCATGCAGGAGGTTTTCAAGGTCTTCTTTACGACGCTTTTTGTCAGGCTCTACAACTTCCAACACGGCTTTGATGTTATTTTCAACACTCAAACCGCGAAAAATCGAGGCTTCCTGCGGCAAATAACCGATGCCAAGGCGAGCACGGCGATACATTGGCAGGGGAGAAATATCATGGCGATCAAGATAGATCTGCCCTTGATCAGCACGCACCAAGCCTGTGATCATGTAAAAGGTAGTGGTTTTACCCGCACCATTTGGCCCCAAAAGACCGACC
The DNA here is from genome assembly GCA_964553335.1 of uncultured Hyphomicrobiales bacterium. Classification (GTDB taxonomy): domain Bacteria; phylum Pseudomonadota; class Alphaproteobacteria; order Rhizobiales; family JACESI01; genus JACESI01. The sequence goes on along the minus strand of CAZKKW010000032.1, from coordinate 19,408 downwards.
GCCTCACCACGTCCAATCGCAAGGCTGGCACCATCGACAACCGTGCGGCCATTGTAACTTTTCTTGATATTTTTTGCGATTAGCCATCCGCGCCCCGTGTTATCACGCAGGGGGGCTTCTTCTGCTGTTGGCGGCAAGGGTGTGGGTTCAGTGTGTTGATTCATACTGTTCTATTAACTGGTTTGGCGTATTTTGTCAGAAAATTTTTGATTAAAGTATCATCTTCGTTTCGATACCCTATGGGAATTACTCCCTAACTACAATTCTTCTCGCCACCAGATGCGTCTTTTCTATCCAAAACGGCTGAAACTCGACCACCTGATAATGACGCTTTGTTATTGTTCAAATTAACAGTCAACTTTTTGCCAACAATGACATTATTACATTGGGTCAAAACAACGCGTCCACCTGATAAAACCACGATTTGTGTTTTCATGTTGAACACCGCTTTACCGCCGGTGGCAGTGTTATTGCCAGACGTTACAATCACCTTGCCATTTGCTTCAATGCGGGAAATACCCTGATTTCCGCCAACCCCACCTGGGCTTACAGAGCCATCATAAAACACGTCCAAACGCGCGGTTTTCATTGTCGTCGTGCCTTGGCGGACATCCACATTGCCTTTGAAAACCGCCCGCTTTTCAACATCGCGAACTTCAAGGCTGTCTGCTTCGATTTGGATAGGATCATTATTGTTTGAACGAAAACCAGAAAATGCGTCGCCTGTTGCTTGTGCACTAGCAAGCTCAACCATCATCAATGGTAAAAGCACAGCCGCCAGCAGGAGTTTCGTCACAGATTTTACCATTTAATGAGGGGTTCCTTACCCGCGCGTCTCATTGACGCCTATTGAAGCCGACTACGATTGAGGTTTGCGGCGAATTTTATTTGGTTTGACAATCATACGCACACGGTTTTCGAAAAAGATAAAATTGCCATTATCCCGCACGATCATGCTATCTGCTCTGATTTCGCCAATCTCGGCTTTAATGAACACTGGGGTATCACTTTTCATGATACCCGTTTTAATGTCAATCTCGGCCTTATCAAGTTCAGCATCATAGCCAGAACTCATATGAACATTAACGCCCTTGTTAAGTTTAAGGTTTTCGCCTTCAATATCAAATTTGCCATGGTTGGCCTGAACTGAAACCACATTACCATCGGCAAGCGTTAAGGTTGCCCCGATTTTTTCAAGCACCACTTTTTTGGGATCATCCAAATCTTGAAGCGCACGGTCTGCGACGATTTCGTACTTCGAATCACTTGAGGTAAACCCATTTAATTTTGGGTTATCCATCACAACTTGCCCATCGGTCAAATCAATGGTGGCAATACCAAAGGGTGTTTCCAAATAATGTTTCGTCATCGCAACAGCGACAAAAACACCAATGAGGAGTGCACCCACAATCGGCAGACCCAATTTCAAACCGCGAACACGGCGAGAATAGCGACTTGCCACCTGAAATTTCTTTTGATCAGCAACACTTACCTGCGCTGCCATTGGTTGCTTGCGCGCTCCAGCTGATGCTGATTGCACCTTAGGATTATGCGCTGCTTGAACCGGCGAACGCACTTCTGCATCCGGTGCCGTTAAGCTTTTAGCTAATTGGTGGGAATTAGGATCGTGCGCGTTCATTCAGGTTCTCAGACATTTCCAGTCAATTAAATTAGACTACTTGCGGTCCGTTTCCGCATTCCTGCTTAGTAACAGAATAACACAAATTGTGATAATTGCGATGCAAGTTTGAGAGACCTTCTACAAAACCCACGACAAATTAAAACATCAATTTAGGGCCAAATTTAGGAATGCGCAAAAATATCTGTTTCGGGCCAACCAATTAGGTCCAGTTTTGTGCGTGTTGGCAAAAACTCGAAACAGGCATTTGCAATCTCAGTCCGGTCTTCTCGCGCCAAGCGTTTAACCAAAATATCGCGCATTGCATGCAGATAAAGAACATCAGAAGCAGCATAGGCAAGTTGCGCATCTGACAATTTTTCTGCACCCCAGTCCGAACTTTGTTGTTGTTTAGAAATATCAACATCCAGCAATTCGCGCGTAATATCCTTCAATCCATGTCGATCTGTATAGGTGCGGGTTAAGCGGGAGGCAATCTTTGTGCAAAAAATCGGCCTCGTCACGGTCCCAAAACTATGTTCCAGCAAGGCAACATCAAAACGGGCAAAGTGAAAAATCTTAGTTTTGCTGTGATCGGCCAGCAATGCTTGGATATTAGGCGCTTCGCTCTGGCCTGCTTTGATTTGCACCACATCAGCACTGCCGTCACCTGGGGATAATTGAACGACACACAACCGGTCACGATGCGGGTTCAACCCCATTGCTTCGGTATCAATTGCAACATCACCTGTGTATTTATCCAAATTCGGTAAATCACCAGTATGGAAACGAATAGTCATCTCAAGGCCTCATCTATTTTGCCCGTGGTCTAGCTGATCTAGTTGAAAAAATCCACAACATCGATCTGTGCAAAACTAGGAAATATGTTGTCGGAGGCAGAATCGTTAAGAAAAATTAACCTTTTTTTGTTGTGATGATCTTAATTTTAAATTTGAAATTGGCATCCAATGCAAGAAGAACTTATTTTTGGTTTCTTAGCCCCCGTAATTGTTTTCCTATTAAGCCTGAATTTTTTCGTGTTTTGGTCGCGACAGACTGAAGCACGTCATATCTTAGCTTTTGCCATTGCATTTTTGCTCTGCTCATTTAGCTTTTTGTTATCTCATAATCTCATCCCGGGCTTGTCTTATCCAACTATCATCGTTGCTACTTTGCTTGATACCACGGGCTTAGGCCTATTGATCTGGGGCAGTTGCGAGCGTGCCAAGGTGAAAACGCCTAACGAACTTATTGTTGCAACCGGTGTTATTGGATTAATAGCGGGTTGTATTGCGACCGCGACCTTCACTTCGGCGACACTTCGTTTAGCACCCCTCAATGCTGTGCAAACAATTCTCTTTTTCACCTGTGGCTGGATTTGGTTCAAAAAGGCTGGACCGGACCAAGTGAGTAATCATCGTCCAATTGGCTTTATCTTCTTCGCGTTTTCCCTCGTTACAATCATCCTTCCTACCATCTTGCACAATTTGCCAAACGCTCCTTTGGCAGCTGAATACCAGCGCTCACTTAACTGGACAGTTTATAATTTCGCCATAATCGTGATGGCGACGATTGCAGGTTTAAGCCTCACCTCAATTGTGACCGATGACATGTTGAAGTTGATCAAAACTGTTTCAAGCACCGACTTGTTAACTGGGCTTAAAACACGTCGTGCCTTTGAAGAAGAACTTGAAGGCTTTTTTAGCAAATTGGAACGAAGCCCTCTTCCCTTGAGTATAATCATCGCTGATATTGATCATTTCAAATTGGTCAATGACACCTATGGGCATCAAACCGGTGACCGCGTCATTGCGACATTTGGCAAGCTGATTTCTCAAGGTTCACGCAAAACTGACCTTGTCGCGCGCATAGGCGGCGAAGAATTTTGCATTGTCTTGTGGAATGCAGACACCGCTGGTGCGCGTCTCGTGGCTGAAAATTTGAGAACACAGTTTCAAGCAGCGCAATTTGAAGGCATTCCAAAACACAAAAAGTTCACATCCAGCTTTGGTGTCGCGACGCTCAAAAAAGGTGAAACGTCAGAAGAGCTTTATCGTCGCGCTGATCAGGCGCTTTATCTTGCCAAACAACAAGGGCGCAATCGCGTTTGTCTTGATCAATCAGACCATGAGCCAGCAACAGCCAATGTCCTTTTATATCCATCCGCTTAAAAATAGTTTTTTGAAACTTGGCAGGCGCTTTGTACCCTTAACTTGGGTTAAGGCTTTGCATTTTCACAATTGAGATAAAAATAAAGGCTGCTAGTGAAATCACAAAGCAGCCTAACATTTTTTAAGCCTTGGTTTTTATCCTGTCGGCTGAACTAGATTTTTTGAGACTTGAGCAGCTGGATCAAATGCTTACTGACCCGACCCGTTTGCGGCATGCCAATTTCGTATTCAAAGGCTTTGATCGCATCTTTTGTTCTCTTGCCAGCGACCCCATCAACACCGCCCGTGTTAAAACCCAATCGATTTAGGAGCAGTTGCGCTTCTTTCACCTGCGGCGAGCCTTGTTTTTTGGCTGGCGTCTTAGCCAATCCATTTGGCACCTGACCAAGCGCTAAGTTAGAGCCTTTAGCCCAGAAGTCTGGAGAAGGCGAAATGACATTTGCATTCACATTTATCGGAATTGCCTTATAAGCTGCACTTTTCGCCTTGGCATCTTTCAACTGTTCCTTGGTCAGTGCTTTCGCAATTTCGTCGCGTTTTTCAGCCGCATCGCGGTCGCCAATTTTGGCAACAACATCAAACCATTTATACGCATCCACTAGGCTTACTTCAGCGCCAAGCCCACGCACATATAAAATACCAACATTAAATTGGCTATCTTTGACGCCATGGTTGGCACCCTTTTCAAACCACTTAAAAGCCTCTTTGAAATCTGGCTTACCAAGTGATCCTTCAGCATGAAGTACTGCAAGATTATGCATGGCCCGCGCATTACCCAAATCTGCTGATTCTATATACCAGCTCTTTGCTTTACCGGGGTCTTTAGGAACACCAACACCATCTTCATAAAGAGTGCCTAACCGGAATTTCGCAATGGCGGACCCTTTTGCAGCGGCTTGTTCATACCAGAAAGCTGATTTTTTGCGGTCGCGCTCAAAAATGTCACCCTCACCATAACGACGACCTACTTCAAGAAGTGCAGCGGGATCACCTTCCAGCAATGCTTCAGATAGTTTGTCTGAGACTTTATCCTTCGGCAATAATTTCATTGCGTCACGAATAACCGCACTTTGAGGCGATGCTTCGTTGAAATCTAGCTGGCGTGCAATTGATTGCGTCGTGCTTGGATCAACAATCTGCGCACCGTCCGCCGCTTCAGTTTCGGTTTCAGTTACTGATGATGGTAAGCTGCTTGCATTGAGATCAATGATTGTTTCTGGCGCCTGGGTAACGTCAGGCGTATTAGGTTTTACTTCTACCGCTGATTCTGGGATTTCTTGCTTTACAGCCTTATTAGCCGCAACAGGCTTATTGGCAACATTTGGCTTGCTTTCTTGTGAAGCGGTATTTGTTGGTGAACCACCAATCAACGCATTAATTGGACCTTTGAGCAGATAGCCACTGATTGCAATGATGGCTACCGCAACCGATGCCATCAAGATCTTGCGCAGTGGGCTTTTTTTGGTCTTTTCATCACTAAATTGACCAGCCAAGTCTGCGTTATAGTCGTTTGGCATTTCGCTTTTCATGCCGTCATCTGGTTCGTCCAAGCTTGGTTCGATCGCAGTGTCTTTATCAAGCTCAAAAGCCGAAGCGTCCGCATCATCAGCATCAACACCATCTGCGAGAACTTTTTTGCGCCCACCACGAGCAACCATATTGATCCGCTCTCTGATGCTCGACAAAGATGACTTTCTATCTGAAAGCTCACCACCTGATTGCTGTGCTTGTTCAGCGGCGGCAGCTTGGGCTGCGAGGCGGGCTGCTTGGATGTAGTCTGATTTAGACCCCGTATTGTCTTTTGCCGTTTGATCTTCAACATCCATGTCAAAATCATTATGATCTTCATGCTCATCGTCATAATCAGCAACGATTTCATCTGATACGATTGGTTCATGCTTGTTTTCAAATGCCGGTTTATCATCAATTGATAACTCCGCATCATCACCAAAGTCTGGGCGACCAGAACCAGGTTCAATTGGCATATCATCATCAGCTGGAACCAAAACAGGTGCATCTGGTTCACGCGCTTTAACGTGGGCACGCATACGTGCCATAACTTCTTCTTCTGTTGGAGAAGAAGAAGTGCTTGATGCAGGTGATGTTGGCGTCTCTTCGTTTAAGCTTGGTTCTTCAGCACGGCTTAAACTATCGTTTGGAAGATCGGCCTCTCCCCCATCATCACTCGTCGCAGGTGCTTTATCGTTGGATGATGCCAAGAGTGGTGCGGGTGCGGCCTGTGGTTCACTAGCTTCCAACGCTTCAAGACGTTCTGAAACACGCGAGAGCATGTCTTTGACTGAATGGAATGATGAGCGGGTCTCAGCTGAAAGGTCATCTGCCGATGTTTTCATGCTGGACAAATAATCACGCAGGTTTTGCAACTCTGAAGCCAAAGCAGCAGATGGAGCCGTATCATCTTGTGTAGCATTGCCGCCTTGCTGTTCTAGTTTTTCAAGCCGTCCCGCAACGCTATCAAGCAATCCATGAACGGAGGAGAAAGAGTTGTTGTTATGTGTCAAAAGTGAACCCGCCATTTGGCGAATTTCATCCAAATCAGCTTGCATCGCAGATGCGTTAATCGCCTCTCCACTAGAGGAAAGGGTGATTGAACCCATGTGTTCAATCGTTTTTTCAGCAGAGCGACGGGCCGCATCTTCGATCATTTGGCCTTGCGTGTCGGCGAAAGTATTAAGTTTTGCTAAGGCTTCATCAACTTGCATCGCCGACGTGTTATTCGCCTCTCCACTTGTGGGAAGCGTCATTGAACCCATGTGTTCAATCGTTTTTTCAGCAGAGCGACGGGCCGCATCTTCGA
>CAZKKW010000032.1:11000-12701 GCA_964553335.1 uncultured Hyphomicrobiales bacterium | reverse complement strand
ATTGAACCCATGTGTTCAATCGTTTTTTCAGCAGAGCGACGGGCCGCATCTTCGATCATTTGGCCTTGCGTGTCGGCGAAAGTATTAAGTTTTGCTAAGGCTTCATCAATACGCTTCACCATTGATGATTGGCCGCTTTCAAGAGTTGACCCAAGCGACGTTGCAAAGTCGCCAAGCTCACTGCGTAAACTTTGTTCTGTAACCAAATCTGCTGGAATTTGAAGGAGGCTTGCAGGCGTTGCGCCCTGCCCGCTAGCTGCGTCCAAACTGGCAGCTTCAAGACGTTCGGCCGCCTTTACAAGTCGACCTTCCATTTGAGCGAATTTTTCAACGGCTTCCGCGTCACCATTGCGCGCTTTACCAAGGGCTTCTAGACGTTCGGTCGCTGAATGCACCTGTGCACTGATTATCGACACTTGATCTTTCAAACCAGAGCCAAGCCCTGTCACTTCCCCATTCAAGGCAGACAATGAGCCATCAATCTCGGTTTGTAGCTTATTTAAACGTTCCTCGAAGCTGCTCGATACGGCTCCAGCTACATTTGATGGAATATTGAGCTGTTGCATGTTCGAGACAATGTCTTCGCGCAATCCCGACAGATTTTCTTGTAACTGCGAAACAATCAAATCACCGCTACGGCTTGCGGTTGATTCTGTTCTATCAATGACAGCAAGCAAACCATCGGAAAGACGATTTAGTTCGCTTTGTAATTTTGTTGTGTCTTCTGGCACGGCAGAAAGGTCTGGCGATTTCAAAAGGAACTCAGCGATCCGGCTCACGTCTGTTTCCAAGGTTTCCAAACGATTGCCAATCAACGGATTCAAATTTTGATCAGGCATTGCGGCGATGATCGTGCGTAAGCGTTTAACTTCTTCTTGAATGTTCTGGCCTGCGAAACTGGTTTGTGCAGTGGCAGCTGTAACCTCACCCTTTAGGGCTGAGAGTTCACTTTTAAGGCTTTCAATCATGGCAAGGTCTGTTGGACCCGTATTGAGCGCTTCGATTTTTGTCATCAACGCTTGGAAGTGTCGATCCGTCTGACGGCGATCCATGTTGTGCTTAACGACTTGCGCCTCTACAGGGTTTAATGATGCCACGTCATTTTCAGTCGCGCTGTTGTTTCCTTCAATCTCAGGATTGGTGTGCTGTTCAACGATTGCATCCATCGTCCCGCGCAGTGCCTGGTTACCCTGTTTCTTGCCTTTCTTGCGACTTGAGCTAGCCAGAATTAGCGTATCACCCGTTCTATTCGATTTCACGCTGCGCTTTGTTCGGCGGTTTCTTTTCGGTTTATAGATCGGTTCATCATCATCAAATTCTTCTTCTACATCTACTTCTGGCGAAGCTGTCAGATGTTTTTCCAAGCGCGAAAGCTGTTCTTCAAGTCTCGACAAACGCATCGTGTCTTCGTTATTCACCGGTAAATCAGTCGGAGAAGGTGCGGCTTGTGGGGCTGGAGCCGCGGCTGCGCCAAATGTCGCAACATTTGGTTGGGCAAAAACTTGTGGTTGGGGTGCTGCTTGCATCATGACAACGGGTTGTGCATTTGCTTGTTGCAAATTTGCTTTCAACTGTTGTTCTAAATATCCAAGCGTACCAAGCATTTCCATCATACGATCGGCGCTGGCATCTTGCGGGCTTGCAGGGGCATTTTGGGCGTATGGCATTGCCTGCGGCGCGGCTGGTTGGGCCTGCGGCGCG
>CAZKKW010000032.1:0-10900 GCA_964553335.1 uncultured Hyphomicrobiales bacterium | reverse complement strand
ATGGCATTGCCTGCGGCGCGGCTGGTTGGGCCTGCGGCGCGACTGGTTGAGCCTGCGGCGCGACTGGTTGAGCCTGTGGTGCAACTGGTTGGGCTTGAGCTGCTTGAGGCGGATTGGGTGGCAATTGATTTTGGCCCTGAGATCTCGCCCGTATACCTTCAATCAGTTTGCGCGCGTCTTCATCATAATTATTATTCAAATTCCACGCAGCATTATCGAGCGCACTTGATAGGGGCCCTGTATGAGCTTCTGTGAATTGTTGTTGGTTTTTGGCTTCAAAGGAATCTTCTAAATTGCGCACACGATCGACCAATTCATGGAGAACAGCCGATTTTGCTTCATAATCGGCTTCATGTTCTGCCGCACCGCCATGATGTAGGGTAGCATTCAACGCCGAGGTTTGTTCGTTGATGACATCTTGAAGCCATGCTTCCACACTTTTACCGGCCATATGAGCTGCTTGCTCGGCCTGTTGCTCAAGAGTGCCATAGTCTTCTGCTGGACTTTGTACACTATTTGCAGCTTTCTGCCTAAAGTTCACCGTCATCTCCCGCGCTAGCGAATTGCTCAAAATACCATCAAGGATTGCCAAACCAGCGAATCACTTGTTTTGACATTCGTGCCCATACTCAGTTTTCGACAAACGTGGTAAACGCGAGGTTAACGAATTCGGTAATGCTTAACTATTTTTGAGATTTAGCCCTAAAAATGACGATACTTTTTAATGCCATCGATTTTCGACACTAACTCTACATTGAGACTGTAAAGAAAATTAAATAACCCACCCACAATATTTACAAAACAAAATATATCATATTTATAATACTAAAGTTTAATAAAAGATTACCTTTACGTAAGGTGCATAAATCACTATTTCAACAAACCCAGAAAGGTGATTATTGCGCGCCACGACGTTTCGGTGCAACCACCCTATCGGTAGCTGTAATTTTGAATAGTTTTCGCCTACGCAATACAGACATTGGAGAAAATAAATGGCCTTCACAATTGGTGATCTTGCCAAGGAATTTGATGTAAGTTTGAGGACTCTACGCTTTTATGAAGATAAGGACCTCATTCACCCTCGTCGTGATGGTGTAACGCGAATTTATAGCCGCCGCGACCGCGCACGGTTGAAACTTGTGATCATGGGGAAACATGTCGGCTTCTCTTTGAAAGAAATTAAAGAGATGCTCGACCTTTATGATTTGAAGGACGGGCAGTCTACTCAGTTGAAGGTTTCCCTTAAACGCTTCAATGAACAAATTGCGTTACTTGAAAAGCAAAAACGGGATGTGGAACAAGCAATCGGCGAATTGTCGCAGACCGTGATGATCGTCGAAGGAATGCTGGCCGAAAAAGAAAACAAATAAAGCTTAGGCCAACACTTCCTCTAAGCGCCCGATCATTTGGGCGCACTTTATACTCAATTGGGATAATTTAAGACCAAAGACAGGGTTTTGCGACGTTTCCCCTTTCCCAAGTCTGAAAATTATGCGTGACTAGTTCATAAGATGTGAAAAACAATAATTTGAAACCTGCCATTTCCGTTATCCAATGAGTATGGGCTGGCACATTTTCGAACACGTTTACATCAAAAGGCTTGAATAATTCAAAAGTTTCGATTACTTCTAACTCACAACATGACGTTTACGTTAACGTAAGATATTGGAGAGAAGAATGCCAACATATAAAGCACCTGTCGATGACACACTTTTCATTCTCAACGATGTATTGCAAATGGAGAGCTATAATAATTTGCCAGGCTTTGAAGACGCAACGCCTGATATGGTGGAAGCTATCTTGCGTGAGACGGGAAGGTTTTGCGAGGAAGAGCTGCAACCAATCAATCTATCTGGCGATCAAGAAGGCTGTGTTCGTAACGATGATGGCTCGGTTAAAACGCCCAAAGGTTTCAAGCAAGCATTCGAACAATTCGCAGAACTTGGCATGATCGGCATGGTTTGCGACCCTGACTACGGTGGGCAAGGGCTTCCTTACGTTTTAAATGCAGCATCCAGCGAATACACCTCAGCAGCGAATATGGCGTGGACCATGTATCCAGGCCTAACACAGGGTGCGATTGCGGCCATTCAGGTGCACGCGGATGACGAGCAGAAACAAAAATACCTGCCAAACATGATTTCCGGTCGGTGGAGCGGCACCATGAACTTGACCGAACCTCATTGCGGCACAGATCTAGGCCTCATTAAGTCAAAAGCCGTTCCGCAAGATGATGGTTCTTACAAAATTTCTGGCCAGAAAATCTTCATCTCCGCTGGCGAACAAGACATCACAGAAAACATCATCCACCTCGTTCTTGCCCGCATCCAAGGGGCGCCGGAAGGCACGAAGGGGATTTCTCTTTTCATCGTTCCAAAGTTTCACACGTCAGACGACGGTGAAATTGGTGACCGCAATCTTGTATCGTGCGGATCATTGGAAGAAAAAATGGGCATCCATGGCAATTCCACCTGTGTGATGAATTATGACGAAGCAACAGGCTATCTCATTGGTGAAGAAAACAAAGGCCTGCGCGCCATGTTCACCATGATGAATGAAGCGCGTCTTGGTGTTGGTGTTCAAGGCTTATCGCAGTCTGTCGTCGCCTACCAAAATGCAGTGGTCTATGCCAATGACCGTGTGCAAGGCCGATCTTTAACAGGGGAGAAATTTCCAGAGCAAAAAGCTGATCCCCTGATGGTTCACCCTGATGTTCGCCGCACCTTGCTGCGCATCAAAGCCTTTAATGAAGGCGCACGCGCGTTTGTTTTATGGACGGCGTTAAAGGGCGACATTGCGCACAGATCAAATGACGAAAAAGAACGCGCGGCGGCAGATGACCTGATGGGCTTGTTGACCCCCGTCATTAAGGGTGTGCTGACAGATATTGGCTTTGAAAACACCGTTTCGGCGCAACAAATGTATGGCGGTCACGGCTATGTGTCAGAATGGGGCATGGGACAATTCGTCCGCGATGCCCGTATCACCATGATTTATGAAGGTGCCAACGGCGTTCAAGCGCTCGATCTTGTTGGCCGTAAACTACCGAAAGATGGCGGCAAAGCTATTATGGCTTTCTTTGGCGAGATCGAAGGGTTCATCAAAGAAAATGCAGACAATGAAGAAATGGCTGCCTTCACAGCACCACTCAAAAAAGGCCTTGGCGACCTTCAAGCAGCGACCATGTGGTTTATGCAAAACGCCATGGCAAACCCAGATAATGCGGGTGCTGGTTCTGTCGATTTCATGCATATGCTTGGCACTGTGGCCATGGGATACATGTGGGCAAAAATGGCGAAGGTAGCCCAAGAAAAAGCGGCCAATGACGACAACCCATTTTACCAAACGAAACTTATTACTGGCCGTTTCTTCATGGAACGCATGTTGCCAGAAACAACAATGAGATTGGCGAGAATTTCATCTGGTTCAGAGACATTGATGTCTTTGCCTGCTGATCAATTCTAATTTCCAATCCTTTTGAGGAGGACAGACTATGGCTGATGCCTTTATCTACGATCATGTTCGCACCCCGCGTGGACGCGGCAAGAAAGACGGCTCCCTTCATGAGGTGACAGCGGTTAATCTGGCAGGTCAAACCCTTAGCGCCATCCGCGACCGCAGTGAATTAGATACCAAACAAGTTGATGACGTCATCCTTGGTTGCGTTGATCCAGTTGGTGAAGCAGGCGGCGACATTGCACGGGCGGCCATTTTTTCAGCAGGCTATGACAAGTCTGTTCCGGGCATGCAGATCAACCGTTTCTGTGCCTCTGGTCTTGATGCAGTGAACATGGGTGCCAGCCAAGTAATGGCAGGCCAGCATGATCTGGTGATCGCAGGCGGCGTTGAAAGCATGTCTCGCGTTGGCCTTGGTGCCTCAGGTGGTGCATGGCCCGTTGATCCAGCCGTTGCCCTTCCTTCTTACTTTATGCCGCAAGGTGTCTCGGCTGATTTGATCGCCTCAAAATACGGCTTCTCCCGCGATGATGTGGATGCTTATGCTGTTGAAAGCCAAAAACGGTCAGCAGAAAGCTGGGACAAAGGTCATTTTGATAAATCAGTCATCAAGGTCAAAGACATTAACGGCCTGACCATTTTGGACAACGATGAACACCGTCGTCCAAGCACAGATATGCAGTCGCTTGCCTCCCTTAATCCATCGTTTGAAATGATGGGCAATATGGGTGGTTTTAATCAGGTCGGCATTCAGGCGCATCCTGAACTTGAAAGCGTCAATCACGTTCACCATGCAGGGAATTCATCCGGCATTGTTGATGGTGCTTCAGCCGTCCTAATCGGCTCAAAGCGGGCGGGCCGAAAGAACAGCCTTACACCACGCGCGCGCATTAAAGCTTTTGCCAATATCGGTTCTGAACCAGCATTGATGCTGACAGGTCCGGTCGATGTGACAGAGAAGCTCTTCAAAAACGCGAAAATGACACCGGACGATATTGATTTGTTCGAATTGAATGAGGCCTTTGCCTCTGTCGTGCTTCGCTACATGCAAGCCTTCGATATTGACCACAAAAAAATCAATGTTGCAGGCGGCGCAATTGCGCTTGGCCATCCTCTGGGTGCGACAGGCGCGATGATCTTAGGCACGGTTCTTGATGAGTTGGAACGCCGCGATTTAAACACGGCTCTTGTCACGCTTTGTATTGGTGCAGGCATGGGTACTGCCACCATTATTGAACGCGTTTAATGGATCACGAGGAGAAATAAGATGACATATAAAAACTTCACCCTCGACGTCGATAACGACGGCATTGCGCTCATCACTTGGGACATGGCTGATAAATCCATGAACGTGATTGATGAAAGCGTTATGGAAGACATCGTCGCCTTCACCAAAGAAGTGAGCGAAAACGATGCGATCAAAGGCGCTGTTATTTGCTCTGGCAAAAAAGATAGTTTTTCAGGCGGTGCAGACCTTTCCATGTTGGAAGGCTCGCTTCAAATGTACCACCAAGCAAAAGCCAAAGACGAAGAAGCCGCAACACAAATGTTGTTTGAAGGTGTTTCACGCCTCGGCTCCATTTACCGCGCATGGGAAAAGGTTGAAAAGCCAACCGTTTGCGCAATCAATGGCACGTGTATGGGCGGTGCGTTAGAGCTTGCTCTTTCTTGCCATGCCCGTGTTGCTTCAGACCATGACAAACTACGCCTCGCGCTCCCTGAAGTGCAGGTTGGTCTTCTGCCTGGTGCAGGCGGCACACAGCGCGTGTCACGTCTAGCAAAAGACATGCAACAAGCCCTACAAATGCTCATCCAAGGCCAACGCCTTAAAGCGGTGAAAGCGAAAGCGCTGGGGCTGATTGATGATGTGGCCCCTGCTGACAAGCTTATTGATGCTGCAAAACAAATGATCAACGACGGCATTGTACCGACAGTTGCTCCTTGGGATCAAAAAGGCTTCAAGGCACCTGGTGGTCGTGTTTATACGCCCGCTGGCATGCAGCTTTGGCCTGCTGCAAATGCCATCTTGCGCGGTCAAACAGCGATGAACTATCCAGCAGCGCAGCACATCCTGTCTTGTGTCTATGAAGGCTCAATGGTGCCGATGGATACAGGCCTTCGCATTGAAGCGCGCTATTTCACGGCATGCATGAAATCACCGCAAGCAGGCAACATGATCCGCTCGCTCTTCTTGTCCAAAGGAGAGCTTGAAAAAGGTGCGCGCCGCCCAGAAGGTGTTGCTCCAAGTGCGATCAAAAAAGTTGGCGTCATTGGTGCAGGCTTTATGGGCGCGGGCATTGCCTTCGTGACCGCAAAAGCAGGCATTCCTGTTGTGCTCATTGACCGCGAACAAGAAGCAGCCGACAAAGGCAAAGCCCATTCAGACGCGTTGATGACCAAGCAAGTACAACGTGGGTCTGCAAAAGCAGAAGACAAAGAAAAGCTGCTCAATCTCATTACCGCAACAACTGACTATAACGAACTGGCCGATGTTGATCTTGTGATTGAGGCAGTCTTCGAAGAACGCGAAATCAAGCGGGTTGTTACAGAGCAAGTAGAAGCCGTCATTAAGCCGGATTGTATCTTTGCCTCTAACACCTCAACCCTGCCAATCACAGGCTTGGCGCAAGCATCTAAGCGGCCAAAAAACTTCATCGGTATCCACTTCTTCTCACCCGTTGATAAGATGATGCTGGTTGAATTGATCGTCGGCAAGAAGACAGGCGACAAGGCACTGGCTGTAGCCCTTGATTATGTCCGCATGATCAAGAAAACACCGATTGTTGTAAACGACACGCGCGGTTTTTATGCCAACCGTTGCGTGCTCAACTATATCCGTGAAGGTCATCTCTTACTGACAGAGGGTGTGCCTGCTGCGATGATTGAAAATGTCGCGAAAATGGCAGGCATGCCGGTTGGTCCGCTTTCTCTCAATGACGAAGTGGCAATCGACCTTGCACAGAAGATCATGCGAGCAACCATTGCTGACCTTGGAGAGAAAGCCGTTGACCCTGAACTGATGTCGCTGGTTGACACAATGGTAGACAAGCACGGACGTCTTGGCCGCAAGAATGGCAAAGGCTTTTATGAATATCCGCCAAAGCCTGGCAAGAAACATCTGTGGCCGGGTCTCAAAGATATGTACCCACAAATTGAGGATACAGACGCTTTGGACGTGCAAGAATTAAAAGATCGCTTGCTTGTATCTCAAGCCTTAGAAGCCGCCCGCGTGTTCCAAGAAGGTGTCGTGACCGATGTTCGTGAAGCAGATGTTGGCTCCATTCTAGGCTTCGGTTTTGCACCGTGGTCTGGTGGCACTTTGTCTTACATCGACATGATGGGTACAGAGAACTTCGTTGCCCTTTGCAAAAAGTTGCAAAAGAAACACGGCGCCCGCTTCAAGCCAAACAAACTTTTGATTGAGATGGCAAAGAATGGCGAGAGCTTTTATGAACGCTTCAATCCCAAAGCAAATGTTGATCAAGCTGCTTAAATCTAAACCTCATTGAGTTAATACCCGGCACTTTGTAAAAGTGTCGGGTATTTTTTTGCGACCACCCCACAGAAAGCTCACCTTTATGACGCTCTATTTTCGCCTATTGTGGTCTCTGTTTCTTGCTCTATTGCAAACGCGCAAGGGCCAACGCCTGATTGAGTTTCCTGATGGTGAAAGTGCGTTGTGGTTTCGCGTTTGGCCAACAGATTGTGACATCAATTTTCACATGACCCATTCCCGCTATGGGGCGCTCTCAGATATTGGTCGTATCGATTACGCCATTCGCGCGGGCCTTGGAAAAACTGTTCGAGAAGAAAAATGGGCCGCCATGATGGCGGGTTATCAAATTGAGTTTCGTCGTGAGATTAAGCCTTTTGAACGTTTTGTTATGCGCACCCGTTTTTTGGGATGGGAGGGAACAAACGCTTTAGCAGAACAAACATTTTATGTTTTGCGTGGCGGCGAAGAATACATCGCGGCCAGAGCCTTTGTCCGTGCAGGGTTTTACAATCGCAAGAAAGGTGAATTTGTCGCAATAGGCGAAATAGCGGATAAGCTCGGCTATGCTGATGACAGTCCCACACTTGGTGAGACAGAAAATACCTTCATAAAAGCACGCCTTACACCCAGCAAAAAGACGCCCAGCAAAAAGAAACCCAATTAAAAAGCAGCAAGCAAAACCGACCAGCGCCGTAGCCTCTCAAAAGGAACCGCCATGAAAGAGATCGACTACTACCTTACCTCGTCATCGCCATTTAACTATCTCGGTTTCAAGCCGATACAAGATGTCGCGACAAAGCATGGCTACACCTTAAACATCCGTCCGGTGAATATTCGTGGCATTTGGGCTGAAACTGGCGCCGTCCCCCCTGCCGAACGCCCACCCCTTCGCCAACGCATGCGTTTAATCGAGCTTGAACGATTCGCGCTCCATCGCGGTGTGCCACTCAACCTACAACCAAAATTTTTCCCAGTTGACCCCACTCTTGCGGACCAAACGATCATTGCCTTAATAGAACAGGGTGAAAATCCACAACCATACATGGCAGGAATATTTGCTTCTGTTTGGGTACATGAGAAGAATATTGCAGATGAAAACACTCTTTATAACCTCCTTAAAGATCACAATCACAACCCAGAAGCGACATTGACCTTCGCAAAAAAAGAAGTAATAACAACGATTCGGGATAAAAATACCCAACTTGCCGTTAAGGCAGGTGCATTGGGTGTTCCTTCCTATGTGTTGAATGGTGAATGCTTTTGGGGACAGGATAGAATCGCACTTCTGGACGAAGCCATTACAACCGGACGTAGTTTTATAAACGGATAACGTGCATATAGTTGTGATTGCACGTCAAACGTGATATGAGAGATTCTACCGTATGGTGGCACACACGGTCGGTGGAAGAAATTTGCCTCATTAAATATAAAAACAAGAAAAAGGGGAGCAGGCCTGCAACCTGCTTTTGGGAAAAATGTTCAGACATCTCCAAATCTGGACAGCAATCGATCGATTAGCTGACATGAATGGCTTAAGCCCATCAGGACTTGCGCGCAAAGCGGGACTTGATGCTACGGCTTTCAATAAATCAAAACGTTTTAGTAAAGAAGGCCGCGAACGCTGGCCATCGACAGAATCGCTTGCAAAAGTGCTTGATGTCACAAAAACTGAATTTCTTGATTTTGGGTTGATCCTTAAACCAGATGGAACAATGAGCGCTCCCAATTCGGTCGCCGATTTAGCCTCCAGCCCCCAGATGAACGGCTCATCAATAGACTTGCCGCGCAGCGGTTTCTTTGAAGAAGATGTTCAAGATGGCACCGGAAAGTGGGAGATTATACCGCTTCCAGAAGGTCAGTTTGACGGTGATTACGCCTTTAGAATTTCTGATAATACAATGCTGCCCGTTTACCGCGAAAATGACATTGTCATCGTGTCAAAACAGGCCAAAACCAAACCGGGCGACCGCGTGGTTATTAAATTGCCTACTGGTAAGTTTATCGTTCGTATTCTTCTTGAAACCACTCACGACAGTGTTTTGTTGACGACCTTTAACACGGACAAAGCAGAGCAACGTCTTAATCGGACCAATATTGATTGGATGATGAAAATCACGTGGGCGAGCCAATAAGCTTCCACATGCTGCTTTAGCGCTGGATGCGCTAAATCCCTAAACAAGTCAGGAAATCACTCCAACAGGCGCGCGCTATTTAGAGCCTGCGTCTGTGTTGAATAGTTTTCTGAAGAGACGGAAACGCTTCTTCTTTTTCTTCTTTGGGACCTGTTCAATCGCCGATGTAATCGCTACGGCCTGCTCATCACTTGGGTTTTCAACAGGATTAGAACTAATCGGCTGAGACCCGCGCAGTTCCGTAATATCAGGTTTTGATTGAACGGAGGCTGTTTTTCTTCGTTTCGGCTTACGGTTTGGCACAGGCGGCGGTCGCAAAGCAGCGCGTCTCTTGGCTCTTTCGAGCTTTGCACGCTCTTTCTCCTGTTTTTCCAATTCCAAAGCCCGAAGACGGGATGCAGCCCTTTCACGGGTTTCATCGAGTGCAGAGCTATTTGAAGAATTCACCCCAGACGTACCATCAATGGTCGCTGGAGAAACAGACGCATTCACCGTTGTATCTGGCACCGTGCTATCTGGCACCGTGCTATCCGTCACCGCGTTATCTATCACATTTTCTGCAGCTGCATTCCCGGTGCTTGCCGAAACGATGGTTCCTGATGACGCTTCTGACGTGAAGGCTGGGCGCACCAATGGTGTCGGCACTCGGCTTGCTAAGTCTTGGCGATAATCAAAATCACTATCACCTGGGATCAGATGAACAATTTTGTATCCTTCTTGACGCAAAATCCGCAAATATTTGGGCAGTGCAATCGCTGTTTTTTCCTGAATATCATGGAACAAAACAATGCCGCTCCCCTCACCGCGGGTTCGGCGCAACGTGGTTTGCAGCATTTCATCAGGCGTTTGGTCTTTCCAATCCCAGCTGTCAATATTCATATGAAAGCCAACGAGCCCGTAACCTTTGACAATTGCATCTGTGCGTTTAGAGCGAGCAAGGTAGGGATAACGGAAAAAATTGGACAACTCATGGCCCGACCCTTTAAGGGCTGCTTCAGCAGAAGCGATGCCGCGCCTTACTTCAGCATCCACGCTGTCACTATTGCGCCTTGTTAAAAGAGGATGGCTTTGCGAATGGGTTCCAACGGTGTGGCCTTCTTTCGCGACACGTGCAAGCAAATGAGGGAATTGTCGAGCCGACCGCCCAAGCGCAAAAAATGTCGCAAGCACACACTCTTCCGCTAATGCTTTTAGTATCGGCTCAGTAATGCCCTCACGCGGCCCATCATCGAAGGTCAGCACCACTTCTTTTCGTCTCAAACCAAGGCGTGCGTGGTTATCAACGCCAACCAAAAACGCATTTTTTGGCGATACTTTAATAGTGCGATGCACCCCAAGCTTACCTTCACATGCCTGCCCAGACCCAGAATTCACCGTCTCTGCCGCAGGCGTTTGCACGCGAATAGATGTGGTGGGAGTAACAGTTTCAATTAAGGAGCCCGAACTAGAGACCGACTCTAAAGGCTTCAAAGGAGAATTGCTGATTTCATTCGCGGCCGATGGCACCGTAACCGACAAGCACAACAAGCCCGAAAGCATAAATTTTGAGGTGGACTTGAGTTGCATCAGCTTTTGCATATTAAAATGTTGATCCAGTTTGGGCATCACATTGTATCGTTGCATCAATTTGATGCCATATTCCTTATGACACCTGCTATCACACTCACACATATTCGTTAAATCACAATAGCAGGAGCAGCTTGTCAGCAGTGCGCCTGTTATAACTTATAAACAGTTACGCCGTTACATCCTTAAATTTGGCTTAAATTTGGCTTAAATTTGGGTAAAAATAAGCTCGTTTCAAATAAATCTGCTG
>CAZKKW010000031.1:13071-24460 GCA_964553335.1 uncultured Hyphomicrobiales bacterium | reverse complement strand
GTTGGCTGTTGGAACACGACGCCAATTTTAGACAGGGCAAGACTTGGTTTTTGAAAGAGGTCTACCCCATCGATATGAACGCGCCCGCTGGAGGGTGTGAACAACCGTGTCAAAAGGGCAAACAGCGTCGATTTTCCAGCGCCATTGGGACCAAGCAAGGCACAAAAGGCACCCTTAGCTACAGTAAAACTGATACCATCTAAAGCATTCTTATCGCCATAAGAATGCAGCAAATTCTCAACCTTAAGGCCTTCATTCACTCGATGATTATCTCCACTTGTTGCAACTGGCTGCCCGGCACGCCGAACTTATAGCTCCCAGGTTTAATTGCAAGAAAGCTGATCTCTGCGGTGCCAGCTTCGTCAAATTCGAGGCTATCAACACCTAATGGTCTGATCTCGATGCCTTCTATGACAATTTCATCAATCCAAATGGCCCGAAAGAAACCAGCGCCTGCAAGTGCCAGTTCTTGGCTGCCATCTGCCGTGATTTCGAGTTCATAATATGTGCCTGATTTAAGCTTGATCTGCTTATCATTTGAAAGAGGTTCGCCGGAAGAAAGTAAAAGTTCCAACGGTTCACCACGGTTCTTTTTTGACAAGACTCCCGCTTGGCCAAACCCGCTATCGTCATGGGCAATAGCAATTTGAAGAGCTCCGAAGATAAAGGTTATCGCTAAGATTAGTGTTTTCATCTTATTTCCTATTTTGTCGTTGGCCTAAACGCAGCACCCCACGGGAACCTGCCAACTTTTACGCTTTTGGTTGCTTTCAAGCTTTCAACATCGATGATCGTAACATCACCCGATACGCCATTTGTTGTAAACAGCTTGCTTTCATCTGCATTAAAAGCCATGTGCCAAACGCGTCTTCCAACGAGAATATAATCAATTACTTTGTAGGTTTTGGGATCCACCACCGCGATATGATTAGAGGGGCCGAGGGCCACGAAAACATATTTTCCGTCTTTGGTTTTTTCAAAGCCGACAGGTTGAACTTTGTCTTTATGGACACCGGAGATTTCAAAAAGGATTTTGGCTTTTTCGTCTTTTGTGACGGTATCAAACACCGTTATCGTTCCGCCGATCTCAGCGCTTACCCAAAGTTCGGCGCCATCATGGGAAAACTCTGCATGGCGCGGGCGTTGGTCGACCAAAGTATTGGCGATAATTTTCTGGGTTTCGGTATCAATCCAATGGGCCATATTGGTCGTTTCAGAGGTCGTAATAACCGTTTTCCCATCGGGTGAAACAGCCATGCCTTCTGGTTCAATACCCACATCAATTTGAGCAATAACCCGGCGCTCATCAACATCAACAACAGTTGTAATCGCGTCGTCTTCATTGGCGATATATAAGAACTTATTATTGGGGTGAAGCACAAATTGTTCGGGGTCTTCGCCCGATGGCAATTCATGCAAAACCTTGCCTGTGTCTGGGTCGATGACTTGAACTGTATCGCTATCAGAAGCGCAGACAAAGACGACGGAATAGTCTTGTGCAAAAGTTATCCCACGCGGTCGTTCGCCAACCTCAATTGTTCTAATGACCTTCTCACTTTCAACATCAATAATGCTGATCGTATCGTCTTTCTCATTGGTCACCCAAATTTCGTCCGCCGCAACAGTTGTTGAAAAAAGGGATAAAGCCAAAATTGTTACAAAACGCATGTGTTATTCCGTAAATGTTGCACAGGAAGATTCTGCTTGATCTAAACCCAATGTATCAAGCTCATTTCGCTGATGTAAAAATCCGTCAAGAGGCGCGATTGCGACCACCGCCCGTGCATGAGACAGCACGATTGGTTGGCGCATTTGACCGTTCCATTTTCGATAGGTGAGCGGACGACCTTTAAAGCCGCCTAAAGCAAATTTATCCGATAAAATATAGGATTTTACCGCGTCCAAATCAGCCGAATTTGTGCGTGTTACCGCTTCGCCCACGGTGCGAACAGCTGCCCATGCTGCGTAATCGATTGGGCGCATTTGTCGACCATGTTCTTTGTGAAACCGGCTTTGCAATTGGGCCGCACCATGTTGCTCAACAGAAGCACTCCATGCAGAAGGCACCACCCCTTCAGACCCTGCAATGGGGCGCGGTATCCACGTATTGTAAATGACATAACGCCCGAAATCGCCACGT
This sequence comes from uncultured Hyphomicrobiales bacterium, assembly GCA_964553335.1. GTDB lineage: Bacteria > Pseudomonadota > Alphaproteobacteria > Rhizobiales > JACESI01 > JACESI01. The sequence goes on along the minus strand of CAZKKW010000031.1, from coordinate 22,320 downwards.
TCATCAGCAATAACCATCATGTCATGGTTGGGAAAATCTTGGGTAAAAAGCGGGACTTCTTGAGCGGCATTGCGGCGCATGTCAGCATCAAAATTCCACTGTTTCTTCTCGACAATGGTGACGCCGAATTTCTTCGCCGATTTTTCTAAAGCGGCGAGATAGGATTTGTCCGCATCATAAGCGCCATGAATGAGCGCCCATTTTGACCATCGTTTTTTAACGGCAAATTGTGCCAGCGCGTCAGACAGCATCGTGCGGGATGGCATTGTATGAAGCAAATTGGCACGACAGGCTTCACCCCTTAGTTTTGTCTCGCGTGAACTCACATTGAACAAAAGAGCATTTTCAGCTTCGGGCAGTTTTGCAATTTTTGAAATGATCTCTTGAGGGGCATTGAGCAGCAAATAAGGGCTCTCTTTGAGCATTGCTTCAGCTACGGCTAAAACATCGCCTCCCTCTTCAACAATCTGTTTTTGAAGCGCGTAATTGTGGCCTAAAAATTTGCCCGTTGTGCTGTTGTCAGACAAGCCAACCTCAGCCCCTGCAAAGCCTTCATCTTCAGGTATTTCATCTAAGTTTGAAAGAATGGGTGGCCTTGGAACACTTTGTTCAAGGTAGCCTATTTGAATGTTTTCTTCTGCACGGATTTGGTTTGCCATGAGGCAAAAGCTCAACGCTACAACCAAAACTCGTAAAACCATCAAACACTCCACAATCAATTATCTCAGATAATCATAGAAAATACTTTCATTGCAAGTCGAATGCAGAAAAGATCATTTGGATTTTAAGAATAGTTGCTTGCCAACAAACTATCACTTAGATTTCTCTAAATTCATTGGAGGATTAAATGGGTCTTAGTAAATATGCTTTGGTTGTTTTAGGTGTTGGGGCCGCCAGCATGGCGATCATTCCCCTCAATTATGTGAAAGCGCATGGTGACGTTGCACCGCAGGCGGTTGATACATCACAATTGCCAGATATTGGCGAAGAGTGGCTTGAAGAAAACCCATGGCGAGACCCAACAAGTGAACAATGGGCGACAGCGGTTGAAGTTGGTGCATCTGGTTACAATCAAAACTGCGCACGCTGCCATGGGCTGGAAGTAATTTCTGGGGGATTAGCACCCGACCTGCGCTTTCTTGAAGCCAATATAGATGGAGATGAATGGTACGCGGAGCGCTATCAATTTGGCTATACGCAAAATGGCACAACCAAAATGCCAGCATTTGGAGAATTGCTAGGTCAAAAGGCGGCGTGGGCTATTCGCACTTATATTGAAACAAGGCCTGACGATGGTGCGCTGGATGATCATGCCGCGCGGCTAATAGAAATCCGCGATCAGCTTACCGCTCATGTTAAAGCGGGAAAGTCGGCGGGCGAGGTCAGCGAAGACATTGCTCCACTCATCAAGGAAATGGATGAGATTGCAAAATCTGTTGCGACAGCCTCAGAAGCGCCCATTGCAGATTCCGCAGCTTTCAGAGCGGTGAACCATTTAAGCGGTGAAACACCTGACCTCGTCAAAGCAGTCGATGCCCTGACGGTTGGCCTTTCTGCGGCACAATAATGTTTATGCGTTTTATCCTTTCTCTTGCGAGCCTCGTCTTAATTAGCGCCATGATTACAATGGTGCCCTTAGGCACGGGCGGTGAGGCTTACGCGCAAGCGAACAACTGCGAGAATGTGAAATTTGGGTTTGGGCATTATCGCAAGCCGCAAAACACAGGTCGTGATATTCACGGTAAAAGTCTCGACGATTTGCAAGAACAAGGCTGGATGCGCTTTGCCGTTTATTCAGACTTCCCGCCTTACTCTTATAAAAAGAATGGCAAGCTTGTTGGTGTTGATATTGACCTTGCGCGCTTGATTGCAAAAGAGCTGCAAGTGGAGGCGCGGTTTTATGAGGCAGCAGCCGGTGAGAATGTGGATGCCGATTTGCGCAATCATGTATGGAAAGGCGGCATCGTTGGCGGGGCAGTCTCGAATGTGATGATGCATATCCCGTATAACCGCGAGCTTGTTTGCCGCAATGAGCAAGTTGTTTTGGGCGGGCAATATTTCAACGAGAAGATTGCGATTGCTTACGCCAAACATGAATATGAAGATGGCAGCAAACCAACGCCTGCCTATTTTCGCTTTGACGAGGTTGGCGTTGAAAATGACACCCTTGCAGACTTTTATCTCTCCGGCATTCTCGGCGGGCAACTTATTCCGAAAATGACGCGGTTTAAAAATGTTGAAGAAGCAATGATTGCTTTGGACGCCGGACAGGTCAAAGCGGTGATGGGCCCGCTTGGCCAACTTGAACATGGACTGACTGACAAGCTTGCTGTTCATACCCCACCGCTTCCAGGTCTTGCCCTTGGCACATGGACCTTATCTGTCGCGACAAACTTCCGCTGGCGTCCATTGGGTTATGCGGTTGATGATGCGATTGTTGCTGCCATCAATGATGGCAGGATGGAAGCAATTTTTAAAAAACATGGCCTCACATTTACAAAGCCTGATTGGTGATTTTATCCAATGTGACTGATGTGGCCGTTTGTATTTTTCAAAATTATTTTTTGAACAATGCCTCGTGCGACTAGCTTTTCTGCAAGCGCTTCATCGGCTGCTAAGGCGAGGGCGGTTGAATAGCCATCAGCCAACATTGCGTTTTCAGCAACGACACTCACAGTATCCCATATAGCTGCTTTCTTGCTGCCACTGGGGTGCAGAATATGGCTTGTGCCATCGGGGAAAAGATAGGTGGAAGGCGACGATGTTGCTATTGCCTGATTGTGCAAAACGGCAATATCGAAAACATCACCATGAGCATCTGCAATGCCAATTTTTGCGGGACGTGTGCCTGCGCTATATTCGCCAATATTGATAAGCGCGTGGTCATAACCTGACCTATTGAGCGACTGGCGAACTTTGTCCGTGATGAACCCTTGAGCAATGCCATTAAAGGTGAGGGCCATTCCCTTTTGTTGAAATTTTAAGTGTGAGGCATTTGAGGTTTCAACTTTATCAATGCCAATCAGAGCCTTTGCTTTTTCCAAATCAGCCTTTGTTGGATAGCCTTTGTTTTTTGCGTAGACCTCAAAGAGAGGCTGAATGGTAGGGTCAAACAACCCGTCGGTGTTTTGATTGATTTTCTTTGACTGAAGGGTCAGCTGATACAATGAACCACCCTGCGTTTTATGCAGGTCAAGTTTGCCCGATTTATTCAACCGCGACAGGCTGGAACTTGGGTCATAAATCGACAATTGGGTTTCGTGTTCTTCAATCACGCTTAAAGCCGATTTGATGGCGCGCTGTGCCTTGGCTTCATCGCCGTAGATTTTAATGGAAGCGTCAGCACCCAGAACAATGCCAGTCCAAATAATGGGTGCCTTTGTTTGTGCCATCAATCGAGCTGGCGCGAGGGCTGCAGCACTTGTTGCAACCGATATGGTGAGAAATCGCCTTCTGCTTAAATTTGCCATGTCTAATCTGTTCTCACAAATTGCGGAATGGGCTGACCTAATCCGCTAGGCTTTAGTTTTGTTCCTCTTGCTGCAAGAACTTGAGGGACACATTGTTCGTCATCATCATGGATGGTTATACATTCCAGACATTGAAAACATTCGTCATAGCGAATTTCACCGGTTTTTTTGATCGCATTATAATCGCAAGCAACTTTGCAAAGCTGACAAGGCGTTCCGCATTCGACACGCCTATCGATCCATTTTGAAATTCTAAGCACCCCGCCAATGGCCATAACCGCGCCAAGTGGGCAGACATAACGGCAAAAGCCTTTGAAGATAAACATGCTGAAAACGAGCAGTCCAACCGCATAGGCCACATAATACCATTCCCGCATGAAATAGACGGTGACTGCCGTTTTAAAAGGTTCAATCTCGTTGAGTGTTTCAGTAAGAGCGGGTGCGAACAAGGCGGCATATACCAAACCTGCAAGCACAAAATATTTTATGTGGCGAAGCCAATAATCGAGCGTCTCCGGCACGCGATATTGAGCAATGCCGATCATCTCGCCAAGTTTGCTGGCAAATTCTTGCATGGCACCAAACGGACACAGCCAACCACAAAAAAAGCCTCGGCCCCACAAAACAAATGAGACAATGACGGCTCCCCATATCAAAAGAGAAAATGGATCATAGACCAAAAATTCAAGGCTTTGCCCTTGAAGCACACCGCGTATCACACCTAGAACTGTGGCAATGGACAATTGCCCTTGGCCCCACCATCCAACAAACCCAATCATTATTGCGAGGATGGTGAAGCGGATTGTTGTGTAATTTGGCAGCGAAGCAAGCCATTGCATGCGACCAAGCATCAACCAAAATAAACCGATTAGACCGATCGTTAAGGCGATCAAATCAGGGGCACGTTGTTCGATTGCTTGTCGCCATGCAGGCGGGGGGGCTTCAACCGTGTCTGTTTTGAAAAACCGGCCATCCGTTACATGAGTGATTGTAAAATCACGGGTGCCAATTTCAGGTCGAAACACGCCATGCTCTCGAATGGCTCGCACTGATAATTGCCATGGTTTTGTCGGGTCAAAGCCTAACCTTCGATCTGTGCGTAAAATCATGGCAACTTCACCGGGTACACCATTGGCAAGTTCCACATCAAGATCGGCATCTCTTAGTGCAATTGGAAATTTATCCTGTTTTGCAAAAATAAGATCAGGGCTGGTGTTGCGAATAAAATCAGGCCCAACCAATCCGTGTCGCCCCGCATCAATCACCAAAATTGGTTCGTCATTGTCTGAGATTTCTTTGAACCGCTCCAGTTCCTCAAAACTATCTTGTGTTAAGGCAGCCTTTGCAATTGAGGTGGGGCCTAAATCAACCACCCATAGATCGAGATAAGGATCATCGGGATAATCAGCAGCCTCAGCATCGTCGTCTTCCCATAAGCTATCTTTGAAAGCCTCTTGCACATCCGCGTTGGTAATGAGCTTGCGTTTGGCAAGCCCTTGTTCAACGAGCATGTCCCACGTTAGCTCTTCACTATAATCTGGATCAGGGCGGGTTGGTTGTCTGGCGGCGATGCCTGCCATTTTTTCTCGCGCAATGGCAAAAGAGGCGGCCAAAATAGTTTCATGCGCAATGCGCACACTTGCCGTGGCTTTTGTTACGCCATCCAAATAGACAAGCGAGCTGCCTTTGCTTTTGCCGCCATAAGGAACGCCCACAACAATCGTGTCGGTTATTGATAGGCCGCGATATTGGGTGACAAAATTATGAAACGCAGCTTCGCCTAATCCTGAGACAAAGATGGGTTCATTGTGAGTGATAATTTCAGCATTGATGAACTTCCCTTCAAGGGTTACTTGAACGAAAAGATTAATCGGTGCGCCTGAAAAGCCGGGCAAAGCTGCAAGGGGCTGTGTTTCAAAACCGTAGCCTGCAACGCGGCTATCCAGATTAATTAACTCCCAAACACCAGTGCCAATTTCATCACCAAGATCATAAGGCGGTCTTAAATAAGAAAAAGCGCGTTCCCGATCTAGTTCCTGCGCATGGGCCTTGCTTGTATCAAGGATGGCATGGTCAAGAATGCTAAACGTGAGTAGCAGAATTAAACACTTTAAAATCATCCAAAAACGAAAAGCCATACATCATTTTTTTCTAACGGCTTCGATTGGTCAAGACCTTTATAATCTTTCGGGAAGACTAATGCTGCTTTTATCGTCCGCGATAGATAAATGGCGTTTGATTATCTATTGGTATTTGCTCGCGTGTAAGATCTATTATTTTTTCTTTATACGGCGACTTGTGGCAGGCAGGATCTGTTGCTTTAGCATCTCCTGCAATGGCCATTGCTTGGCATCTGCAACCACCAAAATCGACTAATTTTCGATCACAGGAACGACAGGGTTCTTGCATCCAATCGGTGCCGCGAAACGCATTGAAGCTTTCAGAATAGTACCAAATATCTTGCAGCGATTTTTCTTTTACAGTCTCAAACTTCAAATTTGGAATGCTCTCCGCCGCATGGCAGGGAAGGACCAAACCTGTGGGGTCAACATTAATGCCAATCCTTCCCCAACCGCCCATGCAGGCCTTCGGGTATGTGGCATAATAATCGGCTGGAACATAATCAATGACCAGCTTGCCCTCGAGTTCTTTGCGTGATTTTTCAACCAGAGCTGTGGTGCTTTTTACTTGCTCTTCTGTGGGCATTAATTGGCCACGGTTTTTGATCGCCCAGCCATGAAATTGAACCGTAGCAATCTCCAATCGCCGAGCGCCCAGTTCTTGTGCCAAGTCTATAATGGCTGGCACTTGATCCATGTTTGAGCGGTGACACACGGCATTGACTGTGAGTGGTATTCCGGTGGCATGAACCCAAGCTGCCAGTTCTAACTTGCGCTGATATCCGCCCTTATACCCACCAACCAAATCTGCCGTTTTTTGGTCAACGCCTTGGATGGATAATTGCACATGATCAAGGCCTGCCTCTGCCAATGCATCAAGTCGCTTTTCATTAATGCCAATGCCTGAGGTGATGAGGTTTGTATAAAGGCCGCATTCAACGGCTGCCTTCACAAGGTCCACCAAATCCCGCCTTGACGCTGGTTCACCGCCTGATAGATGCAAATGAAGGACACCCATGTCGGCTGCTTGTTGAAACACCTCTATCCAGTCTTGCGTTTCAAGCTCTTGCGCGGCTGATTTAAGTTGGAGCGGGTTTGAACAATAGGGGCAGGCTAAGGGGCACCGGTGCGTCAGTTCGGCAAGCATTGCCATGGGGGGCGGGGCAATGTTGGCGCGTTCTTTTGGCGAGGCACTCATGGTTTCACATCCAAATAACCGCGGTTTTGCAAATCTCTCAAAAAGGCCACAACATCATTGCCAATTTCTTGTTTGGGCGCATTATATTGAGCGCTCAATTCTTCAACGATGTCAGCAAGCGTTTTCTCTCCATCCACAATGGCTAAAATTGCCACGCCAATTTCATCCAAGGCAACCGTGCGTTCTGGTGCAACAAGGACGGTTCTTTCGCGCACCTTATCTTCTTTAATCCGCACGCCGCGGGGCAAATAAACAATACTCTCTTTTGTCAGCGGTGTGGTTGTCATCATTTAACCTGTTTGATCGTGCCAAGCCCCTGGAGGAATTCTACCCGGTTCAACATAAGCGGAATAAAGCGCATCCAATTGCGCCCATAAAACGTCTGTCTTGAAGATAAGGGCATTTGCTGCCGCGTCTTGTTTTTCTTTTGTGTCAGCATGGCGCAAAACCCAATCAAGACCAAATGCCACATCTTTCGGCGCCTCTTTTAAGCGATGCTTAAAATAAGAAAGAGAGGCATCATCGGCAAAATCATAGTTAGCCATTAGGCCTTCGATACGGTTTGCATGAATTTTCGGGGCAAACAGCTCCGTTAAAGACGCGGCCATTGCTTCCAACATTGGCTTGTCGCGGACAAAACTGACATAGGCATCCACGCAGAATTTTGTGGCTGGTAATACACCTTCACAGCTTTCAACATAATCAGGATCAAGCCCAACAGCTTCAGCAAGTTTGAGCCAACGACGAATGCCGCCACCTTCTTCTGTTCCGCCATCATGATCTTCAATTCGAGATCGCCATGCCCGCCTTAACTCGGTGCTTTCACAACGGGACAAGAAGGCTGCGTCTTTCATGGGAATACGGCTTTGATAATAAAACCGATTAATCACCCACGCCCGAACCTGCGTTGGTGTGCATTTCCCACCATGTAACAAGGCATGAAAGGGGTGTTTGTCGTGGTAGCGTTCGGCGCCAATTTGGCGCAGTCGCGCTTCAAAGTCTGCGTTGGTTTGGGGGGCTGTCAAAGTTGGACCTCCATACCGTCAAACCCAATTTCCCAGCCTGCTTGCTCTACCGTTTTACGTTCAGCAGACTGCTTGTCCCACACTGGATTGGTGTTGTTGATATGGACATATATCTTTCGCCCAACATTCAATTTTGCAAAACCTTCAAGCGAACCGTCAGCCCCGGCCATGCTGATATGACCCATGCGCGCACCTGTCTTCGCGCCAACTTTTGCTTTTTTCATTTCATCATTATTGAAAACAGTGCCGTCGAAAAACACGATGGCTTCATCTTGCAAACGCCGCTTTAAGTCATCGGTGAGCTTTGCACATCCTGGAATATACCAAAGCCGACCGCTGTCATTATACAACTTAACGCCAACGGTTTGCTCCCCTTCAATATCCGTTGCAACCTCTCCCTTTTCCATGAACAAAGGCACTTTGCCTGGGACTGAAAAAAGCTCAGCAGTGATGCCGCTTACAAGTTCAAAAGGGGTGTTCAACACAATTTCGTGAAATTCAACGAATTGCGGATCAAGGGCGTTAAAAATCGGATTTTCTGCAATCAGTTTTGCAATTTCAACCGTCAGGAAAACCTTGAAAGGCTGCTTTTCGCGTAAAATGAGAAGGCCAGCAATGTGATCAATATCGCCATTGGTGAGCAAAACGCTTTTAACTGGACTATCACGAAGGCCAGTTGGATGCAGTTGCCGATTATCTTGGATTTGAGTGCGAATATCAGGCGACGTGTTTAAAATCGCCCATTCCGTGTTGTTTGCTGAAACGGCGATAGAAGATTGTGTTTGAGGTACTATTTCCTCACCCAACCGCGCTTTAACGCAATTAGAACAGCCGCAATTCCACTGCGGCAGGCCGCCACCAGCCGCGGAACCCAAAACTAAAGCACGCAAACTCTTTGGCATCTACGCGCTCCAGAAAAATTATCTTCTTAAAAAAGAACTGGCTCGTTTTCATCCGCAGGCATATAGCGGCTAATTTCCATGCCACAGCATACTTCAATAATTTTCGGTGCATTCCATTTCATGATTACATCCTCCGTAAATTTAATATTCAATATGCTATCGCGCAAAGAACCTATTGGCAAGTTCCTTTAAAAGCTTGTAATCGGCTGTTTGTCATCAACGTGTATGGAACATTTAGTTTGAATTGATATAGGAGGGCTTCTGGCTCATGATGATCCGATAAGGAATTAAGATGAGAAAGAAATCAGTCAAACATAAAACCGCGGGCGATGATCGTGGTGATCAATGGCCCGGCAGCCGCGTAACCTCTGCATAAAAGCCAACACAGCCAAGGCGTCCAACCTGCTTGGGGTTGGCGCTCTCACCGGCCAACCTGTATTCTGCGGCCCAACCTGAGGGTCGCTTGTTTGGATTGCAATTTTCCAACCCTGTTAACCCACAGATCGCATATGGCAATGCACAAGCCTACGGCAC
>CAZKKW010000031.1:0-12971 GCA_964553335.1 uncultured Hyphomicrobiales bacterium | reverse complement strand
TTTCCAACCCTGTTAACCCACAGATCGCATATGGCAATGCACAAGCCTACGGCACCGAGAATGATCCACTGGTCGGACAACAACCCGGCGGCGTGAATGTCTTCGGCACTGACTGCGCGAGTTCCATAACCAGTAAAAAGCTTTTGTTACGCAGTGCCGCGGACTGGGCGATTGTTTTCGATGTTGAATTTCATGCCATCCAATAGCTCTTCCAAATCAGGGCGTGACGCGGGGCCATTTGAAATATCTACCAGCATGAGTGATCCATCTGGACGAATTGCAAAGGTGCCAGGTTCAGCAAAAAGGCTATCGGTTTCTGCTTCAGACAAAGGCTCAGAAACATAAAGACCCAATGAGCGCATTTGGGCTTCTGTCATGCCGTAACAAAGATCAAAGTTCCAACCGAATTCTGCTTGGTCTGCGAGCGCCTTTTCTTTGGTGTCAGCTGACACGACAACGACATCCATAACGTCGGTCCATGAGGTCAAGACTGCATTAAGCTTGTTCAAATAGCGTTTGCAACGGGGGCAATGTTTGCCGCGATAAACAACCAGAAGTGTCCAACGATCTTTCGGCTTTCCAATGGCGATAGTGTCTCCGCCTGCTACGGATGGAAAGCTGGTTGGTGCGATTTGGGCACCTACGTTTGGTTTTGCAGTTGTCATTCAAAATACTCCGAGTGTTTGTTGTGTACGTCTGCGATGATGTCGTCTAGGCGGGAAAAATGCTGACGAGCAACCGCGATAGCGTCTGTCGCCGAACGATCTTTTAGGGCTTTGGCAAGCCTTTGATGATCATCAAAAAGGGTCGCAGATTCGTCTTTTCTATCTAAGCTTAAAACGCATAGACGATCCATTTTTTTCTTACATTCTTCAATTGTATCAAACGCCATTGGGTAACCACCAAGCTCACAAATCAATTTATGAAAATGATAGTCCAAGGCATGGAATTGATCAGGCTGCATGCTTTCTAGTGCCTGCTGCTGGAGTTGTAGGTTTTGCTCCAAAGCCGTTGCTCGACTGGCATCCCAAATGGAGCTGGCACGCTGAATAACTTCAAGTTCTATCGCAAGACGAACAAACCGCGCGTGAGCAATCCGCTTCATTGAAAACCCTCGCACCTCGGTCGCGCGCTGAGGGCGGATGAGGAGCAAGTCGAGATTTTCCAGTCGATTAAATGCATCACGGACAGGTTGGCGTGAAACACCGAAACGCTGCGCAATTTCAGATTCAGATAATTTTGACCCAGGTAAGATCGCGAGTGATGCGATTTCTTCGTGCAATTGATCAAACACAACATCTGTCGTTGTGCGTCTTTGCAATGTTTCAGTTAGTTCCAACATCAAATCTCTTTCATCCAAGCCCCTGGCTTTGCGCCAGCCTACCTGCAAAATTAGCGCTTGACAATACTAGCATACTAGTAATCTAATGTTATCAACTGAGTAGAACTTTTAAATAATAAGGTTGAATGAATGTCGATGAATTCAGAAACAGCACCCAATAATCTAACTGGAAAAGTCGCGGTCGTAACAGGCGGCGGCAGAGATATTGGCCGTGCCTGTGCACTGAAGTTAGCAGCTTGTGGCGCTGCAGTCGCAATCAACTATCACAGTTCCTCAGATGGGGCAGACAGCGCGGTTAAGGAAATCACCGCTGCAGGTGGTAAAGCCTTTGCAATGCAAGGTGACATGACATCGCAAGCAGATGTTACAGCCTTGATGGATAAAACGGTTCAGTCTTTCAACGGTCAAATTGATATCTTGGCGCATGTCACTGGTGGGCTTGTTGCCCGCAAAACCTTAGCGGAAATGGATATCGATCATTGGGAGTATGTGATGGCTCTTAATGCAACGTCATTTATGCGCACGGCAAAAGCGGTAGTCCCTCATATGAAAAACGGCGGTTCTATTGTCGGTTTTGCAAGTCAAGCTGGTCGTGATGGTGGCGGACCCGGTGCTACGGCCTATGCTGCATCAAAAGGTGCGGTGATGACATTTACCCGCGGGCTGGCGAAAGAGCTCGGCCCCAATATTCGGGTCAATTCTATATGCCCAGGCATGATTGATACGGACTTCCATAACACTTTTACCAAACCGGAAGTGCGCTCACATGTCGCCAATATTACCCCTTTAAAACGTGAAGGTTCATCTGAGGACGTTGCGAATTTAACAGCATTTTTGGCGTCCGACGAAGCGGCCTTTATCACAGGTGCTAACATTGACATCAATGGTGGCACGCTGTTTTCCTGATCAGCTTAGCTGGTCTTCTAAGCCAACTACATCATCCATGGGAGGAATTAAGATGTATAAGAAACTTTCAGCTAAATTACTTGGCGCTGTAACAGCGTTGACTATGCTGACAGGCATGGCAACAGCTGCTGACTGGCGTGCATGGAACATCCACAACGACGGTCACCCAAACACAGCAGCGATGGATCGTTTTGCTGAACTGGTCAATGCCAGCACTAAAGGCGAAGTTAATCTGCAAGTATTCCACGGCGGTGTTCTCGGCAACCAGCCTGACGCATTAGAACAGGTTCGCATTGGCGCAATCGAAGCCGGTAACTTTAACCTTGGTCCAATTGGTCCAATCGTTAAAGAAGCAAACCTTGTATCTCTGCCTTTCATCTTCAAAAGCGTGCCCCACATGTTCCGCGTTCTTGAAGGCGAAGCAGGTGAAATCGTTGCAAAAGGCATGGCTGATGCCGGTCTTCTACCTCTTGCTTGGTTCGATGCTGGTGCCCGTTCATTCTACGCACAAAAACCAATCGAAACACCTGCAGATGTTGGTGGTTTGAAAATTCGCGTCATGAACAATAACCTTTACACAGCGATGATTTCAGCAATGGGTGGCAACCCTTCGCCAATGGCTTTTTCTGAAGTGCAACAAGCGTTGAAAACTGGTGTTGTAGATGGTGCGGAAAACAACTTCCCATCATTCAAAAACGTTGGCCACTTCGAAGTGACGAGCCACTACTCATTGAGTGAGCACCTCATCATTCCTGAGTGCATTTGTGTCAACACTGCAAAATTCAATGCATTGTCAGCTGATCTACAAGCAGCTGTTAGAGAGGCTGCTCAAAAAGCGGCTCTTTACCAGCGCGAACTGTGGACAGTGCAGTCTGAGCAAGCGCGTAAAGACGTTGAAGCTGCAGGCATCAAAGTGAATGAGATTGCTGATAAAGCGCCGTTCCAAAATGCAATGGACTCAGTTTATGCAGATTATCTGAAAGCAAACCCAGATATGCAGAAACTTGTCGATCTTGCAAAGGCGACAAAATAACCTGTCGTCGGCACTAGACGTAGATCGCCCGGCATCAATTAAGGTGCCGGGCTTTTTGATGGAGAAAAAAATGCAAAAATCGGGAAAGCCACCAGCTCTATTGCGGAAAATGGATGCTTTTTATGATGGAATTTCCCGCGTTTGTGTCTTCTTCGCCGGAACCGCTATTGTCGCTATGACAATCATGTTCGCGTGGTTGGTGTTTGGTCGTTATGTCTTAAACGATACGCCAACTTGGGTAGAGCAGGTTTCCCTCCTCCTCATCATGGTCATTGCCTTTTTAGGTGGGGCATCAGGCGTCAATAATAACACGCACTTGTCCGTCAACATTTTCCGCAGCATGGTCCCTCCTCGGGTGCGCACCCTATTTGTCATTGTAACTGATGCATCCATGATGATCTTTGGCGGCATGATGTTTTGGTACGGCATTAAACTTACCCAATTTAAATGGAACACACTCATCCCGTTGATCGAAGTTCCAGAAGGACTGAGATCCTTACCACTGACACTTTGTGGGTTGTTTGTTTGCTTATTTTCTGCTGGCCACTTGATCCGTTTGTATCTCGGGCATGATCAGCGTGAAGACACTATTGAATAGAGATTAACATGGGTATTTTGCTCCTTTTAACCGTTTTCATCATCTGCGTTGTCATCGGCACGCCTGTTGCTTTTGCCTTGGGCATTGCGGCTCTTTCGGCGTTTTGGTTTGAAGGATTGCCGCTGTTTGTGGGTTTCCAACGCATTGTCGCTGGTATCAATGTTTATGCTTTCATGGCCATCCCGTTCTTCATTTTCGCGGGCGAACTTATGTTCCACGGCGGTATCGCAATTCGTCTGGTCCGCTTTGCTGAAGCAGCCGTCGGCGCTGTGCGCGGCGGGCTTGGCATTGTGAACGTTCTTTCATCCATGCTGTTTGGCGGGATTTCTGGATCAGCCGTTGCTGACATCTCAGCGCTTGGCTCTATCCTTGTTCCCGTTATGAAAGACAAGGGTTACGACGCAGATTACGCGGTGAACGTGACCGTAACATCATCCATTGCGGGCATTATCATTCCGCCGAGCCACAACATGATCATTTATGCTCTTGCAGCCGGTGCTGGTGTGGCGGGCTCGGTATCAATTTCCAAACTGTTTCTTGCAGGCGTTGTGCCGGGCGTGTTGATGTGCCTCTGCCTTGCCGTGGCAGCCTACATCGTTGCGGTAAAACGCGGCTATAAGGCTGAAAAGTTTCCAGGATGGTCTGCACTCGTCATGTCATTCCTGCTGGCAATTCCAGGTCTTTTGACCGCAGTCATCATTGTTGGTGGTGTTCTTTCAGGCATTTTCACCGTCACTGAATCTGGTGCTTTTGGTGCCATGTATGCATTGATCATCACAGTCCTCGTCTATCGCAGCCTCAGTTGGGAAGGTTTTAAAACCGCTGTTGTCTCTTCCGTGCGCACAACATCTATGGTGATGATCTTAATCGCCTGCGCGGGTGCTTTTGCTTATATGCTGACCTTCTACCGTGTTCCTGACAAAACGGTGGATCTTGTTACCGGCATCACTGAAAACCCAATCATGATCTTGCTGATGATCAACGTTGTGTTGCTTGTCCTTGGTATGATTATGGATATGGCAGCCTTGATCCTTATTTGCACCCCGATCTTCTTACCCGTCGCCCACAGCCTCGGCATGGACCCGTTGCAGTTTGGTATCATGATGTTGGTCAACCTTGGCTTAGGCCTTTGCACCCCGCCAGTTGGAACGTGTTTATTTGTCGGCTGTGCGGTCGGAAAGTTACCGATTGAAAAAGCGGTCAAAACGATTTGGCCGTTTTATATCGCCATTTTCGCAGCCCTTATGTTGATTACCTTCATTCCAGCAATTTCGCTAACGCTGCCAAATCTGCTTGGAAACTAGGGACAGGCTAAATCATCCGCTTGCTTTTTGCTGTTTAGCCAGTTACCGGCGCTGCCACAAATGCTTAAACCGCGTCGCCTTTGGTGACGGCTGTTTCAATCGCAGCGATTTCTTCTTCGCTCAGTCCATAATTTTTGGCCGCTGTTTCTGCAGAAATATAACCGCGCACAAGATCGCGCCTGACAAGGTCTTTCGAACGCTCCGCCGGGTCGCCATAACCAGCGCCGCCCGGGAAGGCCATGACAACCTTTCGTCCATGGGGTACAAATTGTTTGCCTTTGACGTTCATCGCACTGCCATCATCTTGAGCAATTGTGGTTGGAGCGCCAGAACTGCCACCACGCCGCCCTCGGGCTGGATATTGTCCGCGATCAAACATGGCTTGAATATCAAACTCATGGCCTTCTTGCGCACCGACTTCCATATATTGCCCAAGACCGCCGCGCGTTTTTCCAGCACCACCAGAATCTGGACGTAATTCTTTGCGCCAGATGATGACAGGCCCTGCATGTTCTGTCGCCTCAATCGGCATGGTCATAACACCAGATGGGAAGGCTGTTGCGTTTAATCCATCATGTTCAGGACGCGCGCCTGAGCCGCCTGAATTGAATGTTAAAACCTCAGAGCGGCGCGCAGTTGGTGGGGCAGGGGCATCTGTACGCGGGCGCAGTGACACCTGAAAATTGCACAAACAACCAGCCCCCTCTGCCGGAACGAGGCCCGGCACAATTTTATCAAACGCATCATAAACGGCATCAGGAACAAAATGACCAACGATATGGCGAAGGGCGACGGGTGCTGGGTGGATTGCGTTCACAATCGTATTTTCAGGCGCCTCAATCTCAAATGGTGCAAGTGATGCCGCGTTGTTTGGAATCTCAGGCGCAATTGCCACTTTCAAAGCGTAGCAAGCATAAGCCTTGGTATAGACCAGCGGGCAATTGATGCCCTTTTTATCGAGACCAGTGGTGCCTGTAAAATCAGTGACGATCCGGTCACCTTTCACACTGACTTTTACTTTCAGCGTGATAGGACGATCAAACCCATCTACGGTCATTTCACCTTCGGCAGTTTGCTGAGGCAGTGCCGCGATCCGTTCAATGGTTGCACGGCGGGAATTTTCGAGGATAAATTCCGCTATACCATCCAGATGGTCGAGATCAAATTCTTCCATCATGTCGATCAATCGACGATGACCAATTTCGTTAGAGGTTGTGAGTGCGTAGATATCGCCAATGAGCTGATCAGGTTCGCGCACATTGCCACGAATGATCTTGACCAATGTCTGATCAACGTCACCACGATTGGCAAATTTCATAATCGGGATATAAAGACCTTCCTCATAAACGGAGTGCGCGTCCGCGCCAAAACCACGCCCGCCAATGTCCACGATGTGGGCTGTGCAAGCGAAGAAACCGACCAACGCGCCCTTGTGGAAGGAAGGTGTGACCATGGTGATGTCATGCAAATGACCTGTGCCTTCCCACGGATCATTGGTGATGTAGATATCGCCCTCAAACATATTCTCGCGACCAATACGGCGAATGAAATGCGCGACAGCGTCGGCCATAGCATTCACGTGACCCGGCGTGCCTGTGACCGCTTGAGCCAGCATGTTGCCTTGAGGATCGTAGACACCTGCTGACAAATCTCCAGCTTCGCGAACAGAAGTGGAGAAGGCCGTGCGAACCAATGCCTGCGCCTGTTCTTCAACCACCGAGATCAGGCGGTTCCACATGACTTGATAGGCAACTTTTGAGTGTTCCTTTGTCATAGCCTTATCCCTTTCTCACAATATCAATACAGCCATCCGGCTGGCATATTGCATCCCGACTAACCGGCACGATAATAGTTGTTTCTTCCTCGGTAACGGCAACTGGACCTTGTGCCCGATTTCCAGTACGCATCGTCTCGCGTTCCACAATATGCGCATCAACAAATTTCGCAGATGCTGCATCAAAAAGCGGGCGCGTCGCATCTGACGCTGTTTGGTCTTCGCCGTTTGTGATTTCTATTTGTGGAACTTTTTCTGGCGGTGTTGTTGCATTGACGGCCCATACAGTGATTTCCACATCCATGCCCGCGACCGGACGCCCAAATAGTTTGGTATAATCTTCTTCAAATCTTGTTTGAAACGTATCTGCGTCAGGGTTCATGGCCTGCTCTTCTGTCAGTTCAATCGGGATTTCCCAACCTTGACCCGTGTAGCGCATATAGACTTTGAACTGCGACAAGATCGGACTCACTTCATCGCAGGTACGCACAAAGCCTGTGGCTTCGGTTTTAAGCTCCGTCAAAAGTGATTTTATTTTGTCAGCATCAAAATCGCTCAGCTTCATGTAAACGGAGCGGTTTGCCTCAAAACTGAAGGGCGCGCGCAGGAAGCCAATGGCAGAGCCAACACCTGCACCGGGCGGTACAAGCATGCGGTCTATGCCCAGTTTCTCACAAAGCCGCCCTGCGTGAAGGGGGGCAGCACCACCAAAGGCGATCATGGTGTATTCGGAGAGGTCCTCACCGTTTTCCACGGCATGGACCCGCGCTGCATTTGCCATGTTTTCGTCAACCACCTCGGTGACGCCAAAAGCTGATTCCACAGCGTCCATATCGAGCGTTTGGCCGACATGGGCTTTCAACGCAGATTTTGAATTTTCAGGATGCAGTTTGATTGAACCACCAGCAAAGTTTTCAGGGTCTAGCTTGCCCAGCACAAGATCAGCATCCGTCACTCCGGGGCGCTCACCACCGCGTCCATAACAAGCCGGACCAGGTTCAGAGCCTGCACTTTCTGGCCCGACGCGAATTTGCTGCATCGCATCGACATGGGCAAGCGAACCGCCGCCTGCGCCAATCTCGACCATGTCGATCACCGGAATTGAAATCGGCATGCCCGACCCTTTTTTGAAACGGTATGTGCGCGCCACTTCAAACACGCGCGACGTTTTGGGTGTCTGGTTCTTGATCAAACAAATCTTCGCAGTCGTCCCACCCATGTCGAAGCTAAGCACTTTGTCGAGCCCGTAACGCGCTGCAATGTGTGCGGCAAAAACAGCGCCGCCAGCCGGACCGGATTCAACAAGCCGGACGGGAAAATCTGCTGCATTTTGGATGGAGATAATGCCGCCGCCAGAGTGCATTAGGAATATTCGGCATTGCACCCCTTCATTTTGCAACCGGTCTTCCAACCTGCCAAGATAAGACGCCATAAGCGGCTTGATATAAGCGTTGGCAACGACGGTATTGAAGCGCTCATATTCCCGCATCTGCGGAGACACTTCGGATGAAATAGAAACTGAAACATTCGGTAATTTTTCAGCCAAGACATCACGCACCAATTTTTCGTGCGTTGGATTTAGATAGGAGTGAATAAGGCCAACAGCGACTGATTCAAAGCTAGCTTCGGCTATTTTCTCAACGACCGCCTCAACATCTGCCCGACTTAGGTCAACCAAAACTTCCCCATTCGCATCGACACGACCGGGCACTGTGAACCGCATATGTCGGGGTAATAAAGGGTCTGGGAGGTTGAGATTGAGATCGTATTGCTCAAACCGACTTTCGGTCCGCATCTCGATCACATCGCGAAAACCTTCCGTCGTAATCAACGCCGTTTTTGCACCACGGCGCTCAATCAACGCGTTTGTCGCAAGCGTTGTGCCATGAATGATTTGATCAATCTCAGACGGCTTTACGCTGGCTTTTTCGCAAACCTGATACATACCATCGATAATCGCATTTTCTGGCGCGGCATAGGTGGTGAGAACTTTGGTTGAGAACTGTTCACCATCTTTTTCCAACACGACATCTGTAAATGTACCGCCAATGTCGACACCCAATCGGGTTGAAGAGGATTTCATGACATACTCCGAGCCAGCTGAATCTTAAATTAGGGCCAAATGAGCCAGAGATCGATCAACAAATCAAATTGATTAAAATTTTCACACTGATCAAAATTATTTATCTTCTGTGGATTTAAATTCAGTGATCCCGCATTGCATCTGCCGCTAGCAGTGCAGCGTTTTGGACAAACAAGGGGGCTCTTTCGCTATGGTGTCGTGCAAAAAACGATAACGGATCGGGCACCCAATCAGACTCTATAATGAAGAGCCTTTCCGTTTCTATTTCATGGCTAACAAGTGTCTTGGGTAAAACTGCAACCCCCAACCCTTCGCATACCATCGGCACGCAGGCAGACAATGCACTAGAGTGGACAATCTGACTGCGATCTAAACCGCGCGTGTCGACAAGTTCATGCAAGGCATTGCCTGCCTGCGTATGTTTGGCATGGGTAATGACGGGGAAGACAAACATCTGTTCCACTGAGGCAGATTTGCCAAGCTTTGAAGCAATCTCAGCATTGGCAACCCAAACATAGTCTTCAATCCCAAGGGGTAAGGTTCCAGATATTTCCGTCTTAAACGGCGCAGTCTGGAATGCCAAATCAAGGCTTCCCTCCTTTAGGCGTTGTTCAATGCGGATGGAAAGGTCAACTTCAAGTTCAACCCGAACCTCTGGATAGGCTTGCTTCAGCAGTCGAAGAAACCCTTGCAACCACGAACAAGCGACCAGTTCTGTTACACCAAGCCGCAACTGTTGCTCAATCAGGTCCGTGCGCCCCGCTTCCTCCAAAAGAGCCTCACCAGCCCACAAAACGTCACGCGTCTTGCGCAAAAGCGTCTCACCTTTTTCAGTCAGTCTGACTGATCCAGCATCGCGACGAAGCAGCGTAACATCCAGAGTTTCTTCAAGTGCAGTAATGCGTGCAGATATGTTGGGCTGCGTCGTACCTAAGGCTTTAGCAGCAGCGCGAAAAGAACCTGCATCAACAACATAAGCAAAGGCTTCTAACTGCTTTAATGTTATCTTACTTTTGATCATATAGCATTGTAGGATAAAATATTTTTATCATCAATCACGATTACCGCACTTAAGCAGTGAGCCTTCGAATACAGGAAGTTCTCATCGTTTCAATGAAACGACTGCCGCCAAACATGATGCTGACAATTCAATTCATATTTCGCTTCGCGGATTATGTGAAATGGCGCGCTCGGGAAGATTCGAACTCCCGA
Organism: uncultured Hyphomicrobiales bacterium; assembly: GCA_964553335.1. Lineage (GTDB taxonomy): Bacteria > Pseudomonadota > Alphaproteobacteria > Rhizobiales > JACESI01 > JACESI01. The sequence continues at coordinate 2,719 of CAZKKW010000031.1, read as the reverse complement.
CCCCTAGATTCGTAGTCTAGTGCTCTATCCAGCTGAGCTACGAGCGCGTCTTGACCTAATCGGTCTTGAGGTTGCGAACGTTTAACGTTGCAACGGTCCTGCACGGATTAATGCTTTCATTAGTGAAAAGCAACCCGCTTTTTTCAAAGAGTTACTATTCTTTTGAAACTTCTGCATTTCGTCATTAATTGTCGGCGAATTAGCGGTCAGGAATGATGATTTCGAAGCTTGCACCGGGGCTGTCTTTTTCAAGCAATCTGATTGTGCCGCCATGCGCTGTTACAATTTCATGCGCAATGGCAAGGCCGAGACCCGTTCCTCCTTTTGAGAAGGAACCTTTGAAGGCTTCAAACATGTGAGCTTTAGCGCGTTCTGGAATGCCGGGGCCGGTGTCTTCGATCAAAATTTGAGTGGAGCCAGCTTCTTTAGAGGCTTTGATCCAAAAGCGTTTGACGACGGCATCATTGTCCATCGCTTCAAGCTCTTTCACAGCATTGCGTGACAAATTCATGAGCACTCTAAAAATTTGCTCAGGGTCAGCATCAAATTCAAGCGTATTTGGAACTTGGTTTTCCCATTTGATGGTTTTGTGATCATCAACTTCAAGCAGAGAGGCAAGTTCTTGCACAAGATTGTGGAGATTGACGAGCTGGCGTTTTGGATCTTCCTCGCGCGCGCTGCCGTAGACGAGCGTTGATTGGCAATAGCCGATGGCACGATCGATGCCTGCGATGAGCTTGGGGGCAAAGCGTTGCACCTCAGGATCAGGGAGCATGGTCAAACGGTCGGAAACCAGTTGGACGGAAGCTAGGATATTGCGCAGGTCGTGATTGACCTTTGAAACGGCAAGCCCGAGGTTTGCAAGGCGTTTCTGGCTTGAGAGAGTGCCTTGTAATTCTTTTTGCATGCCAGATAGAACGTTTTCAGCAACGCCCAGTTCGTCAGAGCGATTGGTCGGTTTGATGACATTATCTTTGGCTTCAGGGTTTTGCGAAAAAGCCACCATGTTATTGGCAATGTTACGAATAGGACGCACAAACAAGATGCTGAGCGCGAAATAGACCATGGCGGCCGTTAACAAAGAAATGATCAAAGATAAGATCATCACGTTGCGTGTGTAGGTCAACATTGCCGCGCGCAAGGGTGCTTCAAGGGCTACAACTTCGAAAAGACCATCGCTCCCCGGCGGGGAACCGCGAACCAAGATAGATCGGGATTGTGTGGTTAAAAGGGTGCCCATCGCATCTCGAATGGATTGGAATGCACCTGTTTCATTGACATCGAACTGCCCGCCCATTTCATTGGTTTCGTTGTCCAACATGGCAACCAATTGACGACGGCCATCTTGCCTTAGGGCGAAGGTCACCACATCGAAGCTTCTGAGCGCTGCCTCCATGCGGCTTATTTCTTCGGGCGACTTTATGATGTCCGCGCCACCACTTTCGCCTTGATAAAGCAGCAAAACGGTTTGTGCACGGGAGAGGCGATCGGTCAGCCAATCATTTCGGAATTTGGCGACAGAGGGCAAGAAGACGAAAACCTCGCTCAACATCACGAAACTTATCGTCAATAAGAGGAGTTTGGTCGACAAGCCACCAAAGCGGCCCGTGTTCTTCGTGGTCGACGTATTAGCAAGCGGGGTCGCACCCTCGGTTTCTCCGAGAGCTAAATCGGAGCCAGCCTGCTCCAAAAGCTCGTGATCAGGTTGCTTATTCAAAGGATATTCCTAGTTACCCGCTGAAATCTAACCTAGGTCTCTGTCTAATAAAATTCAAACAAAAGTTTATAACTTTTACGACAGGTCGTATCAGGTGAGCTTGTCACCCAAATATGCGAAGGAAGCTAACCAGTTTTTTGAGCCACCATTTTTGTAACAGTGGTTTGTAAAACTCAGTTGATGCCCGTTTGCCAATTTCGCTCATGGTTGGGTAGGGTGAAACATAGCCGGTCATGGCGCTGACCTTCATGCCCTGCGAAACAGCAAGCGCCCACATGTTGATCATTTCATCGGCACCTGCACCCACAATTCCAGCGCCTAAAATGAGACCTTTTTTGTCGGTGATAACTTTGATCAAGCCACTCGTTTTGCGTTCTGCTTGTGCGCGATCATTTTCTACATAAGGCCAGCGCAGCACGCGAATGTCTTTGTATTTCTCTCGTGCTTCAGCTTCGCTATAGCCGACATTGGAAATCTCGGGGTCTGTGAAGGTTGCCCAAGGCAGGATGTGCCGGTTTTCTTTCGCCGATTTTCTAAACAAAATGGCTCGAATAACAAGGCCTGCATGATAGCCAGCAACATGGGTAAATTGCAGGCCACCTGCAACATCGCCAATGGCATAAACGCGTTTGTTGGTTGTGCGCATTGTCTCATCGACTGTGATGCCGCGGCGTTCAAATTCGATATTGGCTTTTTCAAGATCAAGATTTGCAATATTGGCTGCGCGACCTGTTGCAATTAAAAGGTGAGAGCCAGAAATGACGGTTTCTACGCCATCTTTTTCTGCAATCACATCAACACCGCCGTCAACGGAAGGCTCAAGACGAACAACTTTCGTTTGCTCATGAATTTCAACGCCTTCCTGCCTGATGTTATCAAGGGCAATGGAGGCAAGCTCTGGGTCGAATTGATTGAATGTGCGCATCGCTTCGACAACCGATACCTTTGAACCAAGGCGGCGATGAGCTTGCGCCATTTCCATGCCGATTGGACCCCCACCAA
>CAZKKW010000030.1:5441-24848 GCA_964553335.1 uncultured Hyphomicrobiales bacterium | reverse complement strand
TTCATTTGAATTGAAGCTTACCTTAGAACGGAATTTCGTCGTCCATATCATCTGCTGGACCAGCAGGCGCCATAGCCGCACCACCTGCCGCAGCGCCACCCATTTGGCCACCGCCACCGCCGTAACCAACTTGACCACCGCCGCCATAATCACCGCCGCCGCCTTGATTGTCGTTACGACCGTCAAGCATTGTTAGGTTTGAGCTAAAGCCTTGCAGAACAACCTCAGTTGAATAGCGGTCTTGGCCTTGCTGGTCTTGCCATTTGCGCGTTTGAAGCTGGCCTTCAAGATAGACTTTAGAGCCTTTGCGCAAATAGTTTTCAGCCACTTTACAAAGACCTTCTGAGAAAATCACAACACGGTGCCATTCGGTTTTATCCCGACGCTCACCTGTATTTTTATCCCGCCAGCTCTCACTGGTCGCGATGCTCAAGTTCGCGATTGGGCGACCATCTTGTGTGCGTCGAATTTCAGGGTCTGCACCCAGATTACCAACCAGAATTACTTTATTGACACTACCAGCCATATCGACCCTCACTTATACATTTAGCGCCTGTCATCATATGACCAAGCAGAAAGCTTCCATTTGACGCCGACCATAACAGGCCAGCCCCCTCGCCGCGCCCTTGATTATCCTTTTCCACAATCCGTTTGCAAGCATTTTGTTCTTGAATTGTTCTTTTTTCCCAAAAAGGTGATAAAACACTGTGAATCAGCGTGGACAAATAACAACAATGTAACAGCAAGCCCCTCGACAAAGTGGCTGTGCTGCCTAAAACATCTAAGACGAACAAACTCTCAGGATTGTGCCAGTGGCAACTTTTGCAAACGAACAAACAAGAATGATCACCGTTAAAGGCGCACGGGAACATAATCTTAAAAACGTCGACCTAGAAATTCCGCGCGATCGGCTGGTGGTGATGACGGGACTGTCTGGTTCTGGCAAATCTTCCCTCGCCTTTGATACCATCTATGCTGAAGGTCAACGCCGTTATGTGGAGAGCTTATCGGCCTATGCACGCCAGTTTTTAGAAATGATGCAAAAGCCGGATGTTGACCAGATTGATGGCCTGTCACCCGCGATTTCCATCGAGCAAAAGACAACGTCCAAAAACCCGCGTTCAACTGTCGCAACCGTCACCGAGATATATGACTACATGCGCCTGCTTTATGCGCGCACGGGCATTCCCTATTCACCTGCAACGGGCCTACCGATTGAAAGCCAAACCGTCAGCCAAATGGTGGACCGCGTTATGGCGCTGGAAGAAGGCTCGCGACTTTATCTGCTCGCGCCAATCGTTCGCGGCCGCAAGGGGGAATATAAGAAAGAGCTGGCCGAACTGATGCGCAAGGGTTTCCAGCGTGTCAAAATTGATGGCGAGTTTTACGAAATCGCTGATGCACCCGACTTAGACAAGAAATTCAAGCACGATATCGACGTGGTGGTGGACCGTGTTGTTGTACGCGATGATTTGGGCACCAGACTGGCAGATTCGCTGGAAACCGCCCTTCGCCTCGCCGACGGATTGGCGATCGCAGAACTTGCCGACAAGCCATTGCCAGCAGACGAGACAGCAGGCGTCAATAAATCCAAGAACGAGACCCACGAACGGCTGATCTTCTCAGAAAAGTTCGCCTGCCCCGTGTCTGGCTTTACGATTACGGAAATCGAACCGCGATTATTCTCGTTCAATAATCCCTTCGGTGCCTGCCCGCGCTGTGATGGCCTTGGTACAGAGCGGCGCGTAGATGCTCAATTGGTGGTACCCGATGAAAGCCTCAGCATGGCCAAAGGAGCCATTGCGCCGTGGTCAAAATCAACCTCACCTTATTATATGCAAACGCTCGAATCCGTTTGCCGTCATTTGGGCGCGAAAATGTCGACGGCTTGGGAAAAGCAACCAAAAGAGCTACAAAAAGCGATTTTGTTCGGGACCAAAGACACAGTCACCTTCACCTATGATGACGGATTGCGGTCTTATAAAACCAAGAAACCGTTTGAGGGCGTCGTCAATAATTTGGAACGGCGTTGGCGCGAAACGGAATCGAATTGGTCGCGTGAAGAAATCGAAAAATTCATGGCCGCCACCCCGTGTGATGCGTGCAACGGCAATCGCCTGAAACCAGAAGCCTTGTGCGTCAAACTGGCGGGTTTACACATCAGCGATGTCGCTCAATTGTCAATCCGTAAGGCAAAGGAATGGTTCGACGCCCTTCCCGCCCAATTAAATGACAAACAGAACGAGATCGCATCACGGATTTTGAAGGAAATCAGAGACAGGTTAAAATTCTTGGATGACGTAGGCCTTGATTATCTCACCCTGTCCCGCAATTCAGGCACACTTTCAGGCGGTGAAAGCCAGCGCATTCGTTTGGCGTCTCAAATTGGTTCTGGCCTTACGGGTGTCCTTTATGTGTTGGATGAACCCTCTATCGGCCTTCATCAACGTGATAATGCGCGCCTTCTCGTCACCCTCAAGCACCTTCGTGACCTTGGAAATACCGTGATCGTTGTTGAACATGACGAAGATGCCGTGCTGACTGCTGATTATGTGGTCGATGTCGGCCCAGCTGCTGGCATTCATGGTGGTGAAATTGTTGCCAATGGCACGCCTCAAGAGGTGATGGCCAATCCGAATTCGCTTACAGGTCAATATCTATCCGGCACGAAGATGATCCCCATGCCGGAAAAGCGCCGCAAACCCAACAAGAAACGCAAAATTCGTGTTGTCGGGGCACGTGGTAACAATCTAAAAGATGTGAGTGTTGATATACCGCTTGGTCTTTTCACCACAGTGACTGGCGTTTCAGGCGGTGGGAAATCCACGCTTCTCCTCGACACACTTTATAAAGCGGTCGCCCGCAAGCTCAACAATGCCCGCGCTACCCCTGCAGAACATGACCGAATTGAAGGGTTAGAGCACCTTGATAAGGTCATTGACATCGACCAATCACCCATAGGCCGCACACCAAGATCTAACCCTGCCACCTATACAGGCGCATTCACGCCGATTAGAGAATGGTTTGCAGGATTGCCGGAAGCAAAGGCGCGTGGATATGCGCCGGGGCGATTCTCTTTCAACGTAAAAGGCGGTCGTTGCGAGGCTTGTCAGGGCGATGGTGTCATCAAAATTGAGATGCATTTCCTACCCGATGTCTATGTGACATGCGAAGAATGCAACGGAAAACGCTATAACCGCGAGACTTTGGATGTCCAATTTAAAGGAAAATCCATTGCTGAAGTGCTCGATATGACCGTTGATGAGGCGGTCGAATTCTTTTCAGCCTTCCCCGTCGTTCGCGACAAACTCACCACATTGCAACGGGTTGGGCTTGGTTATGTAAAAGTCGGCCAACAGGCAACCACCCTTTCAGGCGGTGAAGCGCAGCGGGTGAAACTTGCCAAAGAACTATCAAAACGCGCCACAGGTCGAACGCTCTATCTTTTGGATGAACCAACCACAGGCTTGCATTTTCACGATGTCGCTAAGTTGTTGGAAGTTCTCCATGAATTGGTGGAGACAGGCAACAGCGTCATCGTCATTGAACACAACCTTGAAGTAATAAAAACTGCCGACTGGGTAATAGATTTGGGACCAGAAGGCGGTGATGGCGGCGGAGAAATTGTCGCCATTGGCCCACCTGAAAGTATTGTTGAGGAACCGCGCTCTTATACAGGCCAATTTTTAAACGAAGTCTTGAAAAGACGCCTAGGAACACCGCACACGTCCCACAACGCAACAGCAGCAGAGTGATTTTTATACTTTATTAATAAATGCCATTTAGATTAAAGGTATCGTATGGCAAGGTATGCTTCTAGTGCATAGCTGACATTCTTTTTTTGCGCTGCACAATAATTACGAAGTTCCTTATAAAGAGATTAACAATAAGGCACGAACAAAACGCGCCGCCCAAGAGATACGAAGTGAGACATCCCTCCTCCCAGTCGAACTTCGTTATTAGATGGACTATCCTCCTCCCAGTCCATCTATAAGTAAAACGCCCGCTGCACCCTCCTCCCGCAGCGGGCGATTTTTTTGGCCAAACGCCATTTCCTTCCAAATTTTGAAACATCGAATATCAGTGAGCTGAGATCGCATAAACAGTTGCGTTCGTCAGCGAGTGCGCATAATTTGCACTCTCTTTGACAAGCCCTCCCAATCAACGGACGCGATAACACCATGAGCGAACAATCACCCATTCACATTATCGGCGGCGGGCTTGCAGGCAGCGAAGCAACTTGGCAACTTGCTGAACGCGGACAAAAGGTCATCCTTCATGAAATGCGTCCTGTTAGAAAGACAGACGCGCACCACACAGATGGCTTGGCGGAACTTGTTTGCTCCAACTCATTCCGCTCAGATGACGCAACCTCAAACGCCGTTGGTGTTTTGCATGCTGAAATGCGCTTAGCTGGCTCACTGATTATGAAATCAGCCGACGCAAACCAAGTGCCTGCAGGCGGCGCTTTGGCTGTTGACCGTGTTGGATTTTCTGACGCCGTGACAAAAGCGCTTGAAGAGCACCCAAATGTAACAATTGCGCGTGAAGAAATTGGCGAACTGCCGCTAGATGATTGGGGTAAAGTGCTCATCGCCACGGGTCCGCTCACCTCTGACGCTTTAGCTGAACAAATCCGCGCAAAAACAGGCGAAGAAGAACTCGCCTTTTTCGACGCAATCGCCCCTATCGTACACAAAGAAAGCATCGACATGGATCAAGCGTGGTATCAATCGCGCTATGATAAAGTTGGCCCCGGTGGAACAGGTGCTGACTATATCAATTGCCCACTCGACGAAGAACTCTACAACGCCTTTATGGATGCATTGACCGAAGGTGACACTACAGATTTTAAAGAATGGGAAGAAAACACGCCCTATTTTGATGGCTGCTTGCCGATCGAAGTGATGGCCGCACGCGGTCGCGAAACCTTACGTCACGGCCCTATGAAACCAATGGGCCTCACCAACAAGCATGATCCAGAAGTTAAACCCTACGCCGTGGTGCAATTGCGCCAAGATAATGCACTTGGCACGCTTTACAATATCGTCGGGTTTCAAACCAAACTGCGATACGGCGCGCAGGCTGATATTTTCCGCATGATACCGGGCTTACAAAACGCTGAATTTGCCCGCCTTGGTGGCCTGCACCGCAACACGTTTTTGAATTCGCCGAAATTGCTCGATGAGACACTGCGCCTAAAAAGCGACCCGCGCATTCGTTTTGCAGGTCAAATCACAGGCTGCGAAGGCTATTTAGAGTCCGCTGCAATCGGCATGCTAACAGGTCGGTTCATGGCAGAAGAAGCACAAGGCGCAACACCACGCTTGCCGCCTGAAACAACAGCATTTGGCTCCCTGCTCGGACATATCACAGGTGGTCATATTGCAGACGAAGGCAAAGGGTCAAAGCGCTCATTCCAACCCATGAACATCAACTTCGGCCTCTTCCCGCCAATCGAAGTGCAAAAACCCGTTGAAGGCAAACGCTTTAGAGGCAAAGAAAAAGCCCGCGCCAAGAAACTCGCCATGGCAAACCGCGCTTTGGCAGACACAAAGGCATGGCTCGGTTTGGAGACTTCAGAAGCGGCTGAATAAAAAGGCGCTCACTGAAATAGCTTGAAAGACGTTTCAGGCGTTAGAAAAATCATTCTAGGCTCACTCGGCAAAGTATCAATCGAAACAGTTATCGCGTTATCATTGCGGGTCTCAATGACGTGTCGCCCGCGAACCAATTCCAAATAGGCAAGTAGCGTGCGCTTATCATGCCAATGCATGGGCAGAATAATCCGCACGCCAAGGCGTTTGATCAGGCGATCAATGTCATCAAGGCTTAACGTTTGAATACCGCTTATTGGCATCATCATCACATCGAGGCGACCAATTTCTGCCAATTGTTCTTCCGTCGGATACTCATGCAATTGCCCTAAATGTCCGATACACAGCCCATCCGTCTCATACACAAAAATCGAGTTCTCATCAGGCCGAAAACCTGTTGCTTCCGAGGTGAAATCAGTCGTGATATTTCGAACAATGGTGTCATTTATTCGCACATAGTGGCGCGAAGGCTCACCATCTTTCGCCCACCCTTGCAGCACATGCTTTATGTTTTCATCTGGATCGAACGTAAAATGCCCAGTGTGGACCGTATTCATCGTCGCAATATCAGGGAGTTGCTTTGATCCTAGAAAGCCAGTGAAGTCAGTCGCAATATTCAACCCCTCAGACGTCTCAATTCGAAACGACGAATGCGCCAAATAAGTGATGGTTACATTCTGCTTTGCTTGCGCCAACACAAGGTCATCGCTAAAGGACGCCTTTAAGATGCCATTTTCAAACTGCGCGACAGGCCTGCAAAAACTACCTTGTTGGCTTTGGGCATAAACGGGTGATGTCCATAGGACACTGAGCATTAGGAGTGACGCACATATTGCAGAAGTTCGCATTGGTTCCTCAATTTCATTATCCAAACCGCACCAAAACCAATCGGTTTTCCCAATCAATTTTCAATGCAAGAATTAAACTTATCAAACCAGCCCCCAGACAACATTTGATCAAACCAAATAGCTATTGGCAACCGATGGCGTATCCAATTTTAGATTAACGCGCATCAAACGACACAATTGTTCGTATTTGACACGTTACATTTTTGCCATACACTCAATTGAAACTTATGGGAGAAGACCGATGAAAGGCCAATGTAGCTGCGGAAAAGTCCAATACGAAATGACAGATAGCCCTCTTTTTACACATGCTTGCCATTGTACAAATTGCCAAAGACAAAGCGGAACTGCCCACGCTTTAAATGCAATGATTGAGGCCAAATGCGTCAACGTTCTTTCAGGTGAGACAGAAGGCATTACGGTGGAAACTGGCAGTGGAATGGGCCAAACAATCCACCGCTGCCCAACATGCAAAGTGGGCCTTTGGAGCACTTATGCAGCCTTTGGTGAAGCATTTTTATTCATGCGCGTCGGCGCATTGGAAGAACCGAACCAGTATCCTCCAGACATCAACATTTTCACGAAAAGCAAACAACCTTGGGTAACGCTAATGGAAGGCATTCCAGCGACCGAAGAGTTTTATGACCCAAAAGAAATGTGGCCAGCAGCCTCCTTACAACGCATGCAAGCCGTAATGGAAGCGCAGGCGTAGATTTAAACGCGGATCACAACATTCATGAGCGGGGGCTCAAATTCCCCCACGCCATAACGCCCATTGCGCTTTAAGCTGGGACAATTGGATCGGTTTATCCAACAGCGTATCGAGATTTTTCTCGATCAACTTGAGATACGGTTCAATCAGCACGATTGGAAGAAACACTGGTTTCACATCTCTTGGCAATAAGCGGGCAGCATTGAGCGCTTTGTCTCGGTGGTCACGGGCAAGGTTTGCGAAATGAGTGATGGCTTCGCGTAATGCGGGCGACATCTTGCCTTCCGTTAAATCATCTCTCGCAGTACCAAAGAGTGCCAATTGATCGTTTGGCAAGAACACCTGCCCTCGCCTAGCATCCGCACCAATATTTCGAAGGGTCACCATCAACGCGTAAGCAACACCTGCATGACCCGCCGCATCAGCCAGTGCGCTTTGTTGCTCGCTTGATGCAATGAGGGCCGAAAGCTGAAACAGCAACGAGGTTGTCTCACCTGCATAGGTCTCAAAATCCGCCATTGACGGCATCGGGTCATGATAAAGATCGAAAGCCCGTGCCAACAAAATTTTGTCGAAGGTCTCGCCGGATAAATCGTGCTTTTCAATCACATCAAGTAATAACGCAGCCAATGGGTTCGCTCGCGCATCGGCAGACTTTTCCTTGATCGCGTCGCGCCACCATTGCAGGCGAATTTCACCGGGTATTGCTTCACTCACCACATCGCGGATGCGGCTAATTTCTGCGTTAAAAGCATAGAGAATGGCGACGTCTTCGCGGTATTCAGCCGGAAACAGTAAGCTTGCAAGAAAGCGGTCTCGGTCATGCTGGCGCAGTAACTCCATAGCCTCCGCCAAGCTGGAAGGATCATGCGCCATGATCAATCTACCGCGATTAAGCCGCAACCGACCGCGCGGTTTTCGGACAAAAGCACATTGTAGGTTCGGATCGCCGCCCCCGTGCTCATCGGGTCAGCGACAATGCCGCGGCCTTGAAATAGAGCGCGAATTTCTTTTGGCATGGGCAAAAAATCTGGACCCAACCCAAGCAGGAAGACATCCAAGCCATTATCACTAAATACACGGTCAAAATGCTCAGGCGTGAGCTCGCTTGCTTGCTCGACATGCCAAGCAAAAATGCCTTCTGGCAAACATAAAATAGAGCCTTGATGCGACATTTCAGCAAAGCGAAAACCGCCATTGCCATAAGCCTCTACGGGGGCGCGGCCTGGAAAATGCGCTTCATGCATTTCAATGCCCTGCGCCCCATGTTGCTCATCCATCATACTTCAACAGCTGGTCCAGCACTATCTTCGCCCTCTTTCTCAACCCGCGTTTGGTCGATTTGGCCCGGGCGAAGGTTCATCAAGATCAGGAACGGCGCCGCGATAAAGATTGAAGAATAAGTACCAATAACCACGCCCCAAATCATGGCGAATGTGAACGATTGGATCACCTCACCGCCAAGGAAGTATAGCGATAGAAGTGCCAACAAAGTCGTAACAGATGTCAATGTGGTCCGTGACAATGTTTCATTGATCGCAAGGTCAAGCACTTCAGCAACTGGCCGCTTTTTAAATTTGCGCAAATTCTCACGAATCCGGTCATAAACCACTACCGTATCATTGAGCGAGTAACCAACGATGGTGAGCACCGCTGCAATTGTTGAAAGATTGAAATCAAGTTGTAAGAGCGCAAACAAGCCGATGGTGATAATCACGTCATGGGTGGTCGCAACCACAGCACCAACAGCAAAGTGCCACTCAAAACGGAACCAGATATAGACGAGCACGGCCAACAAAGCGGCCAAAACCGCAATGGAACCTGCTTGTGTCAGCTCTTCTGAAACCCGTGGCCCAACCACCTCAACACGGCGATATTCAATATTTTCCTCACCCAAAGAAGCTCGAACTTTCTTCACAGCTTCCTGCTGCGCCGCTTCGCCACCATCTTGTTGTTGAATGCGGATCAAAATATCGTTTGGCGCGCCAAATTCTTGCACTTCGATATCACCAAGTCCTAACGAACCAAGGCCTGATCTAATTTCTGCGATGTCAGCAGGCCCATCAGTGGTTTCAATCTCAACCAATGTACCGCCTCTAAAGTCGATACCGAGATTGAGGCCGTTGACCAAGAACAGACCAAGCGACAAGACAATCGTAATCACTGAGATTGGAAAGCTGAACTTACGGTGTTTCATGAATTGAAAAGACGTATTGTCTGGAATGAGGTTCAAAATCCAACGCAGTGACAGCGTTTTTGGACGTGAACGCAAAATCCATTTCGCAACGATGAAGCGCGAGAACGTACAGGCACAAAAGACCGTGGTGATAATACCAATGGCAAGTGTCACGGCGAAGCCTTTAACCGGCCCTGAACCTAAGAAGAACAAGATTACCGCCGCGATAAACGTTGTGATATTCGCATCCAAAATGGTGCCCAGCGCTTTCGAATAACCTTCTTGCACCGCATTCACCGTCTTACGCCCTGCCCGTAATTCTTCGCGAATACGCTCAAAAATCAACACGTTCGCATCCACCGCCATACCAACGGTGAGCACGATACCCGCAATACCCGGCAAGGTCAGTGTTGCACCAAGGAATGAGAGAACAGCAATGATCAGCGCGATATTAGCCGCCAGTGCGATATTCGCAACAACACCAAATTTTGCATAAACCAACACCATAAAAATCAGGACCGCGATTGCACCGACAACGGCTGCAATGAAACCTGAATCGATATTGTCTTGACCAAGCCCCGGCCCAACAGTGCGCTCTTCAATCACGGTAAGGTCGGCAGGCAAAGCACCCGCACGCAAAAGGATCGCGAACTCATTTGCAGATTCGACCGTAAACTGCCCCGAAATTTGACCCGATCCACCCAAAATTGGCTCTTGGATCGTTGGCGCTGATACCACCTTGTTATCGAGAACAACGGCAAATGGACGGCCAACATTTTCCTGCGTTGCGCGACCAAATTTTCTGGCGCCGGCTGTATTAAATCGGAAAGTAACAACAGACTCATTGGTTTGGTGCGCGAAGGCTGGCTGTGCATCAACCAGATCATCACCAGACACGATGGTCCGGTCTTGAACGAGATATCTGAAACCTGCTGCCCGTTCGTCTTCACTGTGCGCTTCTAGAATGCTGGACCCTAATGGCGGGCGTGTGGCTTCTGCTTCTGCAACAGTGACTGATTGGTCCACCATGCGGAAGGAAAGCTTAGCCGTTTCGCTCAACAATGTTTTCAGTCGTTCTGAATCGCCAAATCCTGGCACTTGAACCAAAACACGGTCAGAGCCTTGGCGTTGAATGGTTGGTTCTGTTGTGCCCAGTTCATCAATACGGCGACGGATCACTTCAACGGATTGCTGAACCGCAGAAGACAAGCGCTGCTCAATCCCCTCATCCGTCAATTCCAGACGGAATAATGAGCCGTTATTGCTCATTGTTACTTCTGTGGTCGGCGCACCAGTGAACACGTTCGTCAAACTAGGTTGAATAACCGTCTGCAAAGCTTGGCGAGCGCGCGCTGCATCTGCTTCATCCGTCAAACGAAACTGAACAGCGCGGTCACCCACAACAGCGGCACGTGATGCTTTAATCCGCTCATCGCGTGAACCATCCGCATTACGGCCACTCAAGGCGCGCAAAACATCAGCACGCAAGTTTTGCACCCGCTCTTTAACAAGTCCCTCACGCTCAACCTGAATAAGCAAATGAGACCCACCTTGCAGATCAAGCCCTAACACCATTTGGTCTTGCGGCAAGAAAGAAGGCCAAGCGCTTACTTCTTCCTCACTAAATAAATTGGGAGCTGCATAAACCACACCCAAAAGAACGGTGAGAAGGATAAGCGAGGATTTCCATATGGAAAAATGGGTCATTTTTTAATCTCAAATGAGGGATAATAGTCGTTCGACGTTATTCGGCTTTCGCTGGTTCGCCTTTTGCACGTACTTCGTGGATCATGCCGCGAAAGGCTTTAACCTTCACGTCTTTAGCAATTTCGATTTCAATTTCAGCATCATCAGTAACTTTAGTCACCTTGCCGATAATACCGCCATTCATCACCACATTATCGCCACGACGTACATTGTCGATCATCTCTTGGTGTGCCTTCATGCGTTGACGCTGTGGGCGCAGGATAAAGAGATACATAATCGCGAAAATTGCAACAAACGGCAGAAGGCTGAACAAAAGTCCTGGCTCACCGCCGCCGGTTGCTTGGGCATATGCTGGTGTAATAAACATGGTATTTCCTTCATAAATTCCGGTTTAAGGACAGATCAGCCGTACAATACAAAACCAATCAGTCAAAAGTTGCCGGACTATACAATCCCTTAAGTGATTTGCAATTGCTGATCGCATAAATCCAGAGCTAAACCTAGCGCTTTTCACCGTCATAAACGGACAAAACCCAATAATTCCACGATTCGGTCCTAAAACTATCCGTTTAAGCTGCCTTTTTCCTTGATTGAAGCAACGTTCCCGCGCTACCCCATTTCGACTGTGTAATCCTTCACTTAAGCAATTTGCGGACCGATACAATGGCTGATGATGCAATTCGTGCTCTTAACGACAAACTAGAGGCCCTAACCAGCCTTGTCGCCCAAATGGTGCCTCAAGCCCCGCCAGCCTTTGATCCAACACTCGCGGAGGCTTTTTTATGGCGGGCTGAAGATGGTTTCTTGCAAGCGGTCGACGCCATAAACCGCGTGCCAATCGATCTTCTTGTTGGTATCGAGCTTGTTCGCGACAAATTGGTTGAAAACACACGTCAATTTGCAAATGGATATGCCGCGAACAATGTGCTTATGTGGGGTGCGCGCGGGATGGGCAAGAGTTCCGTCGTGAAAGCCGCGCACCGCGTCATCAATGATGAGATGAAACAATCCGGTCTCGCTCACGGTTTGAAACTCATCGAAATTCACCGTGAAGATATTGATAGCCTGCCGCAGCTTATGCGCCTTTTAAAGGGCACAAAAGACCGTTTCATCATTTTTTGCGACGACCTTTCCTTTGATGGTGATGATGCAAGTTACAAGTCGCTTAAAAGCGCTCTTGACGGTGGCGTTGAAGGCAGACCAGACAATGTAATTTTTTATGCAACCTCCAACCGTCGCCACCTCATTCCCCGCGATATGATGGAAAACGAACGGGCAACGGCAATCAATCCTTCAGAAGCCACAGAAGAAAAAGTGTCCCTGTCAGATCGGTTTGGCCTGTGGCTTGGATTCCACAAGTGCACGCAGGATGACTATTTGGCAATGATTGAAGGCTATGTCGCCCGCTACGAGCTTGAAATTGAAGCGGAGCAATTGCGGCATGAAGCCCTAGAATGGGCAAAAACCCGAGGCAACCGCTCGGGTCGGGTCGCTTGGCAGTATATACAAGATCTGGCCGGAAGAACCGGCCAGACAATTCATTTAGATTGATGCGTTGAAATTAACCTGCAAGGTGCGACATCGGATTAACCGGCGTCTTGCCTTCTCGAATTTCAAAATGCACCTGCGGTGACGAGACTGCGCCAGTTTTACCTGATTTAGCAACAACTTGCCCCTGACGAACGCGATCACCACGTCTCACCAACAATGACTTATTGTGTGCATAAGCGGTCACGAAGCCATTGCTGTGACGCACAAGAACAAGTTGACCATAGTCAGCCAAACCGTTGCTTGCATAGATAACTTCACCAGCCGCAGCAGCTCTAACAGGCGTACCTTCTGGAACGGAAATATTAATGCCTGCATTTTTCTGACCAAAATGCCCGATCACATCACCGCGCACTGGCCATTTGAAGCCCGAAGACGACGTTGCTGCCGGATTTTTCGAAGAAGACGTTGTTATTGGGTCAACCTGCGCGGACCCTGTTTGGCTCGCAGCAACATGACGCACAGGATTGACTTTTGGTTGCCCATTCGTTGACCGATTCACAACTGTTTTGGCAGGTGTGTGGTTTGGACGCGAACGCGGCAATGCAGCAACTGCATAATTGCTCGACACAGCCTTTGGAGGAAGCGGCTGTGATGGCACAGAACCCGTCGTCGTACGATCCAAAACAGGCAATGCAGCAACGCTTTGCTTAGCGCTTGCGGTCGCAGCAGCGCGCTTTGAACCTGGAACACTCAAAACCTGGCCGATTCTAATGACGTTGCCATCAGTAATACCATTTGCGGCCTTGATTGACGCAACACTGGCTCCATGAAGACGACCAATCTTAGACAAAGTATCGCCTGATTGAACGGTATGGGCACCAAAAACTTGACCATTCGACGCCACCTTCGGGGGCAGCGGTCTGCTTGGTGCAGTTGCAGATGTCGTAATAGGGTCAACAGCTGCTTGAACCGGTTGCGGGCGCAATGTTCCGCTGGATGCATTAGCGACACGCTTGTTTGCATCCGGTGCTGAAACGCCCACATTTGGCGCATAAACATAAGTTGGGATCAAAATTCGTTGACCAACCCGCACAGTGCTTGGGTTTGTAATGCCATTAGAACTTGAAATCGCATCAACCGGCACACCATACCGACGTGAAAGAGAATAAAGCGTCTCACCCGATTTCAAATTGACATAAGTACCACCAGCATTTGACCAACCATTATTTGATCTTTGGGCTTGCGGCTGTGCAGGAACACTCGCTGTAACTTGTCGGTCAATTTGCACTGGCTGACTGCGGATCACCTGCTTTGTTGGCGACGAAGTGACAGATGAACGAATGACCTTCGGTTCAGCGAATTTAGAGATTGAACTGGTCGAAAGGCGATCAACATCAGCCGTATAAACCCCTTGCGGAGGCGTATAGGCTTTCGGCCCCTGACCAGCTGGTGCCGCAGACAACTTAGGTGCTGGGCTTTGCGTTGGTATTGGCGAATATTTGCGTGTCCAATCAGTACCTATCTTAAAACTTTGCTGGCTGTTTGATGATGCAACCTGCGTGAACTGAGGAACAGACTCTGGATCATTGATTGCTTGCGCCTGCTCCAAGGTCAAACGGCCCCCATTGCTAGGTGTAGATGCCAAAGTTGATGATTTCGGCAATTGCTGGACTGGCGGCAAGGATTGACGTGCAATCGCGCTTGGCTGCGAAATAGTTGGTTGCGTCAATGTCGGACGAGCAGGAAAGCTTGGAAATTGCTGACCAAGTGCCGCCGATTGAGAGGGAACACCTATCCGCTGCGGAATGCCTGCACCTGAAACCGTTCTAGAAACAACGCTCCGGCTCAAGTTTTTAGCATTGAAACTATCTTGCTGCAAAAATGGTGATTGCTGAACATCCAATCTTTGCGGGATATTTTGCCGGACACGGGAAGCAACAGATGCGGTCTGCGCCAGACCTCCCAGTTGATTGATAGCCTGAGGTCGCTGCGGCACAGAGGCCGTAAACAACGGATCAGCAAAGCGTGCCGCCCCCTCACTGCAACCAGCAGCGGCGACAGAAGCAAGGGTTAAACAAGCAACATTTCTAAGAAATTTGGCGCGTGGCCATTTAAAGCGAGTACTCATAACACAACTCAGTTCGCAATTTTAACTGAGGCCATTAAAAAGCAGTAACCTAAAAAAACTCTTAAAGTCTGTAAGCAGTGCCCGAAATTATTGGGAGATAACGGGTAGTTGCCAATTTTTTGGTCTCAAAACCGTTCTCAACCTTGACGTGCAGCGTCAATTCACAAGTCGCTTTAGATTGAATAATTGGGGCAATTAATCGCCCTCCAACCTTCAATTGATCCGATAATATGGAGGGGATGGAAGATATTCCTGCATTAACGACAATGCTGTCAAAGTTATCTTGCTCCGGCCATCCAAGCATTCCATCAGCAAACCGCATCACGATATTTCCAATGCGCATAGACTCAATTCGTCTTTCAAAATCATCCACCAATGTGCGAAATCGTTCAATCGTATAAAAACGACGACACTGGCTTGCAAGCAATGCTGTTTGATAACCGGAGCCCGTTCCAATTTCCAAGACTTTGTGATGGGGCTCTAAACTCAACGCTTGCATAATGGTTGAAACGGTTGTGGGCGCGCTTTGCAACTGACCACAGGGAATGGGTGCGGCACTATTTGGCCTCAAGACGCCTCTGACATATCCAGGGTTGAGAAACTTACGTCTTGGATAGTTCTCATAAAGCCGCATCATGTCAGGGTCCATAATGCCCTGCTCCCTGATTGCCAAAATTAGCGCCATCATCTCTTCAGCGTGTTGATCTCCATCAGATGCAGAAAAAGTCGAATTCATTACGCCAGACGTTCCTTCTTCAAAGCTTTTCGCTTTAATAAATCAGCGGGGAAAGTCGCGAGAATGACACCACCCAAAATAGTCAAAATTCCAATCATGTGAAATTGCTCAAATTTCTCACCTAACAAAAGCACCGCAAGACCCACGCCATAAACTGGCAGCAAATACATGAAAATACCAGCGATTGCAGGCCCCGCAACGCGAACAGAGTGTTGATAAGCCAAAAACGCGGCAATAGATGAGCTAAACACGATACCAGCAATACCAGCCCAAATAGAAACCTCGCTCGGCAAACCCGCAACATAGGTCAGCTCAAACGCAGCAAAAGGCGCGAGCATTAAAGCGCCCATCAAACTAAACACACACAAAAGCATGAGGCTCGGCAAACCAGTCAATGCGTCAGATTTAAACATCACAGAATAAACAGCCCACGCAATAGCTGCCGCAACCATAGCTATATCGCCAACATTGAAATTAAGTGCATAGGCGTTTTCAACCTCACCACGCATCAAAATGACAAGCACGCCAAAGGATGCGATCAATATGCCGATACCTTCACGCAACGAAATCCGGCGGCCACGATAGATTGCTTCAAACAGAACAATCAACACCGGTGATGACAGATAGATCAAAATAGCATTGGTTCCAGATGTCTTGGTAAGGGCGAAATAAACGATCGCACCGCACACCCACATGCCCAAAAAGCCCATCACAGAAAACATAGAAAAGAGCGAGGCGACACGGCGTTTATGCTGCCAAAGCGATTTGGCCGCGAAGGGAAACAGAATCAAAAACACCACACCCCAGCGCACAAACGCCAAAGTCCACGGTTCAACACCCGATATAATAGCCTTGCCAAACAGCATATTGGAGGCAAAGAACAAGGGCGCTAACGGCAACGCTGCATAGGTTATGAATTTTGACACAGCCATTGTTATGATTGTTTCCAGTCTTTCGACAAAGCTGCAAGCGCGGAGCGGTCCGTATAATCAGGCCGCATTGGTGTTATGGTCGTATATCCTTCACGCAGCGCTGCTATATCACTATCACCCTTTGACGTTATGTTGCCTGCTTGAAAGGTCAGCCAATAGTAAGAATGCCCACGCCCGTCTCGTCTATGCTCACCCGACAACTCATGATCAAGCGAGCCTTGCGGCACCAGCTTTTCGCCCAGCACTTGGTCTGCCGGGCGATCAGGAAAATTCACATTGATGAAAGTTGACGGGTCAAACCCAATATCTAAAGCCCGTTCAATGATGGAAGGCGCATGTTTTTGTGGCGTATCCCAATAAGCGATCCGCTCGCCACTCCAATCCACACGCAACGACAAGGCGAAAGAACGAATGCCCAAAATCGCCCCTTCCATAGCACCCGCCGCCGTGCCGGAGTACGTGACATCGTTAGCAGCGTTCTGCCCATGATTGACACCGGACAGGATCAGATCAGGTGGCGATGGCATAAACTCTTTGACGCCCATAATGACGCAATCAGTTGGCGTACCGGTGATGCTGAAATCACGCTCACTGTGCTTGGTAAAGCGCAAAGGGTGCGACAAGGTGATGGAATGCGACAGGCCGCTTTGATCTGTTGCAGGTGCCACCGCCCACACATCATCTGACAATTCAGCCGCAATCTTGCGCAAAACCTCAAAGCCTTGCGCATGAAAGCCATCATCATTGACTAAAAGTATACGCATACGCCCTACCCGCCTTATTAATTGGGGTTGAGTTTAAGAAATAACGCTGAGGCCACCCATATAAGGTTGCAACACCTCAGGAACGTTGATGCTACCATCTTCGTTTTGATAATTTTCCAAAACTGCAATCAGCGTGCGACCCACAGCAAGACCTGAGCCGTTCAACGTATGGCAGAATGTCGGTTTCTTCTCACCTTCAACACGGTAACGCGCATTCATGCGGCGGGCTTGGAAATCGCCGCACACAGAACAAGATGAAATCTCGCGGTAGGCATCTTGGCCCGGCAACCACACTTCAATGTCGTAGGTTTTCCGCGCACCAAAGCCCATATCGCCAGAACAAAGCGTCATCACACGGTAATGAATATCAAGGCGCTTTAGCACCTCTTCCGCACAACCAAGCATCCGCTCAAGTTCGGCTTCTGATTCCTCCGCCTTCGTAATCGACACCATCTCCACCTTCGGAAATTGGTGAACCCGCAACATGCCGCGCGTATCACGACCAGCAGACCCTGCCTCAGAGCGGAAACACGGCGTGAAGGCTGTCATGCGCAACGGCAGGTTCTTTTCTTCCAAAATACTATCGCGCACCAAATTGGTAAGCGGCACCTCGGCTGTCGGTATCAACCAGCGACCATCGGTTGTCTTAAAACTATCTTCAGCAAACTTTGGCAATTGCCCCGTGCCATACATCACATCATCCCGCACCAACAATGGCGGTGATACTTCCGTATAGCCATTCTCGCCCGTGTGAAGGTCCAGCATGAATTGCGCAAGCGCACGCTCAAGACGGGCGAGCTTGCCTTTCAAAATCACAAACCGTGAACCAGCAAGTTTCGCCGCCATTTCAAAGTCCATGATCTCAAGCGCTTCGCCAAGCTCGTAATGCTCTTTGGGCGCGAAACCGAGAGATGGTTTTTCGCCAACGGTGCGGTAGACGACATTATCATCTTCACTCAGGCCAACAGGCACATCATCAAGCGGCACATTTGGAATGGCAGAAAGCTCGACTTCAAGCGCTTCATTAAGTTCACGCTCAACCTCTTCACCGGATTGGATGAAAGCTTTAATCTCTGCGACTTCAGCAATTGCCTTTTGAGCAGCGGCTTCATCACCGCTGGCTTTTGCTTTGCCAATCTCTTTGGAGGCTGAATTGCGGCGCTCCTGACTTTCTTGCAATTTAGTCAAATGAGCACGACGCTTATCGTCCAACTCAATCAATTTTGCAGAAAGTGGCTCAGCACCGCGCTTTTTCAGCGCTGCATCGAGAGCTTCCGGATTTTCGCGAATCCACTTGATATCAAGCATAGTTCAACTGCCTAGTCGTCGCGGCAATAATCGAATGCGATTGGAATTAGGTTTTGTCGATGTCTTGGTTTTCTTGTGTTTCCACAAGGTCTGTGCCCGGTTCATCGTCATCAGCCAAATTCTCCATCACGTTGCGCTCGCGTTGCCGTTCCACGAAGCGCACACAGAAGATAGATACTTCGTAGAGAACGAGCGTTGGAAGTGCAAGGCTGATCTGACTGATTGGATCAGGTGGCGTTAAAATAGCTGCCGCACCAAAGGCCAAAACGATTGCATATTTGCGTTTCGCCGTAAGGCCTTCAGACGTCACCACATTAATACGGGCCAAGAGCGTCATAACAACTGGCAATTGAAAAACCGTACCAAAGGCGAAAATCAACGTCATGATCAGGCTGAGGTATTCCGACACTTTGGGAACGTTGGTAATGGTCGCCGTCGTGCCGGTTCCTGCTTGTTCTAATGACAAGAAAAACGCAATCGCAAGCGGCATAACCACGAAGTAGACAAGACAAGCACCGATAATGAAAAGAATCGGTGTTGCAATCAAAAACGGATAAAATGCCGAGCGTTCATGTCGGTATAAACCAGGCGCCATGAACATGTAGATCTGGCTTGCAATCACAGGAAACGCAATGAAGATCGCACCAAAAAAGCCAATCTTCATCTGGGTAAAGAACAATTCTTGCAGCGCTGTATACTGGAACAAGGCTTCATCATCACCACGCGCCACAATGTATGGCCATGTAAGAATGTCGAAAATCTCATTTGAGAAAATGAAACACACCACGAATGCAATACCAATCGCAACAATCGCTTTGAGCAACCGTGAGCGCAGCTCGGTCAGATGCTCAATTAAGGGTGCTTTGGAATCGTCGAGGTTTTGATCCTGAGTTGTCATTGTTACTTAATTCCTCAGGAAACTTCACTAGCGGGCTTTTTAGCAGCCTTAGCGCGTGATGCTGTTTTCTTTGCCGCAGGTTTTGCAGCCGTTGCTTTCGCCGCTGGTTTCTT
>CAZKKW010000030.1:0-5341 GCA_964553335.1 uncultured Hyphomicrobiales bacterium | reverse complement strand
ATGCTGTTTTCTTTGCCGCAGGTTTTGCAGCCGTTGCTTTCGCCGCTGGTTTCTTCGCCGCTGGTTTCTTCGCCGCTGGTTTCTTTGCTGCAGGCTTTTTGGCTGCTGGCTTCTTTGCTGCTGGTTTTTTTGCCGCAGGTTTTGGCGTAGCAGGAGGTGGTCCCGCATCAATCGCTTCCCCTTGGACAGAAGAAGCAAGCGCTTCACCTTCCGCGATATACTCTTCATCCGGCTCATCAAAAGCACGGGCTGAATCCATATAATTGTCAATGTCGCCTTTTACGTCATCAAGCGGATTGAGTTTTTTGAGGTCAGCCAAATCAGCATCTTTAATCGCCTCATTCATCTGACCTTGGAAATCTCGCGCCATATTGCGCAGCTGGCCGATATATTTAGCCCCAGTCCGCAATAGGCCAGGCAGGTCTTTTGGACCTACCACGATGATCGCAACAACGGCGATCACCAAAATTTCCTGCATACCAATATCAAACATAGTCGTCCAAATGCTTACGCGTTAAACAAAACGCAGCCTTTACCGTGAAAACCTTAGCTGGTTTTCGTTTGATCTTTGGTTTCTTCAGAAACAGTTTCTGTCGTTGTGTGATCAATCGCTTTTTCAGGGTCTTCTTTAAGACCTTTTTTGAAGCTATTGATGCCTTTAGCAACATCGCCCATCATTTCTGATATTTTGCCGCGTCCAAAAAGAAGCACGACCAATAAAGCCACAATGATAATCTGCCAAGGACCGATTGAACCAAACATATTTTTCTCCCTTTGCGCTTTAAAGCGCCTTTTGTCCCAATTGCAAATTTACCGCATAATTGGGTTTGTCTATTTAGTTGATAGCGCTGAACGGGTGCTCACCGCAATCACTAAATGTCCGTCTTGGTAAATATAAGCACAGATGCGGGATCTACAACAAATGAAACTAAGTTCGACTTAAGTCGTTGTCTTGCGGGAATTTTAAGCCGCAATGGCTCACGATCACCGTCAACAAGTACGGAAATTAGCCGTTTATCGCCAGCAAACCGCTCATTCAGCACACGCCCGTGGGCCAGACCATCCTGCTCATTAACATCTTTCACTTCTACACCTTCAACACGCACAAAAATGTCAACGGGCGTGCCATTGGGGTATCCGGGCGCTGCAAATGTGCCCAATGGTGTGGTGACATTACCACCTTCAACGACGGATGAAAAAGAGTTTAGACCGCCAAAAAAGCCCGCGACATAGCCATTTTTGGGCCTAAAATAGAGATCTTCGGCCGTTCCAACCTGCTCAATCTTGCCGTTGCGCATTAAAGCAACGCGGTCGCCGAGGTATAATGCCTCTTCTGGATCATGCGTGACGATGATGCTGGTTGCTGAACTTTCGCGCAAAACCGACAGTGTTTCATCGCGTACTTCTTCGCGCAAAACCGTATCAAGCCCCGAAAACGGCTCATCAAACAACAAAATTTGCGGACGAGGTGCTACAGCCCGCGCAAGTGCCACACGCTGTTGTTGCCCGCCGGACAATGTATGAGGGTAAGCATCAGCATAATCTGTCAATTGCACACGGTGAAGCGCACGACGGGCTTCAACATCCCTCTCCCGCTCGCTTAGATTGGCCAACCCAAACATGATGTTTTCTAAAATCGTCAAATGCGGGAATAAGGCATAATCTTGGAACACCAAGCCAACCCGCCGCCGCTCTGGTGGCACAAAATGCTTATCACCACACACTTCATGGTCATTAATTTTGACGCAGCCACTAGAAAGCGTTTCAATACCGGCAGCAATCCGCAGCAATGTCGTCTTGCCACAACCAGATTCGCCGAGCAAACACATGGTTTCACCCGGATTGACCTCCAAAGAGACATCACTCAGCGCCGTCACCTGCTCAAAATGGCGCGAAACATTCTCAAAGGAAATGCTCGCACCGAATGAGGCACCAGCCACACCACGTGGACGGTCGGTAAATTCAGAATTATCTTTAGATAACAAGCGAGCCATAGGCTGCTTCTACGCCTTTTCATCCTCAGCAATCAAGTCCGCCATCATGAGAAGATCGTCATCATCATCCAACGGGTCTTCATCATCTTGCAAAGCGTCTTCATCATTAGGCAGCGGAATTTGGAAATTTGACGGCATCGCACTGTCAAGAAGCCCTGCCCCTTTGATTTCATCAAGGCCTGGAAGGTCTTGCACACCATCCAGCATGAAATGATCGAGAAAGGCGGAGGTAGAGCCATAAGTTACCGGACGCCCCGGTGCACGACGACGACCACGCATTCTGATCCATCCCGTTTCCATCAAAACATCAAGTGTTCCCTTACTAATGGAAACCCCACGCACTTCCTCAATTTCCGCCCGTGTAACGGGCTGATGATAAGCGATAATGGCAAGTGTTTCTAAGGCTGCGCGCGAGAGTTTGCGGGTTTCCTTTGCTTCGCGCTGTAGCAAAAAGGATAGATCGTCAGCCGTGCGAAAGGCCCAACCACCAGCCACTTGAACCAAAGACACCCCTCGCCCCTTAAACTGACGCTGAAGTTCGTTCAAAAGGGCTGCAACATCTGTCCCGTCAGGCAATCGATTTTGAATAGCAATCGCCGTGATTGGTTCGCTTGAGGCGAACAATATAGCCTCAACAATCCGCAAATTATGGCGCTGATCATCAGACAAAGGCTCTTCATCTGCCGGTTGAAACGGGATAACCACCGCGCTTTCGCTTTGCTCTTGTTGTACAGTGTCTTGCTGTTGGTCTTGGCCGTCAGTCTCGTTTTCATCAGACATTTTGCTCATCCTTTTTCTTCTCACCAGCACGCATATAAATTGGTTCAAACGCGCCAGATTGACGAATTTCAAGAGCCCCTTCACGGACCAATTCTAAACTCGCTGTGAAACTTGAAGCCATCGCAGTCGTGCGTTGTTCTGGATCGACTAGATAATCAAACAGATATTGATCAAGCCGCGCCCATTCTTTGCTCACACCAACAAGCCGTTGCAAGGCTTCACGCGCATCTTGCAACGACCAAACCGTACGCTTTGCCACTTGCACGGTAGAGACTGATTGACGCTGACGCTGCATCGCATAGGCTGTCAACAAATCATAAAGCGTCGCGGAAAACTCAGACTTCTTGACCACATGGACGGGTTCGGGGTCACCACGAGCAAAAACTTCGCGGCCCAACCGATTGCGGTTCATCAAAGAAGCACCTGCTTTGCGCATGGCTTCCAGCCGCTTCAAGCGAAAAGCCAGTATTTGCGCCAAGTCTTCAGCGCTTTCGTCTTCTTCCGCCTCTGGTTCTGGCAAGAGGAGTTTAGATTTCAAGAACGCGAGCCATGCGGCCATAACAAGGTAATCAGCCGCCAACTCAAGACGCATATCGCGTAATTTGTCGATGAAAGAGAGATATTGCTCCGCTAGTTTCAAAATCGAAATTTTGGCAAGATCAACTTTCTGCGTGCGTGCGAGCGATAAAAGCAAATCAAGCGGGCCTTCAAAGCCATCAACATCAACAACCAATGGCTCGCCATTCGCATTGATGCGCTTATCGTCTTCTTCCCAAATGCTTACATTGTCTGACATAATCGGCCCACATAACCATGTGCCCGATGATATTTCAGCTTAAAGGGTGGAAACGATTGCTTCTAATTCGTTCAAACCGGCTTTCGCATCAAAACTTGATGGTTTTTTGCGCCATGCGAGGGCTTTATCCCCGCGTATTGCCGCTTTACCTTCGAGTTCTGGCGTGTTTGCCGCCACTTGCTGCATCTCATCGAACTTACCGTTACAATGAAGCACAAAATCACAGCCTCCTGCAAAGCAAGCAGCCGTTCTATCGCTGATTTCCCCATGAAGTGCATTCATCGAGACGTCATCCGACATTAAAAGCCCGTCAAAACCGATAAAATCACGAATTACATCAGAAATAACGCTTGGTGACGTTGAACAAGGGGCCGATGCATCCAATGCCTCATAGACAACATGCGCCGTCATCGCCATTGGCAAATGAGCCAGCGCCTTAAATGGTGCAAAGTCGATGGTTTCAAGCTCGTGACGGGAAGCATCAACACGTGGCAATTCCAAATGACTATCAACACCCGCGCGACCATGGCCGGGTATATGTTTAATCACGGGCAAAACACCGCCATCTAACAAGGCATCGGCAGCGAGACCACCAAGGTGAGAAATAATACGCGGATCTCGGCCATAAGCCCTGTCGCCAATCACATCATGAGCACCGGGAACAGGCACGTCTAAGACGGGCAGACAGTCAGCATCAACACCAATTTCAATCAAATCATGGGCAATCAAGCGGGCCGCCAAATAAACCGCGCGTTCGCCAACGGCTTCATCCTTGCCATAAAGATCAGCAAAGGTTTGCCCTGTCGGGTATTTTGGCCAAATTGGCGGCTGCAACCGTTGAACACGTCCGCCTTCTTGATCAATAAAGATTGGCGCTTGTGGCGCACTTGCTGCCTCTCTCAAGGCTGCACAAAGGTCAGAAATTTGCGCTTTGCTCTCACAATTGCGTTTGAACAGAATAAAGCCCCACGGGCGGTCATTCGCGAAAAACGTTTTTTCATCAGCGCTGAGTGTTAACCCAGCACAACCCGCGATAAAGGCTTTTTGTTGTGCCATAATGCCCCTTAGATAAAAAGCTTAAGTTTTAAAAGCCTATTGGCCCATTACTTTACTGACGGCGAACAATACAATCGCCACCTTGCGATTTCACGCGTTGGCATAGCGAATTAGCCGCACTGCGGGCAAATGGACCAACACGCACGCGGTGATAGACACCCCGATCACCAAGATCAGCGCGTTGAATGTTCAGCGAATAGCCAGCCAAAGCCGAGTGGCGTTGCTGCAAGCGACGGAAATTCGTTCTCGCCCCATCTTCCGAACGTTGAGAGGAAAGCTGAACCACAAAATCACCCGTATTTGCGGCGGGTAGATTGGATGATGAGGATGGTGTCAGTGCTGTCGGTTGGCGCGTTGGCTGGGTCTGCCTTGCAGGTCTCCGATTACGTTCATTGTTCGCACGCGGCACTGGCGGAAGAGCGGCTACTTGCGTCTCTTCCTGCTGGGCCTCAGGTGTCTGCACAGTTTCCTCTTCAGGTGTCGGAGCCAATGCTTCTGTTGAAACAGGACGCGGCCTCAGTTCTTCTGCCGCAGAAGCAACATCTTGAGTTGCGCTCTCTACAACAGATTCGGTCGTATCAACTAAAGATGTGCCAGTCGATGTGTCGGGTCCTACTGAACGAACTTCAACTTCAGGCTGCACCAATGTGCCATCAGGGCGCACAACAACAGTTCTAACGGTTCTTGGACCTTTTGGCGGTTGAGTTGCACTAAC
>CAZKKW010000029.1:0-24883 GCA_964553335.1 uncultured Hyphomicrobiales bacterium | reverse complement strand
CTTTATACCAACTTGCTACCGGATTAGCACCCTTGTGCTTGGTTAGAACATCATGGGTGATTGCGCGGTGGGCGCGGGCGAGTTGCTGACGGCCACGCCATAAGGCGAGATTGTCATAATAGTCGGTGGTTTCAACATCGCGTGCCATGGCATCAATGCGGTTGAGGGAGAACATCTCATCCAATGCAAAGTATGCTTTCGCGCCGTTTGCAAGAGGCTTCCTCGCTTTCTCAGCGACCTTGATGATGTTGGGTACAAGATCAAGGGCAGGTAGCAGCGACATGTCTTCGGCAATGTCTTTTGGCACGCCACCGTCCAGATAGCTTTGTTTGCGGTTTAGGCGATCGGTTTCCATGTAGCTTGAGAGCATTTTGCTGAGATTAGGTCTCAGTGTTTCAATGCCATCAGCAATTGGTTTGATGGCAGCCTCAATACCTTTCTTGAATGAACCGTTGCGCAAAGCCCAAACTGTTTGACCCACAAGAACGCGGCGAAGCAGGTGGTAAAGGTCAAGCTGGACAGCACCCGGCACTTTATTATCCAGCGCATCAATGCGGGCATTCAATGCTTGGAAGCTGAAGGCATCACGAACCAGAATATAGGCCTTTGCAATGTCAGGCGTTGTTGCGCCTGTTTGTGTCTGGACGCGCTCAAGATAAGTGGCACCGCCTCGGTTGATCATGGCGTTACAAACCTGCGTTGCAATGATTTCACGGCGTAGTTTGTGGCCCGCAATTTCGCCTGCATATTTCTTCTGCATGGCAGTTGGGAAATAGCGTGTTAGCTCTTTTTCAAGATAAGGATCGTCAGGCACCTTGCTGTCGATTAAATCATCAAACAAGTTGATCTTGGCGTAGGCAAGCAACACACCAATTTCAGCGCGGGTGAGCGGGATTTCGTCAACACGGCGCTCTTCTAAAATCACATCATTGGGCAAGTCTTCCACCGCGCGGTCCAACAGTCCGCGCCCTTCAAGGTCTTGCATCATGCGGGTTTGGTGATGGAAGTCTTCCATGCCTGCCAGCTCTGTGAGGGAGATTGCCAAACTTTGTTGGTAGTTGTTGCGCAGAACGAGGTCGGCCACTTCGTCTGTCATGGATTCAAGTAAGGTGTTGCGTTTTGGAAGGGTCAGCTTCTTAGCGCGGACAGCATCACCAAGCGCAATTTTGATGTTTACTTCAACGTCTGACGAGTTCACGCCTGCTGAATTGTCGACGGCATCTGAATTGCTGCGCCCACCAAGTTTATTATAGGCAATACGCGCGCGTTGGGTCATGCCAAGGTTCGCCCCCTCGCCAATAACTTTAGCGCCCACTTCGGCAGCCTCAATGCGGATTGGATCATTGGCGCGGTCACCTGCATCTGCATCCGTTTCAAGGGGCCCGCGTATATATGTGCCAATGCCGCCAAACCAAAACAGTTCGACCTCCATTTTTAAGATCGCACGCATTAGCTCAAATGGTGTCATTTTCTTTGCTGTGACGCCGAGCATTTTTTGAATTTCAGGGCTGATGTCGATTGATTTTAACGAGCGAGGGAAAATGCCGCCGCCTTTTGAAATCAGCTTCTTGTTGTAGTCCTGCCAAGAACTGCGGCCCATATCAAACAGGCGCTTGCGTTCTTTGAATGTTTTGGCGGGATCAGGATCTGGATCAATGAAGATATCGCGGTGGTCGAAGGCCGCCACAAGTTTTGTGGCTTTTGAGAGCAACATGCCATTGCCGAAAACGTCACCCGACATATCGCCAACACCGGCTGCGGTGAACGGTTCCTTTTGGATGTCTTTATCCATCTCACGGAAGTGACGTTTAACTGCTTCCCATGCACCGCGCGCAGTGATGCCCATTTTTTTATGGTCATAACCAGCAGAACCGCCAGAGGCAAAGGCATCGTCTAGCCAGAAATCATGATTTTGGCTGATGCCGTTGGCGGTATCGGAGAAGGTGGCTGTGCCTTTGTCAGCTGCAACCACGAGATAAGGGTCTGCTTCTTCGTGGCGCACAACATTTTCTGGGTGCACCACCTTTGTGCCGTCCAAATTATCGGTGATCTCAAGCAGATTAGAGATGAAAATCTTATAGGCTTCGGTGCCTTCATGAATGAATTCATCACGGCTCATGGTTGGTGTGAGCTTTTTGGGGACAAAACCACCTTTTGAACCAACAGGCACGATCACCGCGTTTTTGACTTGTTGCGCTTTTACAAGGCCCAGCACTTCAGTGCGGAAATCCTCTGGTCGGTCGGACCAACGAAGACCGCCGCGCGCGACTTTCCCGTAGCGCAAATGCAAACCCTCAACCCGCGGGCTTGTCATAAAGATTTCGCGGTAAGGGCGTGGTTCTGGCAAGCCTTCAATTTCGCGCGGGGCAAGCTTGAGGGAAATTTCTGGAATGATGTCGCCGTTTGCATCTTTCTTGAAGAAGTTGGTGCGCACCGTTCCCATAATCACAGAGCGGAACCGACGAATGATTTGATCTTCATCAAGGCTTGCGACGTTCTCAAGCGCTGCATCAATGCGTTTGCTAATGCTTGTTTGCTTCTTGTCGCGGGTTTTGGCATCGGGGTCAAAGCGAGCGTTAAAGAGTGCACTTAGGTCAGCGGCGATCGTCGCATTTTTGTTGAGTGTTCGCCACATATAGTCTTGGCTGTAGGTAACTCCGATTTGCTGGAGGTAACGTGATACTGTGCGCAAAACTGCGATGTCGCGCCAAGCAAGGCCTGCATTAATGGCAAGAGCGTTGTAGCCGTCATTACCTGTTTTATCATGCCAAATGGCAAGCAGCATATTGGTGAGAAGCTCTTTGCTCTCACTTAAATCAAGGTCAGCGCCAGAGGTTGTTTCCAATGTCATGTCATGGAGATAGGTGTTCACCTCTCC
Organism: uncultured Hyphomicrobiales bacterium; assembly: GCA_964553335.1. Lineage (GTDB taxonomy): Bacteria > Pseudomonadota > Alphaproteobacteria > Rhizobiales > JACESI01 > JACESI01. The sequence goes on along the minus strand of CAZKKW010000029.1, from coordinate 22,005 downwards.
CCACGGTTCGATCTTGTAGGTCCGCTCGTTTATGACCCGAAAGCCAATATTCTCAAGCAGTGGTACCCGCGTTGAAAGCTCAATTGGATCCAGTTGATTGTATAATTTCAAACCGATGCGGTTTGCTGGCATATCAGGGCGGCGATAGAAATCAGCGTGAATATCATTGCTCGATTGCAACTCTTCAATGACGGCAATATCATTCAGGCTATCTGCCGGGATGAAAGCTTCTTGGTAGGCTGCTGAAAACGCTTGACGATAATGTGCGGCATTTTCTTTTGATCTCGATACTTGCAAAGCTTCAATCAGGCTATCTTCCCATGTCTGGGTGATTGCCTCAATTGCCATTTCTAAATCGTTGGTGCTAATGGCGGGTTTTTCGCCCGCATTGCGGGCAATAATGAAGTGGACCCGCGCGAGGAGCCCTTCTGGAAAGCCAGGAAAAAACGCGGAAACGCGACCATCAAAAACGTCTTCGAAATATTCGCCAATGCGAATGCGGACATCTGTGTTGTAGTGATCGCGCGGAACAAAGGTGATGACGGAGACATAGCGGTCAAATTTATCCCACCGCGGAAGCACCCGCACGGTTGATCTATTATCAAGCGCTAAAACAGCATGAGCGAACTCATCAAGCTGTTGGAAATCCATTTGGAACAACTCGTCGCGTGGATAGGCTTCAAGAACATTCCAAAGCGCTTTGCCAGAGTGGCTGTCTACGGCAAAAGGCGCGCGTTCCATCACGGCTTTCGCTTTGTGGCGGATATAAGGAATCTCTGCAATTGATGATGCATAGACCGGTCCAGTGAACAAGCCGATTGCCCGCAATTCACCCGTTACGGATCCATCCTCGTCATAAAGCTTAAGGCCGATGTAATCCATATGCACTTGGCGGTGAATTTTTGAGCGCACATTGGCTTTGGAGATAATTAAAGGTTCAGGGCGTGTTAGGAATTCACGGATTTCTGGTGTGATAGATACCAGTTCGTTGCCACGTTTCAGCACGCGCACCTTTGGGTCTTTCAAAATGCCAAGGCCGCTTTTTTCAACTGGTTGAATAAACCGTTCGGCTTTTTCATCATGGCGGTATTCTCGCATCCCTAAGAAGGTAAAATGGTCACTTCGCAGCCATTCTAAAAACTGCACCGCTTCGGCAATTTTTTGAACTTCTAAGGCAGGGGGAGAATTTTTGTATTGTTCAATCGCCTGGTCAAGCCGCTTTAGCATTGGGCGCCAGTCACGCACGACACCTTTCACGGATTTCAAAAGGGTGGTTAGAGATGACTTCAGTTCTTTATGCTGAGCCGCTGTCAGTTTGCCCACGTGAATGTGGATTAAGCTTTCTTGTTTCTCAGTAGGCCCTGTTGATGGCGTGCGCGCAACGGGCGTTGATTTCAATTTGCCAGCTTTATCACGCTCAACCACAAAGATTGGGTGCACCAATAATTCGATGTCATGGCCGAGGGCGCGAATTTCTGGCACAACACTATCAATCAAAAACGGTATATTGTCGTTGACAATATTAAGCGTTGTAACCGTGCGAGGATTGGCTTTGTTGCCAATCACATGTTCAGAAATCTCGATGAGTGGCGTTCCGCTTTTTCTATTGGAAAGCGCTTTGTGGGTGTCTTCGCTAAACGTTGCGATGTCTTGCGCACTATAGCGTTCAAGATCGTCATCAATGGCGAATTCGTAAGTTGTTCTCAGGAAAGCCCCTAGGGTCTTATTTTTGCGATTGAGTAATTTTGCCGCTTCGGCAAGTTTTTTAGAAGTAAGAGGGGCAGCTTTATCCATGATTTTCGGTTCCCGGACCGTTGCAAAATGATCGGTAAAGTCAGGGGAAACGTTTGGTGCAAAATTGCTGCACGGTCCGGCTCACCCTGAGGGCAATATCCAATTCTTATGAAGTACTTTGAGCCGAGTGCTCGAACTTTGCAACCTTGCAATGACAAAGCTGCCGACAGGTCACACTTTTGTGGGTTTAGTTTTGCGGGTTTAGTGCGTGTCGGGAAGGAGGTATTAAACTACCAAGTGCGCCTTGGGCCAGTATCAATATGGTAGTGGCGTACGTAAGAGCTGTAACCGCCGACACCCTTATGATTTTTCAAAAATTTGAGTACTTCACGGCGATCTGCCTTCAGGGTGAAGTCGGTTGCTTGGCACCGTAGGTGATATGATTTTTTAGCCCCGCCTTTGCGACGGTTTTCACTTTTTTCGCGTTTGGTTGAGGTGACAGTGACGCGACCAAACTTGCGAGAGGTATGGTTTAAGACGCGGCGCAATCTCAAGGGAACGCACGACTTTGTATCAAGATAGTGAACATCTTTATCACCTGCGAAAAACAAATTGACGACAGGCGTTTTTGCACAGGCGCCAAGCACAACGGCGGCAGACAGCACAAAAGATAAAGAAACAAGCTTGCGGGTACGCATTTTACAAACCAAACAACGATTACACTTGAGGGTTAAGTTGGGGGAAAATCGTTAAAATTTGGATGTTTTTGTTAATCTTTGTTCAGCTTTTGGTTTTGTTACTTAACCAACCTTTAATACGAAGATTTTGGTTCCACGTTCTCTCATAGTCTAATGGACTTAAAGCCTTGCTATGCTTAAGGTGTGCCCAGATTTTGGCGGCTTGTTTTATAAGCCGCATTTGATCGTCAACGGGAGGAATATATGTCTGACGTGAAAGTTTATGCAGTAGATCCGGCAACTGCAGATAGCGCACACATTAACAAAGCACGATATGATGAGATGTACGCGAAAAGTGTGAACGACCCTGAAGGGTTTTGGGCCGAACACGGTAAGCGTGTTGACTGGATCAAACCTTTTACAAAGGTCAAAAACACCACTTTTGAATATCCAGACGTATCAATCAAATGGTTCGAAGATGGCTTACTCAATGTATCGGCCAACTGTATTGATCGCCATTTGGCAACACGCGGTGATCAAACGGCGATCATCTGGGAAGGCGATGAGCCAACCGATGATGCGCATATCACTTATAATCAGCTCCATGAGAAGGTTTGTCGTCTTTCAAATGCGATGAAAGATGCCGGCGTTAAGAAGGGTGATCGCGTAACTCTTTATATGCCGATGATCCCAGAAGCAGCCTACGCAATGCTTGCTTGTACCCGTATTGGTGCTGTGCACTCCATCGTGTTTGGTGGCTTCTCGCCAGACGCGCTTGCAGGCCGCATTGTTGATTGCCAATCGACTTTCGTGATCACAGCTGATGAAGGCCTGCGTGGCGGACGTGATATTCCGTTGAAAGCCAATACGGACGCTGCGATTGATATTGCTTCTAAAGGCGGCGTTGACGTTGAAAAAGTAATCGTGGTGAAACGCACTGGTGGTGACATTGGTTGGGTTGATGGCCGCGATATTTGGTATCAAGATGTTTGTGATGCGGCCTCTCCTGATTGCCCACCAGAGCCAATGAATGCGGAAGATCCGCTTTTCATTCTTTATACATCGGGTTCAACGGGGCAGCCAAAGGGTGTGCTTCACACAACAGGCGGATATCTGGTTTGGGCAGCAATGACCCATGAATATGTCTTTGATTATAAAGATGGCGATATCTACTGGTGTACAGCTGATGTGGGCTGGGTAACGGGTCACTCTTACATCGTGTATGGTCCACTTGCTAATGGTGCGACCACGTTGATGTTTGAGGGTGTACCGAACTATCCAGATAATTCCCGTTTCTGGCAGGTTTGCGACAAGCACCAAGTCAATCAATTTTACACAGCACCAACCGCCATTCGCGCCTTGATGCAGGGTGGTGATGATCCGGTGAAGTCAACATCGCGCTCATCGCTTCGCATTTTGGGCACCGTGGGTGAGCCGATCAATCCGGAAGCTTGGGAATGGTATCATAGTGTTGTTGGCGAGGAGCGTTGCCCGATTGTTGATACATGGTGGCAGACGGAAACGGGTGGTCACATGATCACGCCGCTTCCAGGTGCGACTGCATTGAAGCCAGGTTCTGCAACATTGCCGTTCTTTGGTGTTCAGCCGCAGTTGGTTGACAATGACGGGAACCCGCTTGAAGGCGCGGTTGATGGCAATCTGTGCATCACCGATTCATGGCCAGGCCAAATGCGTTCTGTTTATGGTGACCATGAGCGTTTTGTGCAGACCTATTTCTCAACCTACAAAGGTAAGTACTTTACAGGTGACGGCTGTCGCCGTGATGAGGATGGCTATTACTGGATCACGGGCCGTGTGGATGACGTGATCAATGTATCGGGTCACCGCATGGGTACGGCTGAAGTTGAAAGTGCGCTGGGTTCACATGACATGGTTTCTGAAAGCGCTGTGGTTGGTTTCCCGCACGACATCAAAGGGCAGGGTATTTATTGCTATGTCACATTGATGGCAGGTGTTGAAGCGACTGATGATCTCAAGAAAGAATTGCGCACCCATGTACGTAATGAAATTGGGCCGATTGCTTCACCGGATGCCATTCAGTTTGCGCCGGGTCTACCAAAAACACGCTCTGGCAAAATCATGCGCCGGATCCTTCGCAAGATTGCGGAAGATGATTTCTCAAACCTCGGTGATACATCAACGCTTGCAGATCCATCTGTGGTCGATGACTTAATTGAGAACCGTCAAAACCGGTCAAACAGCTAGTCTGTTTATGACCAATAAAAACCCGCTTTTCAGTAACACTGGAAAGCGGGTTTTTTGTTTGTAAAATTGATCAAGAAGCCTGTGATAAGGCGGCAAAACGTTCCAAGTGATGGTCACTGTCGCCGAACAAATGGTCAATCATGATAATGCGTTTGGCAAAATGCGGCAGGGCATATTCCCATGTCATGCCAATGCCGCCATGCATTTGTATGCTTTCTTCAGCAATCAATTTTCCCACGCGACCGGTTAGGTTCTTTGCAGCAGAAATGGCTTTGTTGCGTGTTGTAATGTCGCCATCCAAACCACCGGCAGCATTGATGAGCGAGGAGCGCATTTGTTGCAGTTCGATCATCATCTCTGACATGCGATGTTGCAGCGCCTGAAACATGCCGATGGGTTGGCCAAATTGGGTTCTTGTTGTCAAATATTCGCCTGTCATTCGACTTGCTGTTTCCATAGCACCCAAAGCCTCAGCGGATACGCCAAGGGTTGCCCGCGCATAGGCCGTTTCCAAAATCGCGAAGGTGTCCGGTGATGATGAAAGCAGGGCGTCGGTTTTCAGCTTCACGTTTGAAAGCGAGATTTCAGCAGCGCGTGATCCGTCCATTGTTGGGTAGGGGCGGATGGTGAGACCTACCTGAGCTGCATCCACGAGAAACAGGGCGATGCCGTCTTGTGAGAAAGTTTCGCCAGACGTGCGGGTACTCACAATCAACTTGTTTGCTTCTCCGCCATGAAGCACGACTGCTTTCGCGCCGTTTAAAACGAAGCCATCTGTTGTTTCTTTGGCTGTGGTGGCCACATGCTCAAGATCGTAATGAGCATTGGCTTCACTATGAGCAAGGGCGATGAGTTCTTCGCCTGCAATCATATCTTCAATCAGTTGATCGTGGCTTTCTAGTTGCGCCAGAACAGAACCCGCCAATAAGGTTGCAAGGAATGGTTCGACCACGCCTGCACGGCCCAGTTCTTCAAACACCACAGCAATGTCAAAACCACCCCCTCCAAAGCCGCCTTTTTCCTCAGAAAATAAAGCACCAATGACGCCCATTTCTGCGAGCTCTTGCCACTTTTGAGGCGAATAACCAGCATCGCTCTCGGCGATTTCCAAGCGGGTTTCAAAGGCATAGTTGTCGCTCAAATACCGGCCTAGGCTTTCTGCCAGCATGCGGCGTTCTTCGGTGTGATTAAAATCCATGCCTAACGCCCCAAGCTTAGTTTTGCGATGATTGATTTTTGCACTTCGTTTGAGCCGCCATAAATCGAGGTTTTGCGATTATTGAAATATTGCTTGGCGATGGGGGCTGCATAATCAGGTCCAATCGGCGGCTCGTTATAGCCTTCTTCCAAGGCTTCTGACACAAATGGCAAGGCGTAAGGGCCGAGTGCTTGACGGGTGAGCGCGTTGAGGTTTTGGCGAAGCACGGTGCCTTTTACTTTCAACATCGAACTTTCTAACCCGCCAGCAGCACCCCCTGTTGCATCAGCCAAGACGCGCAAATTTGTCGTACGCATGGCATCAAGATCAATCTCAGCTTCTGCGATGCGAGCAGAAAACAGCGGGTCTTCAATCAGTGGTTTGCCGCGTTTGGTTTGTTGTCGTGCGATGGATTTTAAATTCTCCAGCCCAGCCGTTGCAAAGCCCACCCCTGCAATGCCGGTTCGTTCATGGGTGAGAAGATATTTGGCGTAGGTCCACCCTTTATTCTCTTCGCCAACAAGGTTGCTTACTGGCACTTTCACATTGTCGAAGAAGACCTCGTTTACTTCATGTTCGCCCTCTAACAGCACGATGGGCCGCACGCTAATGCCTTCGCTTTTCATGTCGATCAGAAGGAAGGAGATGCCTTCTTGTTTTTTGCCCTCAGCGGATGTGCGCACAAGGCAGAAAATCCAATCGGCATATTGGCCAAGGGTCGTCCATGTCTTTTGCCCGTTGACGATATAATGGTCGCCGTCGCGTTCCGCTTTGGTTTTTAAAGAAGCAAGATCAGACCCAGCACCTGGTTCTGAATACCCCTGACACCACCAATCCGTGCCATCTAAGATGCGCGGTAAGTAGTGGGCTTTTTGCTCGTCGCTGCCAAATTTCAGTAAAACAGGTGCCAACATATTGACCCCGAATGGCACAGTGCGTGGCGCGCCTGCCAGCGCGAATTCTTCTTCCACAATGTGTTTGTCAATCGCACTCCAATTCGTGCCGCCATATTCTTCAGGCCAACTTGGGGCGAGCCATCCGCGCTCATTGAGGATTGCGTGCCATTCTTCATAATCTTCTTTTGTGAGCCGCTGACCCGCTTTGACTTTGTCGCTTAATCGCTTGGTGAGCTTTTCTTTTAGAAATGCTCTTACTTCCTCGCGGAAAGCGTCTTCTTCAGCCGTGAATTTTAAATCCATTTTTTATCCTGTGGGTAGATCGAGCGCAGAGGTTAGCACTGCTGTAACCAAAAGGATGCCTGAAAATAACAAAACTTCAAACCGAACAGAACGAGCAAAATGAGTAAGCGCTTCCGCCTCATTATCTTTTAAGGCTGGAATGAATCTATATTTGTTTAAAGCAGCAAGCCCAAGAAGCAGGATCACGAGGACTATCTTGGCGATCAAGAATAATCCGTATGCTGTGGTGAAAAGGGCGCTGACGCTGCCGACTAAAAACACCGATAAAACCAATCCAGCAAATAAAAGCATTGGCACGACAAACATGGCTTGTTTGCCAAAAGTTTCGGCGGTTGAAATGAGCTCATCCACCTTCAATTGTCGGGCTTGTTGATAGAGCGGCCAAAGCGCACTGAGCCAGAAGCTGACTGCAAAAAGATGAAGCGCAATCAAGCCTGCGGAAACGGGAATGTTGGCGTTGGTCGTATGCCCTGTGAGCGTGAATGAAATCACCATGAAGAGCGCGCCAATGCCTGCAATCCAGCCGTAGAATGAGGGTGCTGATATCGGAATGAAAGAAACGAGTAAAATCGCAATAAGGCCGAGCAACATAACTTTGCTTGAAAGGCCTGATGGCCCATCTAAAATGATATTGATCATGTCGCGATCAACCATGCCGGCAAGGCCATCATCCGCCAAAAATCCGGCTTGAACTGTGACATGAAGCGTCAAGAATGCGAGGGCTATAAGCGTAAAAAAGCCAGAAAATAGGCGGGTTGGACCATGGATGGCTGGGCCGTTGGGTCGCACGGTAATGAGGAATAATACGGTACCAGTGGCTAAGAGGCTGGTGGCGTAAAGACCTAGCTTGATGACTATTGTAGCAAAGGTCCAAACGTCTTCCATGTTGCTTACTTTGGTTCACCAATAGAAAATTCTAGACTGCCTTTTAACACATGCCCGTCTTGGCTGAGCGCCCGCCATTTAACAACATAATTGCCTGCGTCTTTTGGCGCGGGTGTAAAGCTGATTTTCGTTGTTGGTTCTTTGGTCGATAAGACGAGTTTTTTCTGATCCTTTCCATCGTGGGTGATACTTGCTTTTATAACCCGTGTTGGTTTCGAAAAAGAAACCTCTAACCGCTCAGGTGCTGCATTTAAATGTGCCCCGTTTTCTGGATGGCTTTTGCTCACAACTGAATGAGCGAAAGACAAAATGGTGGCGCTAAAGAGCATGCAGATTGAAAGAATAAGGGTTTTCATGGGGGTGCTCATTGTTTTATTTCAGGCATATATTGTGGGGCCTCTTCGCGTTCGAACATACCGTAATCGCGCGATGTAAGGCTCAAATAAGCGTATTGTACAGCATCAACTTCTTTAAGGCTTTCTATCAGTGTGTCGCCGTCTTCGAGCGTCGTGCAATCTTGGATATGCAGATAAGCCCCTTCAATATTAACACTCTTAAAGCTCTCGCCTGTTCCATCATAGGGCGCATCTTCGCTTGCAATAATGGCATGATAACGGGGTTGTTTTTCACCCTCTTCGCGGTAACTTCCATGGTTTTCATGGTGTAAGACTGCGCCTTGCTCATCAAGGCTTAAAATCGGCGTTCCAATGCGAATGCGGTAGTCAGAAAAATGCTTAGTGCGCCCTGCAACTTGGGTTTGATAATGCATGCTGTTTGCGCGCCAGCTTGCGATAGCTGCTTCATCGCGCCAACGTGAGTGAGACAGGATAAGACCCTCTCTGCTCATGGATTGAAAGCGATCTAAGAACAACAACCCCGGTTCTTTGAGCACCAATGGTTTGAGCTTGGCAGCGTGAGCGAAGTAATGATCTTCATGGCCCGCTTTTGGCTGCATTTCAAAGAGAAGAGTTTGCATGGCTTGCCTATGATTGTTGGCTTATGATGTTTGTCAGCCGGAGAGAATTTGTTGTGCCAATAGAATAAGCCCAGAAACGAGCATGAGTGCAATAAGTAGACGTCTAAATTGATTGTCATTTAACCGTTTAAACACAGCCATACCGATGAATGAACCGATCAAAGCGGTCGGAACGACAAACACAAGATTTGATAAAACTGGCGCTGTGTAAGCGCCTTTGAAGAAGAGCAGAACGGCTGCGACAGTTAGCACAACCATGTTGAAGGGTTGCAGCAATGAGCGTTGTTCGGTTTTCGTCCAAGTGCGAAGAGCGCACCACATGGTTGGTATTGCTCCAGATAATCCACCAAGCGAGCCTAAAATACCACCGCTAAAGCCGACTATTGCATCAAGAATATAGGTTGGTCTTGAAATGAGAGCCAAGTTTTTGCGAAAGGAGAAAAACACGCCATATGTAATGAGAAAAATTGCCACAATGAGCTCCAATGCTCGCGCGTCAATCTTATCCAGCAGATAAAGACCGATAGGCATGGCAATCAGTGCTGGCAGCAAGAACCGCAGAACGCGACGCCATTGAATGGTTTTCCAAACCAATATCATGCCCTGAATTCCTGAGATGACAGAAATCACCAGCACCATGGCAACCGCTTCCAAAGGAGAAATGGCTTGCAGCCAAAACCCTAGAGCGAAAAGGGCGGTACCTGTTCCAGCAAGCCCATTCACAAATCCACCAGCAAGTGCGCCTGCTAAAAGAAAAACCAAAATTTCGCTTGTCATTCAGTCTTTCCGGCCGTTGGTTGAGGCAAAAGAGGGCATGTTCATCGTGTGCGAGGTTTAAATGCACTTTGATGAAAATGCCAAGCAGGAATTGTTTATGCTTTCCACAATGTCACCGTGTTGGTTTCCGTGCTAAGGTAAGTCATGCGGTTTTGGTGCGCCATAGGTTTTTTTGCTGTTGTTTGGTTGAGTGTTTCAGCCTTCCAAACCAGCGTGCTTGCAAATCAACCTCTCAATTCAACTGAATGTTCGTTTGAAAAGGCGACACCAACAAAAATCATCAACATAGATGACCATGGCGTTTTTACTTTGAAAGACGGGCAACGCTTAAAGCTTGCTGACTTATTCTTCCCACTTGATAAAGAAACAGGAACGCTTTCCTCGCAAACACTCTTGCAAATAAGGCAAATGATAAAGGGGCAGGAAACCCGTATTTTGACCAGCGGGCCGAGGGATCGCTATAGCCGAGAACCGGCGTTTTTATTCATTAAAAAAGAAAGTGGGCCGCCTCATCTCGTTCAAGAAACGCTCGTTCGCTCGGGTGCTGCCGTCTATATGCCGGACCCTCAATTGAGAAAAACTTTTGCATCTCATTGTGATTTTGATCGAATTCGGGCTGAGTTGATTGTAATGACACCAAAAGAACCTACATTCGGGTTAGGAAGACGAGCTGGAATTGCTCCGGTTTTATCAGCAAATAGTCCGAAATTGTGGGATTTGGAGGGTGAATTCGTGATTGTTCGGGGTGTTGTTAGTGAAGTCCGTCGCACGAGGCGTGGCGTTTCAATCAACTTTGGTGACGATTGGAAAAAAGATTTTACTGCCTATCTTTCGCCTTTGGTAAGTAAAACATTCGAAAGTAATGTGAATTTGAATTCCAATTTAACAGGTCAGCAGGTAAAGTTGAGGGGATTTTTGGACTTGTATTATGGCCCGAGTATGCGGATTGACCATCTGACGCAGATGGAGATGCTCAGCGAGTGACGAAGCATTCCTCCTTTGATAGACCACGCGGCTTGCGTAGCCGTGGGCTTTTGGCCCGCGGGTTTTTTACGTGCGGCGTTGCGCTGTTTCTTGTTGCTTGTTCAGACCTTGGCGTTTTTCGTGGTGGCCCTGAAATTTCCAATGGACCGTCATCAACCATCAATGGGACTGCGATTAATGCGCCCAAACCCGCGTTGCCTGTGCCCAAAAGACGAACCAACAGCGCGCTTGTTAAGGCTTCACAAAAAGAAAATAAACGGATTATCGCGGCTTATGGCGGTGTTTATACGAACCGTCAGGTTGAAAACCAATTGGCGCAGATTGTCTCGCGGCTTGTTGCAAAATCAGAGGATCCGTCACAACGGTTTCAAATTACCATATTGAATACGCCCACGGTCAACGCCTTTGCGCTACCTGGTGGGTTTTTGTATATCACGCGTGGGTTGATCGCATTGGCAAACGATGGCTCTGAAGTGGCTGCCGTTTTGGCGCATGAAATGGCGCATGTCACAAGCCAACATGGACAACAAAGACTGCAACAAGCCCGCAAAAGCGAAATTGTTGCAAAGGCAGTTCAAGGGGTGATCAGTGATACCTCAACCATTGAATCAATTCGTCAGCAACGACAATTAGCTTTTGCAGCTTTTACGCAGCAACAAGAATTAGACGCCGATCTGGTGGGTGTGAAAAATTCGGCGCTTGCAGGATATGACCCCTTTGCGGCTTCCAGATTTTTGGAAACGATGGCGAATTATCAAAGCTATCGAGCCACGGCAACGGTCGCAAAAACGAATGATGGCCCGAATTTTCTATCATCCCATCCTTCAACACCAAGCCGCATTCAAAAAGCGCGGGCTGCTGCCAGACAATTTGGTGCGCCAGGATTTGGATCGAGCGATAAACAAGCCTATCTGCAGTCGATTGATAGCATGATTTTTGGTGATGATCCGGCGGAAGGTTTTGTTCGGGACCGTTCCTTTTTCCATCCGCAATTGCTTTTCACTTTCTCAGTTCCAAGCGGTTATGTGATTGAAAACACGAGAGAAGCTGTTCTCGCCACAGCGGGTAATGGGGATGCCGTTCGCTTTGATGGAGTTGATCTGCCCGCGAGTGTTTCTCTGCCGCAATATTTGAGGTCTGGTTGGTTAAACGGCCTTGATCCTAATTCGATCCAGTCTTTCACGGTCAATGGATCTGAAGCCGCTTCTGCGACAGCGGTTGTGAATAGCTGGAGTTTCAAGATCACGGTTATCAGGTCAGCGACATCGACTTATCGGATGATTTTTGCAACGCAAGCACCATCGACCTTGTTTGATCGCGCGGTGAGTTCCACTGTGGCGAGTTTTAGAACTTTGTCACAGGCAGAAGCGAGACGCCTGTCACCATTACGCATTCGGATTGTGAAAGTGAAACGCTCAGACAGTGTTAATAGTCTTTCAGGCTCAATGCGCGGATTGGTGGCAAACCCGCCTGAAGCTTTCATGGTTTTAAACGGTTTGAAGCGTGGACAAAAACTGGAAGCAGGGTCATTGGTCAAAGTGATCTATGATGGAAATTCTGGCTAGCCAGTTGTGCCGCGTATTTCTTTTCATTCTCAAATTTCAGGTTTGAAAATAAAAAACCCAGCTTGGAATACCAAACTGGGTTTTAGTAATTTTGTCTCTTAAAAGAAGCTTTTAAGCAGCAGCTTCTTTTTGCTTACCTTCTTCGTCATTTGCTGTCCCTGCTTCAGCAGCTGCTTTCGCACCCCGACGCGGGCTTTTTGCAAGATTTACTTCGATCTTTTGAATGCTTTCAGTTACAGACAGTTTTTCAACGGCTGCGATTTCGCGGGCCATACGATCGAGGGCTTGCTCATAAAGTTGACGCTCTGAGTAAGATTGCTCAGGCTGATCTTCAGCGCGGAAGAGGTCGCGAACAACTTCTGAAACAGACACAAGGTCACCAGAGTTGATCTTGGCTTCATATTCCTGCGCACGACGGCTCCACATGGTGCGTTTAACGCGAGCGCGGCCTTGAAGTGTTTTAAGAGCCTTCGCGATAATTTCGTCGCTTGAGATTTTACGCATGCCAACTGAATCAGCTTTCGCTGTTGGAACCCGAAGGACCATTTTGTCTTGTTCAAATTCGATGACGAATAGTTCGAGTGTTAGACCTGCTATTTCCTGTTCTTCGATGCCGACAATTTTACCAACGCCATGTGAGGGATAAACAATGAATTCACCTGTTTTGAAACCTTGGCGCTGTGTTGTTTTCTTAGTCGTAGCCATTAAAGAATATACTCCTGTTTGCCGAAGGTTTCCCTAAGGCTTCTGCAAATTATGAGCAAAGTGAAAGCGATCCATGCGCCCCATTCATGATTGGGAAGGAGCGTTAAAATTTTAACGAATTGGTGGGATTTATTTCCGCTGTTAAACTTTCTAGACAGGGTGTAACTTTGCTATTATCCCCATGCATACCATAAAAATCGTTAAAAATCAAAGATTATGTGCGCCGCACACCGGATGTGAGCAGGTATGGTTAACAAGCGTCAAATATTAACGATTGATTTACACAAGTTAATCGCGAGGAAAATTAACCTTTCAACCTACGCGTGAAATTGGGTTGTGCTTGTTATAGCGAGTAACCTATTGATCACCGTCGCCTGGTGCCTCGGAAAAATACTGTTTGTATTTATCTTTCTTGCCATCAAACTCTTCTGCTTCTGGCAATTGATCTTTCTTGACGGTTATAACGGGCCACTTCTCAGCGTAATCAGTATTGATCTTCAACCAATCTTCAAGACCAGGCTCTGTATCCGGTTTAATCGCTTCAGCAGGGCACTCAGGTTCGCAAACACCACAATCAATGCATTCGTCTGGATGGATAACGAGCATGTTCTCGCCTTCGTAAAAGCAGTCCACAGGACAGACTTCCACGCAGTCAGTGTATTTGCACTTAATACAATTGTCCGTCACGATGTATGTCACGGTGTTCTCCTGATATTATTGCCGCTTAAACTATAGCCGCCATTTTGCGGGGGATTGAAAGTTGTCCCGCCGCGTTTATCGGGTTTTGGTTTGAAACTCAAGGGTGAGATATTCTGCACGTGAGGAGAAAAGCAATATATTTTTCTAACATCGCGACCAACGATGCGGACCTTTAGCGAAATTCTCCTTTAAAGGCCTCAATTTGCCGCCGTTCTCGTTTATCAGGGCGTCTTTCAGGTGAGGGTGTTTTGTCTGATATTTGAGAGTGTGTCGATTTGTCTGGAACAGGGGTGAGGTCTTCATAGAGCTGGGCTGCTTCCGGCGCTGGTCCGCGCCGCGTGCCGAGTTCTTCTACTTTCAAAATCCGAACGCGGTTATTTAAAGAGATGGTGAGCACATCATCCACTTTCAGCCCGTGGCTTGCTGATGTGACCTTGTTGCGGTTGACACGGATGTGTCCGGCTTGAACGGCTTTTGAAGCCAACGACCGTGTTTTTAACACCCGCGCATACCAAAGCCATTTATCAATTCTGATCTTCGGGCTGGCGGGTGTGCTCATAGGCGGTTACTTTTTCAATCCGTCTTTTAAGGCTGCCAATTTTGCAAAAGGTGAATCTGGGTCGATCTTCTTTTCTTTTGGCTTGCTGCTGTGATCAGGCTTGGACGATTTTGGTGGTCGCTTACCTTTTCCGCCGCCTTTACCGTCATTGTTGCCTTTATTGAACCGTGGCTTGCCCTTGCCACCTTTATTTGCGTTTTCACGCGGGCGGTTCTGATTACCGTGCTTAGCGGGTTGCGGTCGCCAGATTTCTAGGATTTTCGGGCCTGCTTCTTCGGTCTTTTCGCCTTCTGCTTCCGCGGGTGTTTCTTCGGTTGTTTCAGCCGCTTTAATTTCTGGAACTTCAGAAATTTCATCTGGCAGCTCGCTTGGCGTCTCTTCGTTGGCTGCTTCAGTTTCAGACACTGGTGTTTCAGATTTTGCTTCTGCTTTGTTGTCTTCAACAGGCACTTCGCGGCGTTCTACGCGGTAGCCGAGTGATTTTAAGACGGTCGCAAAATTATCACCAGAACAGCCAAGCAATGATGTCATGGCGACAGTAACGGTAAAGCCAAACTCATTAAGGGCACCATCTGGCGGTGTCGGCTCGGTCTCTGACGGTTTCCACGAGATAAGCGGACGGATGATATCAGCCAATCTTTCAAGAATATCCACACGAACAGCGCGGCCGCCTGACACTTTAAAGCCTGCAACACGGTAAAGGTCAGCTGGAATTTCGGGGTTGCTTTCAAACGATGTGCGCCCCGCAGCAGACATGGATGGCACTTCGCTAATGCCCGGATTGTCTGTTTGCTCTTCTTTCAAGCCCCATAACATCGCCACCAAAGAGGCGGGCGCTGGTTTCAGCAAAATAGGGATGAAAATGTGATAAGCGCCGAACCGCACGCCCAATTTTCTCAAAGACCCACGGGCTGTTTGATCGAGGTTTTGAATGTCATTGGCGATCTCCCGACGGTCAATCACCCCGAAATTTTCAGCCAATTGAAACGCGATACCGCGGGAGAGACCTTCCAAGCCTTCGGCTTTCCTAAGATCCACAAGGGGCTGCAACACAGTTGCGACTTGATTATCCAGCCACAACCGCAGACGGTTTGTGACTTTTTCTTGCGCTGGGCCGGTTAGTTGGTCATCGGCAAGCACAATGAAGTTGGGTGCAAGAAAATCGTCACTGGCAGTAACGCGGGCGATAACGGCGCCGAGCCATCGGATCGTGTAATCTGAAGAAAGAACGAAAGCTTCGTTGGGCGCTTTTGCAATACGCTCAGCGCGTTTTTCGATTTCGCTTGCCAATGCTTTTTGAGCGGCAGCACGTACGGTTTTGGCTTCTGAGCCAGAACTGGCGGATGGGTCCGGCGAAAACCTCAGACCTTCAAGTTTGCCAATGTTCTCCCCTTCTACAATTGCATCACCATCAGGGGTTATTTCAGCTTCGAGCATTGTGCTTTCTCTCAATTTCTTCATCAAAACGCTGGTGCGTCGGTCTACAAAACGTTGGGTCAACTTATCATGTAATGCATCAGAAAGGCGATCTTCTACTTGGCGCGTCTCATCTCGCCAGTGTGTAGAGTTTTCGAGCCAATCATGTCGATTTGCAAGATAAGTCCAAGTGCGTATATGTGCGATACGGTTAGATAATGTGTCGATGTCCCCGTCAAGTCGATCAGCATGTGCAATTTGACTTGCAAACCAATCTTCTTTGATTGTGCCGTGTTTTTGTAACTGTCCAAAGACTGTTAGCACTAAATCGGCGTGTTCGGCAGGGGCAATTTTGCGATAATCTGGCAAACAGCACACATCCCACAATCTCTCCACATCATCCGCGTTTGCGGTTAGGTCGCGCGTTTCGTTGTCGCGCATGGCCGCTTCAAGGGTTGTGATGTCGTCGCCAACAGGCGCTTTTACAAGGCGTGGTGAGGTGGGGGCTGCATCAAAACTATCGCGTAGAGCGCGCATAGAAGAAAAATCAAGCTTGCTGGTGCGCCATTGAAATACCTTCAATGGTTCAAAAACATGGCTTTCTAGTTGTTCTGCAAGCCCTTCATCAAAAGGCTCAACGCGTGATGTGACACCAAAGGTGCCGTTTTGGGTGTGTCGCCCTGCGCGGCCAACGATTTGGCCAAGTTCTGCGGGTGTCAGGTTTCGAAATTGGAAGCCGTCAAACTTTTGCATGGCGGCAAGGGCGACGTGGTTGACGTCAAGGTTTAAGCCCATGCCGATGGCATCTGTTGCGACCAGATAATCGACATCACCGTTTTGAAAGAGTTCAACCTGTGCATTGCGGGTGCGGGGGCTGAGGCTGCCAAGAACCACGGCCGCACCACCACTTTGACGGCGGATAAGCTCAGCGATTGCATAAACATCTTGGCTGGAAAACGCGACAATGGCTGAACGTCTGGGCAGGCGAGAAATTTTCTTTGCGCCGACATAAGATAGTTCAGACATGCGCGGGCGGGTGATAACATTGAGGCCGGGGATGAGCTCTTCTAGAACAGGTCTTGCGGTTGAGGCACCAAGCAGCAAGGTCTCGTTCGAACCGCGCATATTCAAAATGCGGTTGGTGAAGATGTGGCCCCGTTCGAGCGTGTGAGCCAGTTGTACCTCATCAATCGCGATGAAATTCACGGTCAAATCAAGCGGCATTGCTTCCACGGTGCAAATCCAAAAGCGCGGCATGTCTGGCACAATTTTCTCTTCGCCCGTTACAAGCGCTACATTATGCTCGCCAACTTTCGCGACGACCTTGGTATAGACTTCGCGCGCTAGCAGACGCAGCGGCAGTCCCATAATGCCAGTTTCGTGGGAGACCATCCGTTCAATGGCGTGATGTGTTTTGCCGGTATTCGTCGGCCCGAGCACTGCCGTTACACCGCGCGCAGAAGCAACCCGGACGGTTTCGTCGTGTCCTGTGGTGGTTGAGAGGCGGGGCTGATTGATATCGTACATAAGTGAAATGACGTGGAATACGGGCAGTTTCAAATTGAAACATACCGCCTGTTGAGCGCAAGCTAAAACTTTGGGCAATGGCGATTTTATTCGGTTAAAATGGGCCACTTATTAAACAATGGAACGAGGCAGGAACAAACCATGCCCGAATCAGTGATTCAAAGAAGTTCACGCCTTGTTCTTCGCAATATCTTGTGAATCACTTCGCTATTAAAGCTATATATTGAATCTAAGTGATTCAAATATATAGGTTTTTTAAAATGAAACGTTAACCAATTTATTCAAGGTGTTTCACAGCGAGGCAATTTTATTTTTAAAGTCTTAATCCTTGTCTCAGCACGTCATCCCTTCTTTTAACGAACAGTCCAATGAGAGAACAAACCCTGTCCGAATCAGGAGATTTTCCAAGTATATGATTTGTTCACCACCAGATGCTGTGGTTTGGCACGGGCTGATTACTAATTGGGAAAATGAGTAAGCTTAAACGGGCTTTAAAAGGTTAATTGGGCGTTCAACTGTGTTGCTCAAAGCTTTCATGGGCAGGCACTAAAATCTTTATGAAAAGTTGATGATGGGGTGCGGGCTTTCTGGTGTTTTTTAACACTTCGGAGCAACCCGTGAACAAACCCTGTCCGAATCAGGAGAACCAATCGGTTTCCCGTTCTGTTCCTACAAGGTCTAGTGGGTAGGTGTGTTCTGATTGTCTATTGGTCTTGGAGAAAATCGAATACAGCGTTGTTTCAATTAATATAATTTCTAAAATCTGTATTAGTTTGGCACAGTTGTCCGACAATGATCGCGCATAAAGGCGAATTTTCGAAAATTTATATAGCCGACAATGAAGAAAGCCACGTTTAGAGGGCTTGCCAGTTGATGCGCACAGTTTAACAGGTGGCAAAACCTATGTTCTGCTGAATCAATGGTTATTTTGAGAAGTGCAAATGGGATGAGGGCAAGCAAATGGCGGCTTTGCAAAGGGCAAGGCTGACTTGTCCAATTTCGCTGAAGTGTCTGCTTATTTTATTGCGATGACGCCGTATCTAAGCCAGCAACTTGGAAAATATTAGCTGACAAAGTGAGGAAGCCGAGTTTCGTGCCGATTTTTATATTAACGGGCACTAAAGTTGGTATGCCTTTTATAGGAGCCAGCCATAATTCCATGTTTTTGTTGTTTGCTAAATATACGGTGGTGCTTCTCGTAGGGCGGTGACCAGCAATTGGTATGTAGCGGGCTTTGCAAACCACAACAGGGCCGTTGTAACCGTCACGACCACCTAGGTTCGCATTTTTTGTTGTGCTGAAAGATAAGCGGACATTAAATCTCTGCCATCCGTCAAAAACAGGAATTGTCCTGTTGCATGCTTTGGCAGGTTCGATTTTCCCGTCACTATCAAGCGGAACCATAAACGCTGAAAGTGGGTCTAAAATGCTACGATAATGTTTTTTCAAAACCGGAATGCGATCCGGACGCTTTGACAGTGGTGGGGCGGCAAGCAGGCGCTTTATGTCGCCTTTAGACATCGACATGCGCACCTTGGTGACGAGTTTGTCATCCACTGTGTCCATGCTGAATTGGCGTGGAAATACCCGGTTTTTTCCGACAACGCCCTCTGCATGGAGTGTTCCACGTCCATCGGACACCAAACGGCTGACACCAGCGGTGCGTCCATTTGCGGAGATTTTGAAATTCTTGCCGTTAAAAACAGTGTTGACGCGCGCATTGCCAACAGGGATGCCTGCAATCGTAATACCATACTTGGTGAAGACACGAACTGTGTCAGCTGCAAAGCTTTGTCCAGCAGGCGCTACTAAAAGCGGTGTTACCGCTAACAGTTGAGCTGATTTTTTTATGTAATGCTTGATCGAGACGAACGACAAAGACCCGCGAACCTTCTATAAAAATCGTATTAACCTTATTCCGCAGTATTCACGGAATAAGGTTAATATATGACAACCAACAATGGTTTTATAGACAAAATTTATGGTATGGGGTGGGCTGGTTCGCGTTGAAAGCGGGAATTGTAGAAAAATCCATCATGATGTGCGGTGAATCTGCTGTTCTTGCTTGACGAATTGGCAGCTAGCTCGTATGAACGGCAAAATTTTCCGACATTGTCACGCGTCGATGCCGACTTTCAATTTTGATTGCTGCACCGTGCCGACTGTCAAACCAAGAAATCAAGCGAAGCAATTGCCCGCTTATGTGAACTAAAAAAGGATAGAGATATGGCTCGCCGCTGCGAACTTACTGGCAAGGCTGTAATGTCTGGCAACAATGTCAGCCACGCACAAAACAAAACGCGTCGCCGTTTTTTGCCTAATCTTTGTAATGTAACTTTGATGAGTGAAGCGCTTGATCAAAAGTTTTCATTGAAAGTTTCTGCAAGTGCTCTGCGTACCGTTGAACACCGTGGTGGTTTGGACCTCTTCCTTGCGAAAGCAAAAGAAGCTGAGCTTTCTGACCGTGCGAAATTGATCAAGCGTCAACTTGAGCGCAAATTAGCAGAAGCTGCTGCTTAAGCATTGCTTTTGAATTTAGAAATTTTGAACCCGGTTGATTTTGGTCAGCCGGGTTTTTCACTTTCATACACATGCACGTGAGACGAGACTGGCTGCTCTTACATCTTAATGTGTGGGTGTTGTATTATATAGCAAAATGACTGAGGCCTTGAGCCTTTTGGGAGAAATGAATGTTCCAACGATTGAAATCTGTTTTGCTATCACGCGCTGGAGCGTTGGTGACGGCATCTTTGATTGCCGCTTCTGCAACTGCCTTCTTGGTTGATCGGGCTGCGGCTCAATCGAGTGATAGCGGTGTTCCAGTTGAACTGCTTGTTGAAAAGTCCATTGAAGACCTCTCTATGCTGGCTTTGATCGGTTCGCAGGATGAACGCCTTGATGCATTGGACAAATTGGTTGCTCGTGGTGATAAAGATATTATTCCAACCCTTGTTATGATGCTGCGTATTGGCGGAGATTATAAGCCAATGGCTGCTGCTTTATCTAAGCTAACAGGAACTGAGATTGTGACATGGCGTGATGCAATGCTGTGGCAGGAAGCGCACCCTGAAATTGTGCCCCATGAAAGCTATCGCACGATAAAACTGCGGTTCTTTTACAATATCGACCCGAAATTCGAACAGTTCTTTGACCCGAAATATTCATCCCGCGAAAAGATGAAAATACGCCTTGAGGAAATCACCTGGGGCGGTGTGCGGGTTGATGGCATTCCTTCGCTCGACAATCCAAAACTCGTGGATGCAAAAGACGCAGGCTATATGCTCAATACTGACTTGGTTTTTGGTGTTGAGATCAACGGTGATGTACGGGCTTATCCGCTGCGGGTTATGGGCTGGCACGAAATGTTCAATGAAGTGATTGGCGGCGTCCCTGTTGCTCTGGCCTATTGCACATTGTGCGGGGCAGGCATTTTATTTGAAACTCAGTTAGAAGGCCGCGAAAAGCCTTTGGTGTTTGGCTCGTCAGGCTTTTTATATCGTTCAAACAAACTGATGTTTGACCGCGAAACCAACTCACTTTGGAACCAGTTCACGGGTGAGCCTGTTGCCGGCAAATTGGTGGATGAAAACATTAAGTTGAAGATCCGCCCTGTGACAATCACATCGTGGGAAGCATGGCGCAAACAGCACCCCAACACCAAAGTGTTGTCTTTGGACACGGGCCATTTGCGTGATTATGGCTCCGGCGTTGTTTACAATGAATATTTCTCAAGCCCGAATTTGATGTTCCCGACGCTTGTGCGGGACGAGAGTGAGGTAAAGCGCAAAGAATTTGTGTTTGGCATTCGCGATTTTGGCGCGGCGAAAGCATGGCCGATAAAGGCTTTCCGCGACAAGAAAATTATCAATGACACAATGGCGGGCCAAAATATTGTGCTTGTTGGTGATGCAGAAACCCGCACGGTTCGTGCTTATCAGCGTGGGGATCAAACATTCGACGTTGGCAGCGCTGATGGTGTTATCAAGTCAGAAGCTGGTGACTGGAAACTCTCGGAAGATTTTCTGATTGGACCAAACGGCGAAGAGCTCGCCCGTGTTGCAGGCCATGTTGCTTATTGGTTCGCGTGGGATGGCTACCTTGGTGTAGAAAGCGAACTCTACAAGGGCTAGCTGTACCTTTTGCTTGACCCTTTTCGTTAGCCCGCCATTTGAACCGGCATGACTGATCTCTGTGTTGTTTTGATGAAACTTGGAACTTCTGACATCGGCATTGGCTCTGCATACAAGAAACCCTGAATGAGCGAAACGCCAAGCTCCTTGGTTGTTTCCAATTGTTCGTCAGTCTCAACACCTTCTGCAATCAGCTTAAAGTTCATTGAGCGGCTCAAGTCAGTCAATGCTTTTACAATCGCACGATCATTTTTGTTTTGATCAATCTCAGTAATGAAGGAGCGGTCGATTTTGACAGTATCAAAGGGCACTTGCTTCAATTGGCTGATAGAGGAGTACCCTGTACCAAAGTCATCCAATGCAATGCGGCATCCGGCATTTTTGAGAAGATTTAGCTTCTCAAAATAGTCATCTTTTTTATCGCCAAAAATACAGTTTTCACTGACTTCTAGAGATAAATTAGGCCCATAAAGTCCGTTATCTGCAATCGCTTTTGCTGTTTCAAGAACAAAGCCTTTACGATCAAGGTCGCCATCATTGATGTTAACGCCGACGTAATTGAAAGGAACTTTGTCTGCTTTCCAATTGCCCATATGCCCTGTTACAAGGCGGATCATTTCTTTGCCAAGCAATGCTGAGATTTCTGGGTCCTCGAGAGCTGCGTAGAAACTTGCTGGCCCCAAAACACCCTTTGCTGGATGCATCCAGCGCGCCAAAGCCTCAAGTCCGACAAGTTGGCCAGTTTCAG
>CAZKKW010000028.1:0-26362 GCA_964553335.1 uncultured Hyphomicrobiales bacterium | reverse complement strand
GCTAATCGCTCTTTAATGCCCATATTCTTCTTCAGTCCAATTACAATGTTCACGCGTTATACAACAGATTGCTACGACGTTCCCATTCATTAAAGTTTCTCAAATTCCTCAATAAGGTCTCCGACGGTCTCCGCTTCTGCCAGATTATTAAGGGGAATTGTGATGTCAAATTCGTCTTCAAGTTCAAGCAGCAAATCCATTACTTTCACAGAGTCCATAGTGGTATCTGCCAATATCTTTGTGTCCAGATTTGCACTGGACCCCGCTTCCATATGAGCATTTAAAAGCTCTAAGGTGCGTTTTGCAATCGCGCTTTCACTCATTTTTTCTGACTGCCAGTTGTAGCAGTTGAAACTTCCATCCCCGATTTGTTACTTTTGTGGTTCCAGTCAAATTCCTTCAAACGATCCGCAGCGGCTACTAAATCGTGAGGATAATCAACCTCCTGCCATGGCAGATTATCAATAGACATTACCCCAATGTCACACTTTGAAGCGAGACGATCAATAACACTTAGGTACCAAAGGCGCAATGATGCGGGATCTCGAAGTAAGCCGTCCATCTCTTTAACGAAGGTCGCGCCGCCCTCTTTTTGAAAGCGCAGCATACCAATGGACTCGCCATCTATATTATCTGTAAGCGTTTTGCCGATCCGGCTTAACCGTTCGCCTTCCAGCGTAACCTTCATATCATCGCTGTCATAATGCTCTTTGTGATCAATCGTCACAGTAATAGAATTATCATTCTTATTCAGAAGCTTAGCCAATATGCGACGGTCAAACAATGTATCGCCATTGATCAAAATACAACCCGATTTCAATAAATGCTGAGCAGACCAGCAGGAGCTAATATTGTCAGCAACGGTGTAAAAAGGATTGTAAATACAATTTACTGGCAGCGATATTGATTTAACATTGACAATAGCTTCGACAGACTTTGCTTCGAAACCGACAATGATAGTGACCCCGTCGATATTTCCTGTTTCCAGATGACAAGCTTCTATGGCTTGAAGTTGCCATTCAAGCAGTGTTTTGCCTGCAATGGATATCAAGCATTTCGGTTTTTCATCTGTTAGGGGGGATAAGCGTTTACCTTGGCCGGCGCTTAATAAAACTACATGAGGCAAAGCGCTGTCTTTCTTCCATCGTTACACTTATTCGGCCGCTCTAAGACGACCTCGAGTTTCTAATCTACGACTGATCAAAAATCAAGCAATGGCCTGCAATTTTTCCTAAATTGTGAATGTTATGTGACAACTGTTACATAGATTTATAACTTGCTATCGCATTGACGCTAATGATGACACCGCTCGCGCTATTAATCGAAGGCTTTGTTAAAGAACATGACCCGAGCTTTGGTGCGGCTTAGTTTTCCAGATGATGTGCGAGGCAAAAGACCTGAGGCGGAAAGGGCCACAATCGGTGCGACGGAAAATGATGATTTGATGAAGGCCTCGATTTCTCGTTTAAAACGGGTACGTTCACTCTCATCTTTGGAACGAAATTCTGCGACAACGCAGACAATTTCTTCGTCATTACTCGCGTCTGGAAGCCCGTTAAATGCGACGACACGACCCTCTTTTACACCGTCGACAGATCGCTCTATGGACCATTCAATATCCTGCGGCCAAATATTACGACCATTAATTATAATGAGGTCTTTAGCGCGGCCTGTTAGTGTCAAATTGCCATTATCGAGATAGCCAAGGTCACCGGTGTTGAGCCAGCCATCTTGATCAAGCGTGTTGGCAGTTTCTTCTACATTGCCATAATAGCATTGCATAACGCTTGGGCCTTTTAAAAAAACCGTACCGATAGTACGCTCTGGCGCAATCGCACCAGCCGCCGTTCTCACCTCGACTTCATGATTTGGTAGTATGGCACCGCATGAGACGAATTCGCGTGAATTAGGCGTGCTTGCATCGGTTATAGATGCCATGCCTTCTTCGAGGATGTTCAGATCCAGCCGCTCGCTATGAAGCCCGTGATCGAGCTTTTCAAAAGTAGCGCCAAGGGCCATTTCCGCCATGCCATAGCTTGCAAGAAAATTAGTCTCACGAAATCCATGTGGCTTATAACTGTCAATGAAAGCCTTAATGCTATCAGATTTGATCATATCGCCACCAAGTCCCGCAATACGCCAGTTTGACAGATCAAGGTCATCAATTTTGGGCTTACGCTTGGCTGCCAGATCATAACCGAAGGTCGGCGCATAAGTGAGCGTGGCTTTGTTCCGGCTCATGAGCGTAACCCAAAGGGCAGGCCGTCTAATGAAGTCACGTGTTGGAAGATAATCGATAGACATGTGACTGGCGATCGGCAGCAGCATGCAGCCAACTAAACCCATATCATGATAGAACGGAAGCCAACTCACCCCGCGATCCATAGAGCCAAGCTCAAGAGCATGGCTGACCATACCATCAATATTCGCCATCATTGCTTTATGGGAAACGGCGATCCCTTTTGGGATGCTTGTCGTGCCAGATGAGAATTGGATATAGGCAAGATCATCGTCTTTCGGGCTTTCGCTCGGCAAATCGGCCATTTCTTGCCCTAATTCCCCAACGGACTGGAAGAATTTGAAATCGTAGCCTTTAAGAAGGTCTTCTAAGAGCCCTTGGTATTGTGAGGCAACAATAATGGCTGACGCATCTGCAACATCAAGGACGCGCTTTAAGGTTTCGGCATAAGCGCCTGATGCACTGAAGGCGATTGGTAGAGGCAAGGGGCAGGGAACCAAATGGGCATAAAGACACCCCATGAAAGCGCGCGCAAAATCAGCTTCGGTCTCGGCAACAAGTCCGACCCGGTCTCCAGGCTTTAGTCCTTTTGCAAGGAGTTTGCGGCCGATCTTTGACGCTTCTTTTGCAAGATCACGATAAAGCACGGATTCAACCAGTTCGCCACGTCCCGCATAAAAATTCATCCCCGTTTCTGCCTGCTCAGCGAAATCAAGGGCATCGGTTAGGGTTCTGAAATTTCTAGGGTGAACGGCTTGATGCTCTGTTTTGGTGGGTTCTGTCACGTGCATAACTTCTAAAAAGGCTCTAACCTCAATTGAGGTGGTTAAAGATTTGAGGGTTGCTTGTCCATCCCTTGATTTCATATACCCTTGAACAATACGAATTGAAATACGACTAGATATGATAGTGGGATTGAATGAGTTATCTTGGTATTGATCTTGGAACATCTGGCCTGCGGGCATTGCTTCAGGATGAAGAAGGTCAAACGATTGCCTCCGCCGAAATGCATTATGATGTTAGCCATCCACATGACGGCTGGTCAGAGCAGGATCCACAACATTGGATCGATGCTCTTGAAGCGACCATTGCTGAATTGAGTGAAAATCACGCCGAGTTCCAAACCATCAAAGGCATCGGGGTTGCTGGCCACATGCATGGCGCAACACTGATTGATCAAAACAACGAACCTTTGCGCCCTTGTATTTTATGGAATGATACACGCTCGATGAAAGAAGCAGCCCGGCTAGATGGCCTTGCTTCCATGCGCGAATTAAGTGGGAATATCGTTTTTCCAGGCTTCACCGCACCAAAGCTTGAGTGGGTGAAAGTGAATGAGCCTGACACCTACACCAAAGTACATAAAGTTCTCCTGCCTGCCGCCTTTTTAAACCTGTATCTTACAGGTGATTGCGTTGCTGACATGTCTGATAGCGCTGGAACCTCATGGCTCGACATTCGTGAACGCCGATGGTCAAAAGAGCTTCTTTCATTAAGTGGTATGCGGCTTGAACAAATGCCGCGTCTTGTTGAAGGTAGCGACAATGCGGGCACTCTACGACCAGACCTTAAATCCAAATGGGGACTGATTGAGGATGTCATTATTGCTGGTGGCGCTGGAGACAATGCCGCTGCTGCATGTGGTATTGGTGCCTTGAAGGAGAATGAGGGCTTCGTCTCGCTGGGTACGTCGGGGGTTCTTCTGGTTGCAAGAGACGCCTGTTCGCCGGCGCCAGAAACCGCCGTTCACACATTTTGCCATGCTATACCTGAGCGCTGGTATCAAATGGGCGTTATGCTATCGGCGACCGATTGCTTAAACTGGTTTTCAAAAAACGTTGGACGCAAACCTGCCGACCTCACCGCTGATCTTGGCAATGATCTAAAGCCACCAAGTTCTGTGCAATTTTGGCCCTATCTATCTGGTGAGCGAACACCCCACAATGATTCTGAGATTAGAGCTTCCTTCGTTGGCCTCACCTTGACGACATCACATCAAGAAATGACCTGTGCTGTACTGGAAGGTGTTGCATTTGGTTTGCGGGATAGTCTGGAGGCTCTCCGTGCGACGGGGGCGAACCCTAAGTCTCTGTTTGCGATTGGCGGTGGCAGCGCCTCTCATTATTGGCTCAAATTGATCGCAACAGTTCTCAACATACCGCTCAAACTGCCAGCTGGTGGTGAGTTTGGCGCAGCACTTGGTGCGGCACGTTTAGGGCAATTGGCGGCAAGCAATGCTGATCCTGAAACGGTGCTAACCAAGCCTGAAGTCGCAACCGTGATCGAACCAGATGAAACACTTGTCGAAGCTTACAATGCAGCCTACGAACATTATAAAATCGCTTATCCAATGTTGAAAAAATTGCAGAGATAAAGGGTAAGCCTAGGCGATATGACTTTTCGGCTGAAGGAATGAAAGAGGCTTCAGAAAGAAAATGATCAATTTCGGCCAGATCGTGATAAGTTTATAAAAGACAAACTTGATTTGCAAAGGTGTAACCATAAGGTTTGTGTTTTTTATAATGCATTTCAAAAGCTGCGTCATAAAATTGACAAGCTTAATTGAACAAAATAGACCAATAATGATTTTAATTTGGGTTGAAAGGCGCAATCGTTTATGAAAGGCATTATACTTGCCGGTGGCCGTGCCACGCGCCTTTATCCTGCTACACTTGCAATCTCCAAACAGATGTTACCCGTGTATGACAAGCCGATGATTTATTATCCGCTCAGTGTTTATATGCTAGCGGGTATCAGAGATATTTTGCTGATTTCAACACCCCGCGACTTACCACTATTTGAGGCCTTGCTTGGTGATGGATCACAACTCGGTATTTCCATCTCATACGCTGAACAAGCAGAACCTAATGGCCTTGCCGAAGCTTTCGTAATTGGTGAAAATTTTGTCGGAAATGATCCATGTTCCCTAATTCTGGGTGACAATATCTACTACGGTGCGGGACTTCGTGAACTGTTTCGAGCAAGCCTTGAACAAACAAATGGAGCCTCTGTTTTTGCCTACCAAGTTGCAGACCCAGAACGCTATGGAGTTGTAAGCTTTGATTCTGAGAATTTTAAGGCACAAACCATTGAAGAGAAGCCTGAAAAACCAAAATCGAACTGGGCGGTAACCGGGCTTTATTTTTATGACAACAACGTCGTAGAAATTGCCAAAAACCTTAAACCTTCGGCCCGCGGTGAATTGGAAATTACGGATGTAAATTTGGCTTATCTACGCGAAGATATGTTGAATGTTGCCTGTTTTGGCCGTGGTTATGCTTGGCTTGATACAGGTGCGGTTGATTCGTTGCACGATGCATCAGCTTTTGTGCGTACCATTGAACAAAGACAAGGCGTTAAGATCGCTTGTCTTGAAGAGATTGCCTTTCACAATGGTTGGATCGATGCTGAAGCCGTTCTAAAGCAGGCTGCTCTATTAGATAATACGCCATACGGTGATTACTTAGAGCGGTGTGTTCAGGACGCGGGTTAATGGTTGAATTTCGAAAACTGCCCCTAGAAGGCGCCTATGAGATTGTCCCAAGAAAGTTTGGTGATGACCGAGGCTTCTTCAGTGAGACCTATAATCAGAGCCAATTTCGAGAAAATGGCATCGACATTGATTTCGTGCAGGATAATCAATCATTCTCTGCTCAAAAAGGTGTGCTACGTGGGCTTCATTGCCAACTGGACCCGTTCGCGCAAGATAAACTAGTGCGGGTGACAAAAGGGCGCATTTTTGATGTCTTGGTTGATATTCGTGAAGGGTCTCCCACCTTTAAACAATGGTGCGGCGTGGAAATTTCAACAGAAAAATGGAATCAAGTCCTCGTGCCTAAAGGTTTCTTGCATGGCTTTTTGACGTTGGAAGAAAACACTGAAGTTATTTACAAAGTCTCGGCTTTTTATTCATCAAATTGCGACCGTTCCATTCGTTATGATGATCCATCCATTGGCGTGGAATGGCCATTGCCTGCAAGTCAAATGCAGCTCTCAGAAAAAGACAAAAATGCGCCATTACTTGAAAGTTCTGATATTAAGTTCACTGTCGGGGAGGCTTAAATGCGCTTCTTGATTACAGGCGGGGCGGGGTTTATTGGGTCCGCTGTTTGTCGTCAACTTGCTGCAAACCCTGATCATTTTGTACTGAATGTCGATAAGCTGACCTATGCTGGCAATTTGGCTTCACTTGGATCGGTCGAAAACCAACTCAACTACCAGTTTATTCAAGCCAATATTTGTGATGGTGAGCTTATCAGCAAGCTGCTTGTTGAGCACGACATTGACATCATCATGCATTTGGCTGCTGAAAGTCATGTTGATCGTTCGATTGATGGACCGAGCGCGTTTATTGAAACGAATATTGTTGGCACGTTCCAGCTTTTAAACGCAGCACGTGGCTATTTTGACGGGCTAAAGGGCTCCAAGCGCGATGGGTTCCGTCTTCACCATATCTCTACTGATGAAGTGTTTGGCGATTTACCCTTTGATAGCGGCATTTTTACCGAGGAGACACCATACGCACCGTCATCCCCTTATTCTGCCTCTAAAGCAGCGTCTGATCATCTCGTGCGTGCATGGGGAGAGACGTATGGTCTGCCTGTGGTGCTTTCTAATTGCTCAAATAATTATGGGCCGTATCATTTTCCCGAAAAACTCATTCCGTTGGTCACCTTAAATGCTTTGAGCGGGATCAAATTGCCAGTCTATGGCAAGGGTGAAAATGTGCGAGATTGGCTGCATGTTGAAGATCATGCGGTCGCGCTTGAGAAGGTAGCCACGAAGGGTGTGTGTGGTGAAAGTTACAATATTGGTGGCAATGCTGAACGCACAAACATCAATGTCGTTCAGATGATTTGCGATTTATTGGATGCAAAGAAACCGCGTCAAAATGGTCAACCCTATCGTGACTTAATTGAAATGGTAGGCGATCGGCCCGGTCATGATCGTAGATATGCAATTGATGCATCAAAGATTAAACGAGACCTTGGCTGGGAGCCAGCACGCGATTTTGAAAATGGCCTATCAAGCACGATTGACTGGTATTTGGAAAATGAATGGTGGTGGGGGCCTATCCGCGAGAAAAATGGATATGAGAGATTAGGCCTCGCAAAAGGTTAAGGCGACTTATGAAGGTTCTTGTAACAGGAAAAAAGGGTCAACTTGCCCGTTGTCTCGCCGATTGCGCTGAACAATATCCTTCCCTATCGTTGGTTTTTGCCGCACGCGAGGGCGCGGATATATCCTTTGATTTGGAAGTTGAAGGTTCCCTGCGCTTGGCTGTGCAAACGGTTAAGCCTGATATTATCATCAACGCCGCCGCCTACACCCAAGTAGATCGGGCAGAAGATGAGCCTGAAAAGGCGATGCAGGTAAATGGCGTTGCGCCGGGTATTCTTGCTGAAGAAGCAAAGAAGTGCGGAGCGGTAATCATTCAAATTTCGACTGATTATGTGTTTGATGGGACGTTGGATCGCCCTTATCGTCCAACTGACGAAACAAACCCGATTGGCAGCTATGGCGCGTCGAAATTAGAAGGTGAGCTGGCTGTTTGCGATGCAACAGATGATTTCGTCATAATACGGACCACATGGGTTTATAGTTCTTACGGGAAGAATTTTTATACAAACATGTTGAGGTTCGCTGAGGAAAACAGCAAGGTCTCAGTGGTCACTGATCAGATAGGCAATCCAACCCATGCTAAGGATATTGCGGAACGGATTCTTGGGGTTTGTGAAAAATTGCGGAATGGCGATCGACAGTTACTTGGTACTGTCCAACACTTTGTCGGGCCCGATGAAATGACATGGTTTGAATTTGCGCGGAAAATTTTTGCAGACAATAATGTGGATTGCATCGTTGAGCCGATTACGGCAGATGAGACGATGACGAAGGCGAAAAGGCCTGCAAATTCAAGAATGATTTCAACCTTAAAATAGAGCAAATTTCAACGTTCAAAACGGGCATCATTTTCGCTTGCTAATTCGGTCATGAAACTGTCTGATACGTCGTCTATCTTGTCAGTACTTGGAGTATTATTATGGCAATCAAAAAACTCGCTCTCACGGGTGCCGCAGGCCGCTTGGGTTCTTATCTTCGGGAACCTTTGAGCAAATTGGCAGACGAACTTGTCTCAACAGACATCGCTGATGACATCGGCAAGCTTTACGAAGGTGAAACCTATATCAAAGGTGACCTTGCCTCTTTAGATGACATGATGAAGGTGCTTGAAGGTGCTGACATGGTGGTGCATTTCGGGGCCATCGCCGATGAAGCACCATTTGAAGAATTGCTCGGTCCAAATTTCGTTGGGGCTTACAATATTTGGGAAGCAGCTCACCGACACGGGCTTCGGCGTGTCGTTTATGCAAGCTCAATCCACGCCGTTGGCATGCATCCCAAAAATCAGCGCATCGATACAGAAGTCGCCCACCGTCCTGATACATTTTATGGATTGGCAAAGTGCTTTGCCGAAGATCTTGGCAGCATGTACTGGGATAAACGCGGTCTTGAAAGCGTGCATCTGCGCATTTTGTCTTGTGCGCAAGTCAATAACGCCCGCGCGCTAGGCTCGTGGCTTTCTTATGATGATTTAGTTCAACTGGTCCAGCGTTCAATTGATACACCTGTCACAGGCTTTTCTGTGGTTTATGGTGTGTCTAACAATGATCGCGCACCGGTGGATAACCACAAAGCACATTTCCTTGGCTACCAACCAAAAGACAATGCTGAACAATTTGCTGAGAAAGTTCTGGCTGAAGAACCAAAAATGGACCCGCAAGATGTGGGGCATATGTGCCATGGCGGACCGTTCGCTTCCATCCCGCTTGGCCAAAGCGGTGTAGCCACCATGAATATTATTGATGATAAAAAGAAAACATGAGCAACACGATCATCAAAATTTGCGGCCTTTCAACGCTTGAGACTTTAAACACCGCCATTGATGCAGGCGCGGATTGGGTGGGTCTTGTCACCTTCCCGCCAAGCCCGCGCAATGTGGCACCAATAGATGCGAAACCCTTGGCAGATTTTGCGCGTGGTAAAGCGAAGATCGTTTCCCTATCAGTTAATGCGGATGATCAATTGCTTGATGATATTATGGCGCATGTGAACCCTGATATTTTTCAGTTTCACGGCAAGGAAACGGCGGAACGTGTGGCGGAAGTAAAAACCCGTTATGGGCTGCCTGTCATGAAGGCCATTGGTGTTTCGACAATCCAAGACCTTGAGAAAATTGCGCCCTATCATGGTGTCGCCGATTATTTACTGCTTGATGCAAAGCCGCCGAAAGACGCGATTTTGCCTGGGGGTAATGGAGCGGCATTTGATTGGACCATATTGGATCATTTGGCTGAAGATATAGAATTTATGTTGTCTGGCGGCTTAGGTGTTGAAACGGTTGCGGATGCTGTCCGTTCCACCCGCGCTTTTGGCATGGATGTCTCTTCTGGTGTTGAAAGTGGGGCTGGCATCAAAGATGTGGCGTTGATTAAACGCTTCATCGAAAACGCGAGGGCTGCTTAAGTGCTGATTTTATCACTCTAAAACGCCATATCCTGCGACAAAACTGGACCCCGTCCCAGATTCAATGTAGGTGAAAAGAAACACTGCTATTTAAGAGTACACGTCCATGAATGTGCAAAAACCAAATTCATACCGTACCGGCCCAGATGAGCGCGGCCATTTTGGTATTTATGGCGGGCGGTTTGTCGCCGAAACGCTGATGCCGTTGATCCTTGATCTTGAAAAGGCCTATGACGAGGCGAAAGAAGATCCAGCCTTCATCGCAGAGCTTAAACACCTCAACACCCATTATACAGGCCGTCCTAGCCCGCTTTATTTTGCTGAGCGTATGACGGAACATTTGGGTGGCGCGAAAATCTATTTCAAACGCGATGAGCTGAACCATACAGGCAGCCACAAGATCAACAATTGCTTGGGGCAAATCCTGCTTGCAAAGCGCATGGGTAAAAGCCGCATTATCGCGGAAACAGGTGCAGGCCAACACGGTGTCGCCTCTGCCACAGTTTGCGCGCGCTTTGGTTATCCATGCCACGTTTATATGGGTGCGACCGACGTTGAACGTCAGGCTCCTAATGTATTCCGCATGAAGCTTTTGGGCGCTGAGGTTAATCCGGTAACAGCTGGTGCTGGCACCTTGAAAGACGCCATGAACGAAGCGCTTCGTGATTGGGTGACCAATGTTGAAAACACATTCTACATTATAGGTACAGCCGCAGGTCCGCACCCTTACCCAACGCTTGTGCGTGATTTCCAATCTGTTATCGGCAACGAAGTGCGTGAGCAGATGATGGAAATTGAAGGCCGTCTGCCAGATACGCTGATTGCTTGTATTGGTGGCGGTTCAAACGCGATCGGATTGTTCCATCCTTTCCTTGATGATGAAAACATCGAAATCATCGGCGTTGAAGCAGGTGGTCACGGTCTTGATACGGAAGAGCATTGTGCATCGCTCACAGGCGGCAAACCGGGTGTGCTTCACGGCAACCGCACTTATTTGCTGCAAGATGATGATGGCCAGATTAAAGAAGGCCATTCGATCTCTGCGGGCCTCGATTACCCAGGTATTGGCCCTGAGCACTCATACCTGCGCGATACAGGCCGCGTGAACTATGTGCCGATCACGGACACAGAAGCCTTGGAAGCATTCCAGCTTTGCACCCGCTTAGAAGGTATTATCCCAGCGCTTGAACCAAGCCACGCTTTGGCTGAAGTCATCAAACGCGCACCGAAAATGGACAAAGACCAAATCTTGGTCATGAACCTTTGCGGTCGTGGTGACAAAGATGTCTTCACCGTTGGTAAAGCGCTTGGTGTGGAGCTTTAATCGTGAGTGACGATAAGCTTGATGCCATCTTAGAACGCCTTGACGTGTTGCAATATGACATTGGTCAGTTGGAAGCCCGCATGGATGCGGTGGAAAATGAGCTTCGCCTCATGACCCATGAACATGCGCCACAAATCAGAGAGATGCGTTTAGAGCTGACCCAGATGAAGAAATTCATGGATAGTGTCAGCGAAGTATCAGATGGCGGCACACCGATTGAGGCCATGCAACCGCCGCCACGGCGCTAATCGTTCGTTTGGAGTTTTATTGATGACCATCAAAATTTATCACAACCCAAAATGCGGCACGTCTCGCAATACGCTTGAGATTATTCGCCAGTCCGGTGTAGAGCCAGAGGTGATTGAATATCTGAAAACACCGCCATCGCGCGCCGAGCTTGTTGAAATCATCAAAGCAACGGGCCTGCCTGTGCGTGATATTTTGCGCGTGAACGGCACGCCTTATGATGAACTTGATCTTGGTAATGATAAGTGGAGCGATGATGAGTTGATTGATTTCATCATTGAGCATCCAATCTTGATGAACAGGCCCATCGTGATCACGCCAAAAGGCGCTGATTTGTGTCGCCCAAAAGAGAAAGTGCTGGACATTTTGCCGAATAAAGATATCGGTTGATCCCAGACAAAACGACGGTTAAGCCGAGCCCAAAAGGTTGAATATGAGTAACAAGCGTCCAGTCACCCGAATTGATGCACGATTTGCAAAATGTGCGGCGGAAAATCGCCCTGCACTCGTGACTTTTATTACCGGCGGTGATCCCGATAAAGCAACCGGACAAGCCATTCTTGATGCCCTGCCTGCGGCTGGTGCTGATGTGATTGAGCTTGGTATGCCGTTTTCTGACCCGATGGCAGAAGGCATTCCCATTCAGCTTGCAACACAGCGCGCCCTTAAATCTGGCATGACCATGAATGACGTGCTGGATATGGTGCGCTCCTTCCGTAAAGGCGACAATGAAACGCCAATCGTTTTGATGGGCTATTATAACCCGATCTATTTCCGTGGCTCTGCAACTTTTGCTAAGGAAGCAAAAGAAGCAGGCGTTGATGGGTTGATCATCGTTGATTTGCCGCCAGAAGCTGATGACGAGCTTTGTCTTCCCGCGATGGAAGCAGGCGTTAGTTTCATCCGCCTTGCAACACCCACGACAGATGATCAGCGCTTACCGACCGTTTTAAATAACACGTCTGGCTTTGTGTACTACGTCTCTATGACAGGCATCACGGGTGCAGAATTGCAAAATACAGGCCGTGTTGCAGATGCGGTAAACCGGATTAAAAGCCACACTGATTTACCAGTTGCCGTTGGCTTTGGCGTTAAAACGGCAGAGCAAGCCTCAACCATAGGACAAGATGCCGATGGTGTCGTTGTTGGATCTGCGCTAGTAAATGCTGTAAAAGAAAGCCTTGACGAAAACGGCAAGGGCACCGACATGACAGTAAAGGCTGTGACGAGCTTGGTAAGTGATCTTGCGAAAGGCTGTCATGCAGCCCGCGCTGGGGCAGCACAGTAAGTAAAAGGATAAACCGTTGAACTGGATTACGAACGTCGTCCGCCCAGGCATGGGCTTTTTCAACAAGCGTGAAACGCCTGAAAATCTTTGGATCAAAGACCCTGAAAGCGGGGAATTGGTTTTCCATCGCGATTTGGAGCAAAACCAGTTTGTCGTGCCAAGCTCTGGCTATCACATGAAAATTGAGGGCCGCAAACGGCTTGATTTCTTCTTTGATGATGGCGAATGGGAACAAATTGATACACCGGATGTGGCGGTTGATCCCCTCAAGTTCCGCGATAGCAAGCGCTATACAGACCGTTTGAAAGAAGCAAAATCTAAGACAGGTCTGAAAGACGCGATTATAATCGGCCACGGGCTTGTTAAAGGCGTGCCGATGGTTGCAGCTGTGCAAGATTCAGGCTTCATGCTCGGCTCCCTTGGTATGGCGGCAGGTGAAGCTATTATCACGGCGATGATGGAAGCGGTAAAGCGCAAAGTCTCCTTTGTAATTTTCACAGCATCTGGTGGCGCTCGGATGCAAGAGGGCATTTTGTCCTTGATGCAAATGCCGCGCACAACGGTGGCTGTGCAAGCGCTGCGTGATGCGGGTTGTCCTTATATTGTGGTACTGACCAACCCAACAACGGGCGGCGTAACCGCGTCTTATGCCATGCTTGGTGATGTGCATATTGCGGAGCCAAACGCCTTGATTTGTTTTGCTGGCCCACGCGTGATTGAACAAACAATCCGCGAGAAGTTGCCAGAAGGATTTCAGCGCTCTGAATATCTGAAAGAGCACGGCATGGTGGACATGGTGGTTCATCGCCACGATTTGCCTGAAACAATCGCAAAGCTTTGTGCAACGCTTACTCATCTTCCTTGGCCAATCCTTGAAGAAGTCGCAGTTCCTGAAGCAACAGAAGAAAGCGCTGACGTGAGCGAAGAGCCTGTCGAAGCAAGTGAGGAAGAGGCCGCAACCTAGCGGTTAGCCTCACCGCGCCTTCTTGGAGTGTATCAATGCCTTATGAGGCTCCTGAAGATATAATCGCGCGGCTCTCTATGTCGTTTCCGCCGGGCTATGATTTGGCCTTGGACCGTGTTCGCAAGCTGCTTGATAGGCTTGGCAATCCTCACCTTGATATTCCGCCCGTTATCCATGTGGCAGGCACTAATGGCAAAGGTTCGACCATTGCCTTTATGCGGGCCATGTTGGAAGCGGCGGGTCAACGCGTTCACACACACACCTCACCGCATCTTATCCGCTTTAATGAGCGCTTCCGTTTGGCGACAGGCGCGGGCGAAAGCGCATCGGTGGATGATGACCGTTTCGCGCAAGCTTTGCTGCGGGTGGAGCGTATAAATCAGGGTGAAGACATCACGGTTTTTGAATTATTGACCGCTGTAACCTTCGTGCTGTTTGCCAGCAACCCTGCCGATGTAACCCTGCTTGAAGTTGGCCTTGGTGGAGAGTTAGACGCGACCAATGTGATCGATCCACCCCTTGCAAGCGTTATCACGCCGATCGCACTTGACCATCAAGGTTTTCTAGGTGGCACAATCGAAAAGATTGCGGCCGCTAAAGCAGGCATCATCAAAAGCGGTTCACCTGTTGTTGTTGGCCCACAATCAGATGCCCTTGTGAGCGATGTTTTAGAGTTCCATGCAGCCCGCGCCCACACAACCATGAAGCAGGCGGGCCAAGACTGGATGGTTTGGGAAGAAAATGGACGACTTGTTCTGCAAGATGATCAAGGTTTGATGGATCTCACCTTGCCGCGTCTTATGGGGCAACATCAAATCATCAATGCAGGCACGGCGATCACTGCCCTTAAAGCAGCCGGATTTAATCTCACCGATAAAGAAATAGAAGCAGGCCTTGCCAATGTTAAATGGGCGGGCCGCTTACAAAAATTGGGCGAAGGTGCCATTGTTGATCGTGCGTTGAAAGACAGTGAAA
Source organism: uncultured Hyphomicrobiales bacterium (assembly GCA_964553335.1). Lineage (GTDB taxonomy): Bacteria > Pseudomonadota > Alphaproteobacteria > Rhizobiales > JACESI01 > JACESI01. The sequence goes on along the minus strand of CAZKKW010000028.1, from coordinate 11,802 downwards.
TCTGGCTTGATGGTGGGCATAATCCTGCGGCTGGATCAGTTGTGGCCTCCGCCCTTGCAGACTTGGAAGAGCGCGTTGAGCGCCCGCTTTTCATGATCACGGGCATGCTCAACACCAAGGAGCCTGTTGGATATTTCAAACCCTTTGCTGACCTTGTGCGCCATTGTTACACCGTGCCGCTTGCCAATACGCCAAACGCGATTGATCCGGAAGATTTGGCTACCTTCGCTAAGGAGGCAGGGGTTCCAGCAGAAAGCGCCAACAGTGTTGAAGATGCCTTGGCGCAGTTGTCGCAGAACTGGGAATATGATCGTCCACCCCGTATTTTGATCAGTGGCTCGCTCTATCTGGTTGGAGAAGTGCTTGAGCGAAACGGCACGCCGGCAGATTGATCACCTGATGCTCCCCATCGTCCATCACCCCGCCTATCACGCGACAATCCCGACAACGCATCGCTTTCCCATGAACAAGTTTCAGCGTTTGTATGAGGTTTTGCAAGAAGATGGGATTGCGACAGAAGCCAACACCTTTAAGCCAAAGCCAGCACCGCGCGAATGGCTCACCCTCGCCCACAGTAGCGACTATGTCGATGCGGTGTTGACTGAAACAGTTTCAGACAAAGTCGCCCGTGAGATCGGTTTTCCAATGAATGCATCTGTCGCCTTGCGTGGGCAATGTGCAACGGGCGGGTCGGTGTTGACCGCGCGCTTAGCGCTTGAACATGGGTTGGCCGCCAACACAGCAGGTGGGAGCCATCACGCAAGGTTTGAACAAGGAGCAGGGTTTTGCGTGTTCAATGATGTTGCCGTGGCAGCTAAGGTTATGCAGCAAGAGGGGCTTGCCTCACGCATATTGATCGTTGACCTTGATGTGCACCAAGGTGACGGAACAGCACAAATATTTGCAGGTGATGCATCCGTTTTCACACTGTCTTTTCATGGCCGTAAAAACTATCCGCATGAAAAAGCCGTATCAGACCTCGACATTGCTTTGTCAGATGCAATGGGTGATGACGCTTACTTAAAAAAACTCGATGAGGTATTGCCGCGTTTGCTTGATCGCGGCAAGCCAGACCTTGTGTTTTATAACGCTGGCGTTGATCCGCATGAAGAAGACAAGCTTGGTCGCTTAGCGATGTCAGACGAGGGTCTCTGGCGGCGGGATCATTTTGTTTTGTCTGAGTGCCGAAGCCGCACCATTCCTGTTGCCTGCGTGTTGGGCGGTGGTTATCTCGATGATATTGACCGTCTTGCGCGCCGTCACAGCATTATCCACCGCGCCGGCACTGAAATTGCGGCGCGTTAGTTCTGCGATTTACCGAATAGTTTTAGCACGCGCAAAACCAGCCAGATCGGCACAACCACAGCCGCCCCAAGCAGCAAATAGCGGATGGCCCATTCAATGCTTTCAAAGCCCAGTTCATAAATGCGGATGAATAAGTTTCGTATGCCCGATACAATGTCCAATGGATTGATATTGAGCGCGCTTAATATGATGCCGACAACGAACGATAAAATGACCAGCTTGATAATAACTTCAAGCGGCGATCCGCCAATAAGACGTGTAAGTGTCGGCATTTTTAGGCTCCCTAAACCAATCTCATTCCTAGATAGGGCCTTTGTCCGCAAATTTACAGCAGAAATTTGCTATTCGTTAGCCGTCTAACCGGACTTCGGTTCGATCCATTGCAACTCTGGTGACCGAATAATGGAACGGATTGCCGCCTTGCTCAAGGTTTTGCACCTTGGTGACAAGCACGATTGAGCCGGGACCAAGATCAAGTTCACTCATATCATCATTGTTTGCGAGCCGAGCTTGAACAGCTGTTTCACCGCGCAGGTGCCTTTTGACGCCGCACTCTTTTAGTGCCTTTGCGCGGCATTTATGTTTGCGGATTAACTTGCCCATATCAGCAAAGCGCAAGGCATCAAACCAACAAGTTGAACGTGATAGCAAGGTATTGTCTTGATAGCTAACCGTATCAAGGCGAACCACCCGAGTACCTTCTGCAACAAGAAGCTGTTCTGCTATCTCTTCTGATGCTGCTTCACGCGCGGTGGCGACCAATTCAACAATGCTTTCCTCAGCGCGATCAAGCGGATTGCCCATGAATTTCGATTTGCCATTGTGGTTTTGGGCTTGTTCAAACCGATGAGTGATAAAGGTGCCTTGCCCTTGTCGGGACCGTAAAAGACCCTCTTTGGACAGAGCTGCAATGGCCGCGCGGACTGTGTGTCTGTTGACCCCGAAATAATGGGCCAGATCCTTTTCAGAAGGTAATTTACCATCGTCTCCAACGATATCATCGTTAAGGCTGGCGCGAAGGCGGTCTGCTATTTGTCGCCATAGAGCAACGCCAGTGCGCCGATCCATGTCTATGGAATGGGACTCGATCATACTAAACTCAAGATTAGTGCTGTATCATCATATTGAAAGGCTAGAATATTTTTTTTAATTAGACAATCAACGTGTCTAAATTATTACACCTTGCCCGTTTTATCGATGATTTCAATTTGGTTTATAACTAGATTGGTGAATTCTCGGGTGGACGCCTTGCCACCTAAGTCACAAGTCAACTTATCTTTTCTTTTTCGTAGAGCTTTGGCGACCGCATCTTCGATCAAAATACTACCCTTTATGAGCTTTTCATCATCAAATTTTGCACCAAGCCATTCGAGCATCATAGCGGCCGACAAAAACATCGCCGCCGGATTTGCAATGCCTTTGCCCATAATGTCAGGTGCAGTCCCGTGGCAAGGTTGGAAGACAGCATGGTTGTCGCCAATGTCTGCTGAAGGCGCAAGGCCAAGTGTACCCATGATACCGGCACCAAGGTCGGACAAAATATCACCGAACATGTTTTCAGTCACAACCACATCAAACTCCCACGGACGCTGCACCATCCACATGGCGAACGCATCGACATAAGCGCTATCCGTTTGGACATCAGGGGAGCTCTTTGCTCGTTCTTCGAAAATTTGGCGAAAGAACCAAAACGAGCGAAACACATTGGCCTTATCAACACATGTCACGCGAGGGGGACGCTCAACCCCGCGCAATTTTCGAGCTTTGGCCCGTTGCTGGGCAAGCTTCAAGGAAAAATCAAATAGCTTCTCGCTGACTGCTCGGGTGATTTTTAGCGTCTCAGTGGCATATTCATCGTCGATAATTTTGCCATCATTCATATAGGCAAACAGACCCTCGGTGGATTCACGAATGAGGGTGAAATCAATCTCCTGCGCGCGCGCATCGCCTAAGGGGGATAAATCGCCCGCAAGGACTTTCACAGGGCGAACGCCTGCATAAAGATCAAGCAGAAAGCGGAGTTCAATTTGCGGGGTGATCTCAGTGCCATCATCTTTTCTGATATGGGGAAGACCCATTGCAGACAACAATATTGCATCAGCTAATTTTGCTGCATCAACGGAGGCTCGTGGTAGAGCTTCGCCCGTGTCCGCATAATTTTGTGCGCCGGCGGGTAAAAGTTGATAGGTGAACTTTGGGCCGTTGAGTTTGTTTAAAACAACATCAATCAGCTCAAGCGTCGGCGGGGTAATTTCAAGCCCGATGCCATCGCCATCAAAAACCGCAATGGCGTAGTGTTGTTTTGCTGTCATCTAAAATTGCCAACCCGCCTGTTCAACTCGCAAGCTACAGGGTGAAGGCTGGTTATTCCAATGTCCAGTTTAATTCTTCGATCTCTTTTTCGGTAAAGAGATAAAGCTGGTCTTTTGACGTGGCCATCGCTTTTATCCACGCGCGTGGGTCAACGCCCATATCGACAAGCAGTTCTTGTGCGTCGGCACTGATGGCTTGAGCATTGGCGATACCTTGTTGCAGTGTGCCGGTTGCAGTGTCGCTGGTGAAAACTTGATGCACACCAAGGACTGCTGGTTTGCCGATGTTTCGTTTTGCGCCACCGGAAAAAACCAACGGACAAGAAGAAGCGCAATACCCATGTTTGGTGATGTGCGTTGTAATCTCACGATCGCGAATAAAGCGCGACATATCGATCGCGTCACGCACTGAACCGCCAGGGGAATGGAGATAGATTTTGTTCACGGGATCTACATCATCCAGACTTTTAATGAAGTCTTCAAACCGAAATGTTGTTCCAGGTTCGATAAAGCCGATCGCGCTAATGACACCATTGCCCGCATTATGAAAGGTCATGCTGCCGCTTAAAAGCGTATCTGCATTGCCTGCAACGCCTGGCAATTTCGCTTTTCCACCGGGCCCAAAATCGACCTTTGTTTGTGGTGAATAGCGCCGAATTTGATCTTGATCTTTTGCAGGCGTAATGGGGGGTGTTGTAGGCGCGGTCTTTAAGAACGGCAGATTGAAGGGAACGCTATTACCGTTGAGTGTTCTAAAATCAAAATATAAAACCGCCAAAACACCAGCAAGCAAAACACCAAAAAGAAACAGCAAAACCATCTCTTCGCCGGGTGAACCTGCTTTTATCTCATCATGTTGTTCTGTGTCGTTTGCCATATTTAGCTATCTGAACCGTCCCGTGTCTTTGTTTCAACCACACGCGGTTTCATTGGCGTCACAGGCTTTGCAGGCGTGGGGTCAGGAGCTTTTTCAGGTTCGGCTTTTTCTGCTTGCGCGGCAACTTCTGCAATTTTTGCAGAAACGGCAGGTGGCAAGGTTTCGTAGAGCTTCAAGGCGCGACTAAGTTCAGCAATGGTAACATGGTTTTCATCCAAGTCATGCCCGTCTTCGCGTCTGATTGAGGCTTGCACCGCGCTCAAAATCAAGATTAGGACACCCGGCAAAAGGTCGATGGAAATCGCACCCGCCCAGCTTGGTAAAAAGTCTTCCGCATATCGAAGCACCGCTTCAGCTGTTGAAAGCGGTTTAAAGCGCAAAGGCTCTACTGGCGTTCGGTTCAAAATATCATCAGCTGCTTTTGAAAGAGCTGAAGATTGCGCCTTGATTGCTTTTTCAACACGGCCAACAACAGCATCTTGGCGGTTGGCAAGGTCTTCGTTGTTACCGTCTGCAACAGGGGCAACAAAGGAGCTGCTTAGGTCTTCAGCCGCTCGTTTCACAGAAGGTGCAATTGAGGTTTGTTGAAGTGCTGTAATGACACCGGCAAGGGCGACTGCTTCCTCAGAAAAGGCGATGCTGCGATCTTCAATCGGTCCAAAGCTGGAGACGATCTTCCGCATCTGGCCCAAACGCCGTCCGCCCTGTTCATAAAGCGCATCTGTGGCCGTGCGCGCGGTGCGCACTTCTTCGCCGAGGCCTTTAAGCTGGGATGACATTTGCTGCAACAATTGGACGACGGTGCCACTGCCTGCTGTGCCCGTAAGGGAGCCATCAGCTTGTTCTTGGCTGGCGAGCCTTTTGAAGCGATCTGACGCTAATTCAATATCAGGTAATAGTCCTTGAGCTGCGAGCGCATTGTTATGGGCTTTGTTGAGGTGGGCTTGATAATCTTCTGTGGTGTTTGCCAAATGTTGTTCAAGTGCTGCACCGCCTGCAAGGGCTGCGGCATTGAGCCAAGAAGACATGGCGACAATCATGCCACTGCCAACCAACATCCCAAACATTAAAAGTCTTCTGGTGCCACCATCACGAACATGCGGCGCGAACTGAATGAGATACGTCCAAAAAGCGTAGATGCCAACAGATACGGCTGTTGAATAAACCACTGCTCCAAAGAATATCGAGGCGCCCGATCCTTGCAAAAGGCCACGCACGCCAAGATAGGTGTAAACACCACTGGCGAGCGCCAAAATAGCCAAAGTTATTTTTGTTGTAAGCTCGAGACGAATAACGCCACGACGTAACACTTGAGACATAGAGATTTATCCTAAACACAACCTCATTTTATTATTGTTGCTAACTTAGGCGAAATCATGTGGCAATGGGGTACTATCTTAACTTTTGGTTAAGGATAATTTTTTCGAGAGAAAGTGGCTTCACTAAGCTGTGTTCTAACCCGTCTTAACCTGTATTGTGCGATGCGGTAAGTGCGTGTAAAATGATGGAAATTCAACATAATCCCCATTCAAGGTAGGCCTATGCCCTCAAATCGTCAGCCACGCCACACAAAAACGATCAATCTCGCACTACAAGGTGGTGGTGCCCATGGCGCTTTCACATGGGGCATTTTAGACCGAATGTTTGAAGATGACCGCCTTTGGATCACTGGGATCAGTGGAACAAGCGCTGGTGCGGTGAATGCTGTTGTGGCAGCGCAGGGCATGTATGAAGGTCAAGCACCGGCAGCACGTGAGGCTTTGGCCGACTTTTGGAAAGCTGTCAGCGAGGCAGGCAAAACAAGTCCATTGCAAACAAGCCCCTACGATGCTGCACGGGGCAAATGGGGTCTTGATAGATCACCGTTTTTCTTGTTTTTCGACATGCTGCAACGGGTCGCTTCCCCCTATGACCTCAACCCATTGAATATCAATCCATTCAAGACGCTCCTCGAAGAACATATTGATTTTGAGAAAGTGCGCGGGTGCACTGATTTGGATATTTTTGTCTCAGCAACCAATGTTGAGACAGGGCTTGGGCGCGTGTTTGACCGTGATGAAATCACAATCGATGTGATCCTTGCCTCTGCCTGTCTCCCATTCATCTATCAGGCTGTTGAAATAGACGGCGAGCATTACTGGGACGGCGGATACATGGGAAACCCGCCGCTTGTGCCTTTCTTTAATAATAAAGAATGCAGCGATATTTTAGTGGTTCAAATCAATCCCATGAAGCGGCAGGGTGTTCCAAAATCAGCCCGCGAAATTCTAAATCGTGTCAATGAAATCACCTTCAATTCTTCTCTCATTCATGAGCTTCGCGGCATTGACTACATCAATCAGTTGCTGGAAAATGGCCAAATTTCTCCAGAAGACCATCGCAAAATGAATATTCACATTATGGGTGGTGGCGAGAATATGGAAGCGCTCGATGCGTCTTCCAAACTGAATACTGACTGGAATTTTTTGCAGTTTCTATTTGAGAAAGGCCGAACAGTCGCGGAATCTTGGCTGGCTGCCAATTATGACCAAATTGGCGAAAACTCAACAGTTGACGTCTGTAAAATGTTCGAAAGCGTTGGCACTTTGCCCGCCAGAAAGACGCAAGAAAACTGAGATTGGATGAAACCTTCATCTCATTTATGAAGATTAATCATTAATCAAGGATTACCAAGAAAGCGGGTTTTTCACGCATTCCATCAACCCTATTTTTATAAAAATGAGTTATAGTGCTCATTGAATAATGTATGGGTGTACAAATGTTATCTATTCGCAGATGCAAATTATTTTTAAAGGACGAGCGGGGAGCAAACGCAGTAGAGTTCGCTCTGTTGGCTTTGCCATTTTTCGGCTTGATTTTAGGCGTTATCCAACTCGGACTCATTTTCTTGGCTGGCCAATCTCTAGATCAAGCGGTCGACAACGCGGCGCGTGAAATTAGAACGGGGCAAGTGCGTTCCATTAACACCGCTGTGGACGTATTCAGCACAAGTTTATGCGATGATATTCCAATCATAATGGGTTGTGAAAACAACATCGAAGTTTCGGTGCAATCATTTACTTCACTTGCAGACACATCATCGACGACACTGTTTGTCGACAATGTTCCGGTCATTACGGGTGATTTCGATACGGGTAACGGTGGTGATCTAGTTGTCATTAGTGTAGCCGTCTCTATTCCAATCGTTGCTGGTAGTTTGTTTGGTGCAGGTAACAATAATGGCAGTTCACGACTATCAACCAGTCTTGTATTTACAAATGAAAATTTTGCCGATCTAGCATCAGCAAATGGTGGGTGAATTAAATGAAAAAAGCAGGCATTTTTAGATCAATGAGAAAATTTAGCGAAATTGGCCGTGAACGTAGAGGCGTGGCTGCTGTGGAATTTGCACTAGTCGTTCCCTTTATTATCGTACTTTTTTTGGCAAGCGTTGATGCAGTATTCGTTTTGACAGCGAAACGCAAAGTGTCTGTTGCAACCTATTCGATTGCCGAGGTGTCATCTCGTGAGCTCAATCTGGCTGATGACGATTTGTCGACCATTGCCGACTTAGGCCGCTTGATTTTAACACCGTTTAATGCGGATCAATCTCGAATTTCAATCACTGGCGCTGAAGTTTTGAACAATGGCACCCAAGCTGTCGTGCGGTGGAGCCATCTTTCTGCAGCCCCACAGGGCGCGGCAGGTCAATCTTCAGGTAACATTGTGAATGAATTTACCGATGGGGAAATTATAGACCTCAACGTAAATCTAAGCCCTGGGACGTTCCTAGTTCATTCGGCTATTGAATTGCCATACCGCTCGTTTTTCGAATTTTTAGAAACACGCTTCAATGATGGAAATCTCTTCACCTTGAGTGACCGCGCCTATTCGCAATCAAGATCAGGAACAGAAATTACTAATTTGAATCTTTAGGTGCGTTGTCTTTTTTGCTGACCTTGGGCAAAGCCAAGCGGGTCAGCGCATAATAATCTTTATCTGCAATAGCAGCAAAGCCCCCAGATAAATTGGGTGAAACGGCGTCATAGGCGTAGGTGTTGTTTTGGTGCATTGACAATAAAAATTCACTGAGCAGCTTTTTCAATTGAGTTGGTGCATCGCTTCGAATGGTGTGCGGCCCATGTGGCACCAGTTCAGATTGCCATACCACACGCACATCCGTGCTTTTGGCAAGGCCTGTTTGATTGAACAAATGATCAAGTGTGCCGCCTGAATACCCCGTTTGAAAATCACCTTGAAGGGTTGACCAGCCAATAACAGCATCGGCTTCTTGTGCTTGTATTTTTTGCCATCCGGCAATCGGGTGGTCGACATCAACTATGGTGCCAAGGTCTCCCTTTTTGTCAAAGCCTGAATCTTTTAAGCGGTTCAGTGGCAGCATTCTTGTAATGGTTGCTGGCGGTTTGGGCACAGCAAGACGGCGGCCTTTTAAGTCATTTAATCCGCGCACATCGCCATCGTAAGGGGCGATGATTACGGCATATACGCCACGCGCGCCTTGCTGATCTGTAGGTGCTGCAATTGGTTCTAAGCATTTGCAGCGAACCTGAGCAGACACATAAGAAGACGCAGAATGCACTGCATATTGAATGCGGCGATTGATTTGCATGGTTATAAGTTCTTCCAACGTTTTAGCCGGACGAAAAAGAACACGAAGCCTCGTTGCTTGTTCAAGCGCACGTCTAAATGCTTCCATCTTGCGACGTTGGCGTTGCTGGTCGCCTTGAATGAGATAGCCTACGGCTAAAACGCCGAATGAATCACGCCAATTGCTGATAACTTCGATACTTGCTGTGGTTGAGCTATCAATAATGGTTTCATCGCTGACACCATCGTTGGTTATCACTTCAATCGTATCAGAAGAGGTTTCGCTTTGGGTCTCATTGATCGTCTGTGCCAAGCTTGATCCGCTTGTGACCAAGCAAGTCGCAACAAGGAGAGAAAGAAGACGACAACGTATCATGCGCGCAAAAGGCCTTTTCAGTTCAAGCAGGCAAAACAAATACTGTTTGGCTAGATTGTCTGATTGTAGTCGCCAACGCCATCATTTTCTCGCAAAACATCGTCTACCACGTGGAACATTTCACGCATGCGTTCTTCTGAAACGGGACTTTCGACCACAACAACCAGCTCTGGCTTGTTTGAAGAAGCCCGCAAAAGACCCCACGTACCATCTTCCGCCACGACACGAACGCCATTGACTGTAATCAGATCAACAATGTTTTGACCGTTGATTTTTTCACCATTGGCTTTCATCGCTTCAAAGCGTGCAACAACCTTATCGACAACACCATATTTTGTCTCATCATCACAATGCGGCGACATGGTTGGTGAACCCCATGTTTTGGGTAAAGCGCGGCGCATGTCGGCCATGGTTTTGTCAGGGTTGCGATCCAGCATATCCAAAATCGCAATGGCAGAAACCAATCCATCATCATAACCGCGACCAATTGGCGCATTAAAGAAATAGTGGCCGGACTTTTCAAAGCCCGCTAAAGCCTGCAAGTCATTTACACGGCGCTTAATGTAGGAGTGGCCAGTTTTCCAATAATCAGCCGTTACATTGTTTCCAATTAAAACGGGATCCGTTTTAAACAGACCTGTTGATTTCACATCAACCACAAAGGTTGCATCTTCATGGAGTGTCGAAAGGTCGCGGGCCAGCATAACACCAACTTTATCAGCGAAAATTTCCTCGCCTTCATTGTCTACAACGCCGCAACGGTCACCATCTCCATCAAAACCAAGGCCAACTTCTGCACCGTTTTCAAGCACCGCATCACGGATTGCATGAAGCATTTGCATGTCTTCTGGGTTTGGGTTGTAACGCGGGAAAGTGTGGTCAAGCTCTGCATCAAGTGGGATCACGTCTGCACCTAAATCGGCTAAAATTTGTGGCGCAAAAGCACCCGCCGTGCCGTTACCGCAAGCAGCAACGATTTTGATCGGGCGCGATAGTTTTGCGCGGCTTGTTAGATCTTTGGCGTAGCGTTCTTGGAAATTTTGAACAATCTCAAGTGAGCCGCCGCCTTTAAGGTTCAACTTGTTTTGTAAAACAACATCACGCAACCGGCTCATTTCGTCTGGTCCGAATGTGAGAGGGCGATTGACGCCCATTTTCACACCTGTCCAGCCGTTCTCATTGTGAGAGGCTGTAACCATGGCAACAGCGGCTACATCAAGTTCAAATTGCGCGAAGTATGCCATTGGCGAAAGGGCAAGACCAATGTCATAGACTTTGATGCCCGCCGCCATCAAACCACTGGTCAGCGCAATCTTGATTGAGGCTGAATAACCACGAAAATCATGACCTGTCACGATTTCTGGCTTCACGCCCATTTCGTGCATGACAGTCCCGATGCCAGCGCCCAGCGCTTGAATGCCCATGATATTGATTTCATCCCCAAACAACCAGCGCGCATCATATTCGCGAAAGCCTGTGGGTTTCACCAATGGCGTTGTTTCATATTTAAACGTGTTTGGACGAAGCTGAGGGACGGGGGTTGGAAACATTAGATTTGCCTTTGAAGTCAGAATCAATTTCGAACACTTTTATAGTGCGAAAATGACAAAAACCCTAACAAATCCGCCAATAGGAGGAAGTTCCTTAAGGGAGCATAATAAGCTTGCCGCGCTCGACACGATATTCCTTTAGTTTGCCCAAAAACGTATTACCCAGTAGGCTGTAGCCTGACAACGCACCTTTTGGCATCACAAAGGCTCGAATGTTTCGAAGCCGAATGGTTTCATACCGAATGGAATCAAGCGTAACCGGTGCTGCCGCAATAACGCCGTTAGCAGTGTTCACTTTAATTGTGTAATCATCGGGCGAAAGATCCAGCCCGGCATCACGGCCTGCTTCATGGCTTAAAGCAACGGCTGAAGCACCAGTATCAATTAAAAATGGAATGGTAGAACCGTTAACCCGTGCATCAATATAAAAGTGTCCGCCGCGACCGACATCAACTTCAACCGCGCGCGCTGGAAGAGGGTCTTCGATGTCCTCATAACTTGCAACGTAGTCTTCTGACGTGTCGTCATCTTCGGTTACAGCAGCAGTGCGCGGGGTGTTTTGCTCGACATAATGTTCAAGACCCAAATGCGCGACAATTGCGAAGGCTGCCAACATAAATGTCCATCTAACGATTTGATCCATCAATCCCACCTGAAAATTGTTTGCCGGCAGTGTGGACCAAAAATCTCTAAAGAGTCTTAGGAGTGGGTTCCAAATTAAATCTATACTTAAGCCAAGTTTAATGCAGGTTGCGCCAAGTGTTCCAAGTGTTAGGCCATGCCCAAGGCTTGCTT
>CAZKKW010000027.1:0-26621 GCA_964553335.1 uncultured Hyphomicrobiales bacterium | reverse complement strand
TTGTAGTGCGGTATAGCGCAGCAGATCGAGAGAGCCCGGAAGCGATTAGCAAAATTGTTATCCGCTCACCACAAGGGCAAATTATTCCACTCAGTCAAGTGGCGACAATCGATCAGATTGTTGGGCCTCGTCAAATTACCCGAGAAAACAGTCAGCGCTTCATCACAGTTCAAACCAATGTTCGCAATCGCGATATCGGCTCTTTCGTTGCTGAAGGTCAGCAAGCGCTGAGGGACAATGTAGAACTCCCCGCAGGATATCTTGTCAAATGGGGAGGGCAGTTTGAACTCCAGCAGGAGGCCAACAAGCGTCTCGCTGTGGTTATCCCAGTTACGCTCGGTCTTATTCTACTTCTCCTGTTTATCAACTTCGGCTCTTTGAAAAGCGCTTTTCTGATCATGCTCAATATACCACTCGCGCTGGTCGGAGGAGTTCTAGGCTTGCTTTTGACAGGGCAGAACCTATCCGTTCCTGCGTCTGTTGGTTTTATCGCCCTGTTCGGCATTGCGCTGGAAAATGGTATGGTTCTGGTCACATATCTCAATGCCCTTGTGCGCGAAGGCGTTGAGGTCAACAAAGCCTCTATTCAAGGCGCATGTATGAGGGTGAGACCCGTTCTGATGACAGCGGCAACAACCGCTTTAGGTCTTATTCCGCTTCTTTATGCAACGGGCACTGGCAGCGAAGTTCAACGGCCACTCGCGACCGTCGTTGTCGGCGGGCTTGTCACCTCAACATTATTGACACTGCTTGTAATCCCAGCGGTCTTCAAATGGTTCGCACCGTCTGTTCAGGATGAACATGAGAATGCTGATGACAACCCAAAAAGTGAGGCGTCACCGATACCGCAACCGGCTGAATGAAAAGGTCGACACATGAAAAAAACTAGATTCTATTCTCTTCTTAGCCTTTTTTATTTCAGCATATTTAGTGCTGTTATCCCAACTATTGCCGCAACAAAAAACGCAAACCTGGCAACCGAAAATGCCATCAAGGATCTTTGGGAAGAACAGGGTTCATCATCACTCAAAGGCTTGAGCCAGAAACAGACGAAGCGTGCTCAAGATTTTTTCAAACAGGGTAACGCTGCAGCAAGAGCAAATAACTTCAAGGTTGCTATCAAAGCGTATTCTGCGGCAATCAAGGTTGTCGATACGGTCGCTATTTTGTTTCAAAACAGAGGAACGGTTTATGCAAGAAGTAACCGGCTAGCGTTGGCAATTGCAGATTATAACCGAGCACTCGATCTTGCTCCAAAAAACATTGCAGTGCATCGCAGTTTGGCGAATGCCTACTTTAGGACAAATCAATTTGAGAAAGCCATTCCGCATCTTGAAGTGGCACTTAGCCACGATGAAAAAAATATCCAAGCGCGTTTAAGGCTCGCTGAGAGCCTGACAAGGCTAAAGAGAGGAAGTGAGGCAGTAGAAAACTATTCTAAGGTTCTTGAGTTTGAGCCAAGAAACCTGGTTGCGCTTAAAAATCGCGGCTTTCTTCTTACCCAAAAGGGGCAAATAGAAGCTGCTCTCGATGACTTCAATAAAGGTGTGGTCTTTGATCCGACATCTACCAACTTACTACTCAATAGAGGAATATTACTCGCTAAGCTGAAACGCTACGAGGCAGCCATATCCGATTTTGATGAGGTCATTAAGTTATCGCCGAACAGCTCTAACGCATACATAAATCGTGGAACGAGTTATCTGCGTTTAGATAGTTTGGAAGAAGCGCAGCAAGACTTTGAAAAAGCGCTTGAAATTAATCCAAAATCATCCTTATCCCATTTTAATTTGGCAGGCGTTTATACTGCGCGCAAAGATTTTGACAACGCACTGAAAAGTCTCGATGAGGCTGTCAATCTTAGTCCAAACAATGTTCAAGTCTTGTTCCTGAGAGGGCAAATTTACACCCATCTCAAAAAGAATAAGTTGGCGTTGAATGATTTAAAACGAGCCAATGATTTAGCACCGAACAACAAAAGTGTGTTGAAGCTTTTGGAGAAAGCACGATCAATACCAGAATAAAAAGTAGGAATTAGATGCTCGAGATTAATAACAGCTTTGGCGGCATTGCGGAACTTGGATAGCATCAGACTTCACGTCAGCTTCGGGCTCTTTTCAGACGTTAATAAATAAGCCGAAGAAACCAGCTGCTATTGTCGTTTCGCGGAATCCCAAAACACAACTCATGCCTGCCTCAGCCTTAATCGACTACGCGTCTAACTTGGCTATTTCTTCTTTTGCTTGATTGACCTTATCCAACAAAGATAGATTTACGCCAACGATTTCCTCGTTTTGATCTATCTCTTTGGCTTCATTGTCCGGTAACATGTCTTCTAAAGATTGCAGCACTCGCTTACCGTCTGCCTTCGCACCCGATACCGGCTTTCTTTTCAAACGCAGAGACTTGGTTTCCTTAGTCCCCCCAGTAGCCTTTAACGCGGTTCTTTCTTCTGCAATATCTGGCTCTAGCAGATCACCAGTTTGTGCCTCGTAAATGCGTTTTAGAACCTTATCCATGAAAAAGCGTACCTTCTTCAATCGAACAGGAGACTGGCCTTTGACCAAGATGATCATATCATCATCAGGCAACAGTCGTATTTCTTCCGGACGAATGAGCCGCGCACCTTCTTCGCGCTCTTGGATAGTTCCCCCAGTCAATTCTCTCGTTGACCACGTTTTCGACCGTGACTTGCGCGTATAGTCGCCAATTGCTTTAGAAATGAGTTCAGGCGTCTCGGAATCCGTGGTTGCCATGAACACTTGTACGCCGCAATTACCAAGAATATTTTCGCGACCCTCACGTCCATATTTATCGGTGATATTAGCCAAGCTTTGAACAACGAACATGAAACGACCGCCATATCCGGCAATCGTCGTAATCGCAGTTTCTATCGCTTCCAACTTACCAAGCGACCTAAATTCGTCCATCAGGAAGAGCACTGGAAAATCCTCACCCTCTTGTGGCAGTGCTTTTTGCATTGCAGACACGATTTGCTGAAACAGCAACCGCATGAGAGGTGCCAAAAGATCAAGATCATTTGGCGGAACCGTCAAGTAAACAGACGTTGGATATCGCCGCAAATTTTGAATATCAAAATCCGAACGATCAGTAGCCGCCCGCACGAAACTATCAGCCCACAGTTTCAATCCACCGTCGTCTAGGATCGAGGTGTATGAGGTAATAATTTTAAGATCATTGCCAGCCATATTATTGAAAATACTAGCCGCTTCGCGACTTTCGGTTTCCGACGCCAAACGACTAAACAAGTCCGTTTTTTCTTCCGGAGCAGAAAACAGATCGTATACCGCACCAATCGTTGGTGTCCCCAACTCAATGACACGCATAATGCCAGCTGCGAACAGATCGCGAGATCCATCTACGAACGATTCCGCCCCTTTGTTCTTCGCAATAATCAAATTCGACGCTAACCGCCGTGCCTCGGTAAATCGCTGACGCTCTTGCACGGTAGCAATTTGATCAAGCGGATTGTAGCAATGTGTCCGGCCATCTGGCGATAACGGAGAAAATTTAAAGACTTTATCTCCCATGGCTTGCCGCGCACGGGACGTGTTTTCAAACAACTCGCCCTTCACATCGAGAGCAATGATAGACCCTTCAAACGTCAAAAGCGTTGGGATCACAACACTCACACCTTTACCTGCCCGAGTGGGAGCCGAAATGAGGCAATGCGGTTGCTCACCATTGGTGAAATACAGCCCCGAATTTTTCGGCAAGGTTGTTTTACCAAACACCGCGCCGACAATATCCTTATGCTTTTTAAAATAGCCCAACTGCTTCATTTTACGATGTTCCGCCCACTTCGCAGAACCGTGTGCATTGAGTTGCCTTGGGAAAGTTATGGCCAAGCCACCCGCTGTGAAAACCAGTGCGGTTACACCGAAAATGCCCATTACAATTTCGAAATCCGATGAAATAAAGCCGAGGACAAAAGGTGTCTCACCCCAAACATGGAACGGATCAAAATTGTCTAATTTCTCTTGACTAAAACCATATCGGAAAGTGGTGAAGAGACTTGAAAAGAACGTCGCCGGTATAACCGACATAATCAATAAAATGACGCCAAATTTCAGGAAATTTGCGGGCGTGCGTTCCATAGCAACAGCTATTCTATTTCACTCTTAAGAGCGGCGAGCTTCTTGTCTGTCTTGAATTGCCCTAGCGTAAAAATCGCCCAAAGCGCAGCTGGTATCCAACCAATAAGCGTAATCTGCAAGATGAAACAGACAATAGCAGCAAAGGGCCGCCCAATCGTAAAGAACGCCAGAAATGGCAACACTATCGCGATTATCAACCTCATTCACTTCCACCTTTCAATCAAATCACCAGCTGTACTCGGCAAAAAGACCTCTAAAACACCGCGTTTGCCATTCACACGGCCAACTTGAATGATCAGGTCTATTGTCTGTCTCGAATATTCCATAATCTGTCCCATGGTGAGTTTTGTCCCTGACCGCATCACCATAAAGGCAAGCTTCGATAGCGCCTCATGCGGAGAGTTGGAATGAAGCGTGGTAATGGACCCTGGATGGCCGGTATTGATCGCTTCTAAGAAGTTGAAAGCTTCAGCACCACGAATTTCACCCATGATCAAACGATCAGGGCGCATACGCAGGGAACTTTCCAAGAGCTTTGCCGGAGAGCGTTCAGACTTTTCAACTCTATTCGCCACTAAATTGACGATGTTCTTATGAAGAGGCCGTAACTCTCGTGCATCTTCGATTGTAACCAACCGTTCTTCTGGATTCGTCATATCAATAAGAGTGCCGGCAAGTGTCGTCTTACCAGACGAAGTGCCACCAGAAATGACAATATTGAAACGCTCGTCAATGGCATGACGCAGAAGTCCTTGCAGATCCCCTTCATCGGCCTTTTTGATCACTTCGCTATGCTTATCGTTGCGCCGGCTTTCAAGGTTTACTTGCTTCCCCTCGACAAATTGGACATCAACCGATTTCAATTTTTTCGACGCATACCGTCTAATGGAAACAGAAACCCCGCTTTCTATCGCAGGCGGTACTACCACTTGAACACGCAAGGGTGCGCCCCATGCCATCACGCGGCCCGATACAATCGGATTGCTCTCACTAATAGCGTTTTCAGTTTCACCCGCAAGCGCATCACCCAATTGATGTATAGCCGCAACGGATAAAGAAATGTCGAGCGGAACCATGTGTGGCTCGCCCGACTTTTCTATGAAAACACCAGTGTCCGGATTGATGACCACCTCATTGACATCATCACTGGTCAACACCTCACGGAGCGGTGAGAGGAAACTTTCAGAAAATGTACAGTTTCTAATCTCCGCGACGGCCCCCATTATGAAAACACCAAATCACGATTGACGAAAACGCGGATTTCTTCGCCTTGAGGAATACGAATGATTGGCGGCAGATTGAGTTGGTCTTCCAACGCTGATTCCGATTGATCCGCCAAATCACCACTGGCTTCATTAGCAACATCATTCGCTGCCCCAACAGACGTATTTTCAGATTCGGTAGATAGAAATGATGGAATGGCATTTATGGCCGTGATTAAAATCGCCGAGCCAAAACGTTGAACAAAACGACTATCGACATTACCACGCGTTCCAGAACGACCAAGCTTATCTGTCCCCGTACCGCCCAACTCCACTGATTGGCCTTCAGGCGTTATCGCTCTTGTCCAAGCGATCAAAACCCGCGACTGGGCTGTGTTAATGTCCGTGTTGAATGTTCCAACAAGACGTGTACCAGCTGGCATTAAAATGCGTGAACCATCATATGAAAAGACAGGCTCAGTTACCTGCGCTCTAATGTTGCCCGGCAATTCTGTATTAATTGCCGTTTCTAAAACCGCAGAGATGATAGTCCCTTGAATAACCCGCTCAGAGAGATTGCCAAAGGTTTGCGCGTTTGATGTTTCAAAAGCCGCGCTCGCAGCACCTTGAAGAAATTGCTCATTGTTGCTCAGCTCTCGCACATTGTCATTGTTTCCATTGTTATCCGAAGAGCCAGGCGCAGACTGACCCTCTTCGCTTCCATCAAACACAACACTGTCCGATTCAATTTGCTTAGCCCGCAATTCTTCAGCCTTTTTACGGCGCTCTTCAGCTCGTGCCTTGGCTTCCTCCTCAAGTTGTTCTCTCTTTTGGCGGTTCTGAGCGTCCCGCTCGCGTTGCCGTGCAAGCTCTTGGGCTTCCAGCTCGCGTTGTCGCTGTGCTTCTTGCTGCGCTGCAAGTTCTTCAGCCGATGGCCCCGTTGGAGCCAAAGAAGCCCTTAACTCAGCAAGCTGTTTACGCAATTGCGCATCGCGCTCTAGCTGTAGCCGTTTCTGTTCATCCCTAAAGGTCTGACTTTGAGCGGCTAAAAGCTCGGTGACTTCCTTTGTTGTTATTGCTTGGGTAGGTGGACGGTTTGCCAGCTCTTCAAGACGTTTTTCCAAAGCCGCTATTCGCGCTTTTTCTTCCTCGGAAATCGTCACAATTGGTTCTGGAGCCTCAGCAACCGGAGCAGGGACGTTTAAATCAGGCACATCAACACTTGGCTCTGCCCGAGGCAATGCCGTAGAGATGCCTGTATCTACTTTGGACGCTTTTTGTAGCTCTTCCGTATCCGACGTCGATAGTCCGATAATTGCGGCAAACTTTTTTGGACCAACAACGATGAAAGGAGCAAAGATTAAGACAACTACAATCAGGATAAAGAGCAAAATCTTATTGCCAGCACCGCTTCCTTTGCCTTTGCCATTCACGCGATTACGACGATCAGACACCCGATCATCATCATTCAGTTCCAGCTCATCATTCATTATGAAATCCCCACCGTTTTACGCAAACGACGTGGAAGTTTTTTGATGGCAGCGCCCGATGTAACACATAGGGCTTCGTCACCTATACGTACTGTCCAAAGGCTGTTCACACTGTCTACAATGATAGTGTTTCCATTGGACCGCACATTAACAATGCTCTCTTTGCCGTCCTTATCAACTTTGAAGATGGCTGGCCGTGGCGCATTTTCGTCAAAACGGAAAAAGGTTTGCTTGCCATTATCGAACACCTCAACCGGCTTAAACCGACCTTGGCCCGCCGCAAAGTAATCAAAGTTTTTGCCACCACTTCCAGCACCGTTCCCAAACTCTTGGACCTTGCCCGTCGCCGGATAAACAAAGTTCACCCGATAAGCTTGATTTCGTCTATGACGATGCCCTTGGCGAACATCGCCAACAGTTACAAGCTCAAAAGTATAGACACGACGATCAGTGAACACCGTCACATTCGAAACCGCATTGGCAACTTTCGGCTTGATGCTCAAAACATTGCCTGCCTTCAGCCGAACAACATCAAAGGATGCACTATCACCACTCAAAATGGACTGAACATGTTCACCCCGCGCAAACTGGACCGAAGTGATAGACTTCAAATGCAAATCCAGCCGATAGACCGCGTTTTGGTCAAACGTAAATTGCTTGATCCTCGAATCCGATGGCAATGACGTGGGTTTTTGGTCTGCCCAAGCAGGGGTAAGACACGCTAAAATCAAACTTACTATTACAACGACTCTACTCACAATACCGTCCCTTCATATGTTAATTGCTAAGAGTTTCTTGATCGACACGGTATGACGTGACGCTAAATCCGAGCGGATTTTTCCAAAGTTCTTGGAGATTTCTTTCAGTACGCGGTTCAAACTTGTAACCCACAGTCGCAACAAAGCTTCGCTCGACATTTTTTTCGCCGGACCGTTCACGAATCTTCTTAAAACGCACCTGTGCAATGTCAGTTCCTGGCTGTGGCGATATGGATAAAATGCGCACCAAAATTCGAATGTCCGTACCGTAGAGGTTAGGGGGGTATTCTTCCGATCCCGCCGACCACACCAGCCTCAAACCATCAGCGGCCTGATCGTTAGATCGTTTCAACACAAAAGGAATACGCGTTGCATTATCAGCAACGTCATAGGTTTCACGATCCGTGATATAAGACACAAGCTCCGCTTGCAGTACCGCTTCTTGCTCCGTGAGAGTCGTCGGCCTTACACGCACTATTTTTTCAGCTTCGCCCGTGGTTCGATCTACCATCACAACAAACGGAACCGTTTCCTTCAATGGGAGGATTGCGACAAAAGCCACAATCGAACACAAGGCTACACATAACGATACAATGGCAATCAACATCCAACGGTTGCGCTGTTGGCGAAGACCAAAAAACACCTCGTCTTGGAACGCGTGCTGTACTCTTTCAGACGACATCAATTCTTATCCCAACGCTCTTTGTTGATTGAGCAAACTTTGCTGATTGCTAACACTTGGCCTTGAATTGCCAGCCGCCGCACCAGCAGCTGCCGTGCTGTTATTTGGTCCGCCACCATTAGTTGGACCTGTCGGCGTTGTGACTGGGCTTGGACGGCCAGCAGCAGTGCGAGGGCGAGGACTCTGGTCTGCAAGGCTTTCAAGCCGAAGTTGCTCACGCCTACCTTGACGTTGAAAAGACGTCTGTCGCAAACCAGCTAGAGCCGCGCTCGCAACCTGCCCCCGCGTTCCATCCGCCTGTCGCGCTGCATTCGCTTCACGCACACCAGCCGATACCCGACCAGCACCGCCAGCAAGACGGGAAACTCCCACTGCAACCAAAGCCGCACCAGCCGCCGCTACGATTGAACCCGATAAGCCCGACGCAAGAGTGGGAACTTGAAACATCAAGAATATCGCCGACAAAACAACAATAGCAAAACCGGCAAAGCCGCTGAAATCAGTGGCACCACTGGCCGTCGTAATAAGAGGCGACCCAACGCCAATAATAACACCCATAATTCCCGCGAGGATTAAGGGGATCAAAGCAAAGCCAATCGTAAACCGTGTCCAAGATTCGAAAAGTTGAGATGTGGAACGGAACATCAAACTAGCGACCATGATGGGCGCCAAACCAACGGCCAACCCCAATCCTATTTTCGCAATGCCACTCACGATGATGGCAACCGTCGCCATGATCGCCCCCAAAATCGACATGATCACCGCAGCAAAGCTAATACCGACCAAACCAGCCGACGCGTTTGCACGGTCAGCAAAGTTGAATATCTCTGAAACCATGCGGTCCATCTCTGTATTCAAACTTGACGCTGAACCCGGCGCACCACCAGCCTGTGCTAAAAGCAAAGCACCATAAGTATCCGGCACTGTCGTCAAAACTGTAAAAATGACGCTGAATTGCGTCCAAGAGGTAGCAACCGCTAAAATAATCACGTAGCGAATAGCCCATGTGAAATAGCTCGACATTGAGATTGGCCGGAACTGCATAACTGAGTTCAAAGCAATAAGTGGCAAAGCCACTATTCCAGCAGCCATGATCAACGTCGATACAGGGCCACTTGCCGCTATAAAGACGTCCCTTGCATACGTGTTGATACCCGCATCAATACTAGCCAAAGTCGTTGTGATGAACGTTTGCATCGCTTCGCCTACCTGTTAATAAATTCGACGGACAGACAAAACTTTGAAACTTCGTCCGTCTCTTTCCCTACGATCTTGTTCAAACGATCCAGCTCGCTCTTAGCGCGTGGTTTGTCCCAACTGTTCAACTCAGGAGGCAATGTCAGTGAAATTGCATCAAAATCACGCCGGCCATTCAAACACCCATAAGCAAAAGGCTTTTTGTCCCGAAACGCCGTGCATCCCGCCCGCATCGTTTTCAAATCTGACAGGCTCACGTAATTATGGACAATACGCTGATGATCGACGCTCTTACCGCGCTTTTTCATAAACTCTTGCACCGCAGGAAAATGGAAACTTGGCGTCGTACACTGGAAAGACGGTTTATCCTGAGCAAAGGCCGCATCACCTGTTGCCAAAAACAAAGCGCTCATACTAAAGACACCAAAAACCGACCAACGAAGAACCGCCATCAGTTAGCCCCAATCTTTAGGAAATTGCGCGCCGCATCCAAGTCGCGGGCTGTCGTCACAGCAGTGACACCCGACGCCGACGCATTGGCCGCCATCACGCGAAGCATTTCGTTCAACTGTTGATTGACTTCAACAAGAACACGCGTGTTGAGATCAACGCTCGCCTTCAAATCAGGCGTACTATCAATCTGAGTAACGAGTTGATTGACGCGGGTCATTCCCTCATTGGAACGCACAAATGCGTCTTCACCCGTTGCCGCAGCCGCCAAACCCGTGCCCGCTAAATTCGCAATGGCTCGATCACTGGCCTCAGTAGACGCCTTTAAAGTATTCAAATCAGGCAAAGCGAATTGGCTCTTCAGCTCGTTGATCTTTGACGTCAGCCGAGACGTATTTCCGCCTTGAATATTGCTACCTGATATGGCGCTGTCGATAATACCTTGAAAATTCGCAGCCGTTTGACGCTGGAGTTGATCAGCGGCCCCATTCAGTAATGAGGACAAACCCTTCGGACCCGTCATTGCAACCAACCGCTGTTGCATGTTTTGAAACTGCTGTTGCAATTCCGTTATTTGGGAAATTTGGTTTTGAATTTGCGTTGCTTGGTTCGCAATCTGTTGTGCCTGATTATTCAAGCTCGCCACGAGTTGAGCCAGACTAGACGCATCAAACACTGGAATACCCGAAGATTTTGCCGGTGCAACTACAGAAAATGACATTAGCGCCGCGAGAGCGACACCTTTAATAACATGCTTCATGATAGTACCTTCTCCGTCTGTTGATTGATCGGTTGCCAGTCACACGCACAAGGCGATGTACGTTCAACCGGAATGGAAGCGCAGGACGCTAAAATAAGGGCCACGCCCAGTAGAAAAATCGCCTTACTCGTCATACTCAAATTACCTCTTTCCAAAAGTCTTCTCTGTCACGCCACCCTTCAGGAGCGCTTGCACCTGGACCGCCACCTAAGACAGACAATGCGCCGCCTAGTGCACCAAGATCGAAATCCAAAATCACTGAATCTTCGCCAGACTTCAGAAGCACAAGATGGTTACCCACGTTGCTCGTCAGCAAAAACTCAGTTTCATTCGTTGAAAGATTTAAGGGTGCCACCTCTTCCACGGTGTTGTAGCTGCTTGGATAAACCAAACGCGTCGGCGCTTGTTCCAAGATCACCTTGCCAGCGGCGCTTTCCTTTAAATGCGAAACACGTTGCGTCAGGAGAACAACGGCAACGTTCTTTTTCCGCATGGTCAACATCCAGTCTTTCAGACGCTTCGCAAAATATGTGTCATCGAGGAGCTTCCACGCCTCATCAAGAACGATCAGGGTAGGGCGCTCATCTTGAACGATGCGCTCTATTCGGAAGAAAATGTAACTCAGCCACGCAGTACGAATTTCGTCCGCTTCAAAAATATCTGACAAATCGAACGCCACAATGTCCCGATCTACAGCAAGAGAATCCTTCCCCTTGCCATCAAACAACCAGCCATAAAGCCCGTCCGCATCCCATTTTCCAAGCCGCGTATATAAATCTTTGCCATCATCGGTAGAGCGGAAAAGAGAGCGAAACGAACTCAGATTTTTCAACTCGCTTTCTTGAACTTGATAGTTGGCTCTCACATTCTTCGATACGGCTTCTTTTTGCGCCTCGCTTAAAGGGTCAGTGCCTTCGCCAGTTTCGAGCAAACCAACCATCCACTTCGCAAGCCATGCCGCCGATTCCACAGTGTCAGCCGCTTGAAACGGATTAAAACCCGTTGGTTCCCCAAGCCGTACAGGAGAATAATCACCCCCAAGAGCACGCACAGCCATCTCAAAGCCACGATCTTTATCAAAGATGATCATGCGAGGATTTAAGCGCTTGGCTTGCGCCAATAAAAACGCTGTTCCAAGCGTTTTACCACTTCCTGTTTGTCCCAAGACAATCGTATGACCAGTAGTGCGATCACCTTTGTTGCCACCTACATGAAAATTAAACCGATAGGGTTCGCCATATCCCGTTGGCATTAACGTGACAGCTTCCCCCCAAGGTGCTTTGTGAGCCGGCCTGCCACTTGGCGATCCATGCAGTGCACCCAAATGGGCGAAGTTGATTGATGAAATCATCGCAGCACGGGTGCGACTGGTATACGTGCCAGGATGTTGCGCAAAGAAACCCGTTTGAGCGCCGCCGCTCTCACGAAACACAACGCCACCAAACTGGGTTACCGCCCGACTGACAACCGATACGGCGTCATCCAATTCAGCTTCAGTATCAGCAAATACAGTTATATTCGCTTGATGGTCCCCAAATACAGATCGACCAGATGACACGTCATCCGCAGCATGTGGCAACTCTGCCGTATCTGTTACACTCGCATCACCAGAACTGGTTCGTTGTCTGATTTTCTGACTAATTCGGCCCAGTGCCGAAATGTTATCAATCCGTGTGAAACTATGGGTGACAACAAGATCAAATGAGTTGCGCAGCGCATCGAACATGCCTGCATAAGCTTTATTCGGATACGTCTTCAACGTCATCACAGCAGCAAAACGCAAATTCTCATTGCTCGAACCAAAAATCGTAATGAGATCCCGTTGGAAGTTTATATCCGTGTCGACCAGCAAATCCGCAATCGGCGTGAAATAATGCAGGCCCATATTAAGCGGCGCATAGCGTCCGGTTATCAACGATCGAAGTAAGCCCAACCACTCGCCAGATGAAACAGTTAATCTTCTTGGCTTCGCAACATTCAACGTTTCGATGAACGTGTGCACCAAACGATCAAGCACTTGCGCTTTATCCTTTAGACCCGCCTGAATATCATTTTCAGCCTTCTTCGTGAAAAGGCTCTTGATCCCTTCAACACGATCAGGACGGATCACCAAAGTGACCATCGTGACTCGTTTTCTTAAGCCACAATTTGAAAGATAGTTCTGCCAAAACCGATCAACATGAGCGGCAAAATCTTCGCCACCAACTGGTGGCATTGTGGGTTTTGTCTCATGAGATATTTTGTGAATGTAAAAAGCTACGTTCACGTCACATTGCGTGACCAAGCTCGAAAAATTTCGCGACAACTCATCAACAATCACGGTGTCGGCTGTGGTGGCATCAATGCCATCAACCACGAAAGACGCCATCAAGTCGCCATCCCGAAGCAAAATGGTTTTATCGTCTATCTCGGAAACATAGGGGAGTTTCTCACTCAGAAATGGCTCATCACTTCGCTTCTTATCGACGGTCATTTTTACTGCGTGAGAAACTTTAGCTTTAGGCACGGTATGTCACACCCCTGCCTTGAAATTGAGATGGTCGTGGCGGTGTCTCTCGTAAAATCACCATCCAAGCATCCAGCAATTGAACGTCCTTAGATGCGGTAAACCGCATGACCCCATAGCCAACCGCGCCGGAGACGACGAGATAGATAAAGGATGACGTGGCAATAAACCCACCAACACAGACCATCATCAAGACAATCACATAGGTGAGGGGAAGGCCCCCGAAAGTCGGGGGCCTCGTCAGACCTAAAAAGATCGTTGACGTTTCCATGTCTTAGAAACCAGACAGGATTGCAGCAGCACCAAATACCAACACAAGGCCAATGACAACCGAGAGCGCAAAGCCCCAATTGATCCGCCCAGTGAAACCAGAATAGCCGACCACCATAATGGCGATCAAACCAATACCACGGCCAACCGGACCCGTGAGCGCAGCGCCCACCGTGGTGAGCATTGTCGTAATTGGTGTGAAATCTTGAGCCGCAGCAGGCGTCGCCATCACCGCAGCCGTTGCTAACGTGGTGGTTCCCAAAAACGCAACTTTGCGGTTCAGCAACCTTCTTTTCATCGGCTCTAAAATTCCCATACTGATTGAACTCCTGCTTTACTTGGTTGTGTGACGCCCCGAGGATTTGGAGCCGGCTTTACACGCGTCGTCCCTGTTACGGCCCCCGCGTTGCGAGGTAGGTCGGTTTCCAGACCCACCGCAAAAAAAATGTCGATGATGTATTGGCGTGTCTCGCGAAACGGCGGCACACCACCATGTTTTGCAACCCGCGTCGGGCCAGCGTTGTAAGCCGCTAGAGCCAGCTCTAGCGATCCAAAACGTTGCAACATGTTTGAGAAATAACGGGCAGACGCATCGAGATTTTCCCGATTGTCATCAATGTTCACAACACCAAGCACCTTCGCCGTATCCGGCATAAGCTGACCAAGACCGCGTGCGCCACGTGTCGAAACTGTCGATGGATCGTAGTTGCTTTCGCGATGAACCAATGCTGTGAAGACATCCACAAAGGTCAGTGCGTCCAAACCAGCTGCCTTCACCCCATCTGACCCCGCATACCGCAAAGCCGCTTCGCTCGCCAACTTGCGATAAACAAGCTGCTCAAGGTTGAGCTTCGATAGTTTACGGGGTTTCAAATCGCTCAGCGCTTTACGGGGGGGGTCCGAAGACGCTTCGCTTTGTTCAGGCTGCACCAAATTGATAACGGTAGCATTGCCGTCACCATCGTATTCGATGACTGTTGCGTGTGATGCACCAGTGGATATCAACATCGCCCATGCGAACGATGCAATCACAGCTGCATTGGTCGAAGGTATCCATCTCCCTCGCACCAGACCGTTTTCATTTATTGGAGCCGTTGGACGCACTGACTTCTCGTATGAACGGAACAACACACCCAAAGGCGCATAACGCTGTGGTCCCCCATACGAAAGATTTAACGGTAAAACCGTAGTCAGTTTTGCTGTACTCAGCCGTAAGGCACTTGAAAGGCACTTACCTGAACCGCAGCCCGCGAATTGTGACTAACAATCCATGCAGTTCATGCCCCTAGAAAAGTCACAAAGACGACGCCGCGTCAAGCGGGGCGATATGAAATTTTAACGAATTATTAGGATTTGTGATGAGCGACAGACACTAAGCCGCTGAATCTCTTTGCATTTCTTCAGGCGTCTTAAAAGGGATTACCAGCGTTTCCATATTTGGATTGCACCGCAAGTTAAAATCGGCAAGCCGATTGATCGTCGCATATTCCTTCCGCAAACCAGTTCGTGGAATGATGCAATAAATGCGCGAACCATCCGGTTTAATCCCAATGACATACCAGCGTCTTTTGCCTTCATCATTGTAGAACATCTCGCAAGAAAGTTTGCCGCCTGCTTTCACGAAAGCCGGTGCTGATGTCTCCGTCAGACTTTCGATTTGGCTCACAACCATCAACAATCCCCAAAACCTTTAGAAACGCTGCGAAAAATGTAACTGATTCGCTTCCTCATAATGTCATATGTGGCGCGCTTTTACAATTTGATTCGCTGTGTTTTATTCGAACTCATTGAAAAATCCGAAACGGATTATTGCTCTGTTAAGCCGAATCGAGTACGGATAGACAACTCAAGAAGGAGAATCACCACGAACTCACCGCGAAAAAAGAGCCAAAACAACGGCCATTTCGCAGACAAAAAAAATCCTCGGTAACGAGCCGTCACCAAGGATTTGTGTAGATCATTCAAAGAACAATCGTTTCTCACGTTCTTTTCTACACAATTCCTACAAAATTTGCAAGCGTTTTCCGCATTTTAGCGGTCGATTTCTTGCGCCCTAACGTCAGCTTGTTTCCGACAACATTGGAGAGAAGAATGACGACCGTTCATTTAACGGGCGAACAATCTCGTTCGTCCGCACGAAAAGTCGCGCAAGCCGAAATTCATCGCGCTTTGCGCAATGCTGTCAAAGTATTGAAAATTAAAGACAATATCGCGGCAACCGCATCAACGATGCTTTGCTATATTCCAGCCGATGCTAACGATGCTATTTCGCCAGTGCACGTTCAACGGCTTGCCGATGAGCGTAATTGCACCGCGAGAACAATCCACAATCACATTCGTTTTTTAGTGAAAGAAGGGTTAGCAATCGACCTCACCAAAGACGGAGGAGGGCGGTCTATTACGCGCAATGCGTCCGGCGAGATCGTTTCCATGCACGGTATTTCTTTTCAGCCGTTGCTCGATAAAGCCCACGAGTTTGAGCGCAAAGTCGCTGAAATCAACGCAATCGCGACCGAAAAAGCCGTCATGCGCGGCCAGATTTCAACAATCAGACGCAAGATTAGGGTCTATCTGGAGCACAATGACGAGCTGGGACAATTTAACGGCATCCTAGACGACAGCCCGCGACGCCTTGCACACCTTGATTTAGTGCAGCTCAACACCCTTTTGAACAACCTCACAGACCTGTTTGACATCATTGAAACAGAACTTGCGCCCTTCGATCAGGCCGCAGAAATTGTTGAATTTAAGAAAAAAGATTCCGACCAGTCGGAAAATAATCACTCACGATATAACAATACAACCGAAACAAATTCAAGTCTTAGTAATCGCAAGACGATTAAACCGGCTAAAGAATTATCTGAGGGACGGGGAAAAATCTCGCCCGACGACCTACGTTCGCAATGTGGGCTAGATCATATCCGAATAGAGCAAGCTTTGAACGCAGCGCCCCCTGATTGGCACGAAATGATCGACCATTATGGCACCGGTGGCTGGCAAGGTTTTTCAAACTATGCCTATCAGCGCGGGGCCGAACTTGGCATGAACGCCTCGGCTTGGCAGCTCGCAGAAAATTCTATTGGTCGGGCAGGCGCCGCCTTGCTAGTCATGATCGCAGATGCAAACTCAGTCACACGGGGCGGGGACATTCGCCAGCCAGCCGCATGGGTGCGGGCAATGGCCGACAAAGCAACCCGTGGTGAAGCCTACATTCACAAGTCAATCTTCGGCATCTTGAACAAGGAAACAACGCTGCAATGAAATATTGATTTGGCCTTGCGATGATACTTGGCGTCACAGTCGCGCTAAACTTCTATGATGCTGAAAATACACCGAAAAAACTGCCGGAAGACCATCAGTATTTTTTTCCGGTAGCCCTAGAATTGTCGACGGAGACACCATTGAAATTAACGATACGTCCTTGCGCTTTGCGAAAATTGACACGTGCGAGATCAAGCAAAAGGCAGTCACAAAAACCGGCGAATTAGACTGTGGGACATGGGCGAAACTAGAACTCAAAACCCTAATAGCCGGCCAAAATGTTGTTTGCTATGGCGACCGCCAAGACCGCCATTTACGACCTGTCGTCGAATGCAAAACCGCCACTATAGAGGATATCGGAATAGCCATGTTGGAACGCGGTTATGCGTTTCCTTACTTTGAAGAACGACTGCCAAGAAACGCTCAAATTGCGACGCAAAATGCCCGTAAAAATAGCCTTGGTGTTTGGGGTTTCCGGTTAGTTCAGGAGCCTTTTTTGTGGCGTAGAGAAAACACAAACCGTTGATAATTCATACCTAAAAATAGCAAGATTGACTTTTCTGTTTCACAATATTATATTCTGAAACAGAAAGGTTCTGCCATGAACGTCATCACATTTCCAAAACAATCCGCCGTGTTTCAACCTGTGGCCCATTATATTCGGCTTGGAGAGACAAGTTATCGTAAAGTCGCGGACCTTGCCGCCGCTGGTGTTATCCAAAGCAAACGCTTTGTCGTTGATGGATCGAAAATTACCCATCAAAAAGCAATCATCCAAATGCTGAGAGGGCTTGGCGCTGAAATAGTTCTTGATCCCCGCATCATCGAACTTTCAGCGCGTAGAAAGTGTGCAGGACTTGCATCCACAGCGCCTTGGGCTTCTGAAGATAGAAATGTTCCTCTTTCCCCAGATGTCTTTTTAGATGGTCATTCCGCCGATATTTATGGAGCAATTGCAAGATGTGCTGTTGAAAATGGAGTGAGTGCGGTCCTTTCCCCGTCGCACTATCTTGCCGATCCTGGCTTCAATGGTTGGCAAGCAATCGACCATGACGCCTGTGAACTTCTACGCCGCGCACTTGACGTGGAAGGCGGAAAGTCCATTGCAATCGATTACTTAGTTGCAGCGCGTTTGACCGATTTTATGGATGAGAATTTTCAGGCGCAAGTCATGCCGAACTTGGCCGATCTGCCTTACGACAATCTGTGGGTGCGAGCATCAATGTCCACGCCAACCGGTCCATTAAATGCCCAGCGGCTCGTACGAACGCTTTCAAGTTGGCACAATATCGGTAAACCCATCATCATGGATTATATGGGCGGGTTAACAGCAGAAGCCTTGGTGAGTATGAATGTCATATCAGGTATTTCTCACGGTTATGGCGAACAATCAAATTTTACAACTTCCAAGTGGACAGACCCACCGGAAGAGCGTGATAAAAGCAAGCCTAGTGGCCGAGCAACACGTATTGGTGTTTCCGCTCTGGGATGTACCTTTAATTCTGCTGAATTGGATGTGCTGTTGTCAGCCCATGGTGCCAAATCAGTGCTGTTGCCAAATGACAGAGAAGTTTTGCCAAATGGTGCAGAAGATATCCGCCGTGATCCGCGTCGGTTTAATATCTATGATGCGCAACGTCGTGTGGCAGAGATTGATGCTGTTCCAACCGCCAACAGGCCGGACCATTTCGCGGATAAACGTATGCGCGAAGTCGTTGCCGTCGCAAACAAGACGGCTAAATTAAATCCAAAGGCAGATATTGCTGAGGCGAAAAATGTCGATCTGACAAAGCTACGCACGCGCCTTGTTAAATTCAGCACATCATCAGAAAAGTTAAGAGGAACATATGAAAATCTTGCACAAGAACGCACGGAACAGGGGACAGTCGTGAGAGCAATCGGCGATTTGCGTCAGCACCCTTTTGCAAGTGAGACTGGAACCGAGTAATGACGACAACAGCAATAGCAAGGAGTATTTCTGCACTTGAAGAGATTGGTGGCCTAAACGGTACTGATATCGCCAACGTCACAGATGTATCAAAGGCGACGGTGTCACGCTGGCGGAATGGTACAAAACGTCCTCAACCAAACAGTGAACGTGTCTTATCCGACCTCATTTATGTCGTGCGGCGGCTTGAAGATTACTATTCAAACGAAGAGATCCGCCTTTGGCTTTATGCGCGCCATCCGCAGCTTGAAGGGCAACGTGCGATTGACTTAATTCATGATGGGCAAGTGGTGGAAATTTTCCGCGTACTCGATCGTCTGGACGCTGACGGATATCTATAAAATATGGCGGTCGGTCCCAGAGATCATTCACTCATCGATGCTTTAGAAGCACTCAACACGCGGTCTTTTGAGGGGCGCCTTTGGCGTGTCACCCGTGATGAACGTGACCCGACATTGTTCTTCGCAGGTGGAAACAGATGGGATGATGGTACGTTTGAAGTATTGTATACGTCGCTAAGCAGGGAAGGGGCGTTAGCTGAAATGCACTATCATGCAGCACGCGGACAACCCATCGTTCCTTCCAAAATAAAATATAGGCTTCATGAGCTTCAGGTGCGTTTAGATGGGGTGCTCGATTTAACTGACAAAAGTGTTCTTGTGAATCTTGGAATTGATTCAGCAACTTATGGAAAACTTCCCTACTTAAAGCGAGAAGGGGAATATGAAGCGTGTCAAAAAATTGGGGAAGCGGCTCACTTCCTTGGTTCAAACGATCCTGATGACCCATCGGCAATCTTGGTTCCCAACGCAAGATACGACGGTGAAAATATGGTGATTTTTGGCGATTACGTTAGCTTTGAAGCAATTGAGCACATCAAAGATCACGGTATTATTGACTGGTCGAAGATTAAATGACCGGCTTTGTAAGTTGCATGCCAAGCACCCGCAAAAAGTGCAGGTAAGAAAGAAATAAGCTAGGGAATGAGCGTTTAGCCAGATAGGGCCAACGTGAGTAGTAGAATGCAGCCGATAGCACAAGTAATGCTATCGCCTAGTTGGAACAGTCCGTTCCGTTCTTTGCTCTTAATATCCATTATTACCTCGCTTTCTGTACTACTATAATTGCCATTTGTGACGTTAAGTTGGATGCACTCGGCGCAAGTAAAATAAGTCATTAAATAGTTGACTTCTAACCAGCCTAGCTGGCTAAACGCTCGCTTATATACGTGGTGATTTGAACACTGGTTTTCAAGGTTGTTCGCAGGAAAAAAGGCCGCTTTCGCGGCCTTATCAGGGTTTAATCTGATCAAGATCAATCGTTTATAATGATTGCGTATAGTTCAGGGTCATCTTGCCCAGGGTAGCGACCAAGATTTGCGTAGATTCTCCCATGCCCCGTATTCACGGACACTTGGAAATACTGTTTGTCTTCCTTGTTGGTTTTTTCCCAAATTGCGCCAATATCAAGATCACGACCGCGAGGCGTTTTTGTCATGAGACGATATTTTGGCGCTTTCTCGTTATCGCTTTCAACCGGAACAGCTTTAAAGTCGATATCATATGAAATGCTGGCGATGTTGCCAGTGATTTTGTCAGACGTCATATCCACGTAGTTGATGAGTTCATTTGCCATTTTATTTGCTCCTTAGCTTGCTGTTGATGCCTTTTTAAAAGAAGGGTCTCCCATACCGATCAGCAAACCCTTGGGGCGTCGCGAAGCAGAGCACGCGCGCGGTCCCAAAAATCTGTTTGAAAGGAAAGCCGGTGCCGGCTGGAGAGATTTTTTGGAACGTGGCGTTTTACTGAGCGAGGAACCCTTCAAAGGTTCAACGTCACAAGCAAGCCCACTAGGAGCACGATCAGGCAAAATGTCTCGATTGCCTGTGGCTATTGTCTCCAAATCTTGCAATGAAATCACCTAAGTTATTGATATAATTAGTAAAAAAGTTCCATAATGTAAATTATGCGAATCTCGACATATAACTGCAAAGCAGAAAGGCGACACTTCTGCAAAGCACAGATGCGACACTTACCGCAGACTGCTAGACCTCAGCTTTTGGTGAAGTTGAGTTAGGAAGTACATAAGTGCGGTTTTGGACGTTGAGTGAAAAAGAAATTGATCGGTTAGAGATTATTCAAATGATTCTGGCTAAGCGGCTGTCAGTAACAAAAGCTGCGGAACGGATAGGCATCAGTCGGCAAAGAATGAGTGAATTAGTGAATGCTTATAGACGTGACGGCGCCGTTGCCCTCGCCTCCCGTAAACGTTCGAAACCTGCTAACAACAAATATCCAGACGAACTGAGAAGACGTTGCTGCTATCTTGTTCGAGAATACTATTCAGATTTCGGGCCGACATTGGCCGCGGAATATCTTGATGAGCAGCACCAGGTAACGATTAGTCGTGAGACTTTGCGTAAGTGGATGGTCGAAGATGGGATTTGGACGATGCGTGCCGCGCGACGCAAGGCAGTCCAACAACGTAGACAACGGCGTGATTGCCGTGGCGAGCTCGTTCAATTGGATGGTTCAGATCACGACTGGTTTGAAGGCCGTGGTCCGAGTTGCACGCTACTCGTATATATATAGATGATGCAACTTCTGAGCTGCTTCATCTTGAGTTTGCACACAGCGAGAGCACTTTTGCGCTGATGAGCGCGACTAGAAACTATGTTGAGAAGCATGGGCGCCCCCTCACCTTATATACGGATAAAGCTGTGGTCTTCCGCAACCAAGCGAGGACCGCAAAGCCGAGAGCTGGTGCACGACCGACAAAGAAAACGGACAGTGAGTTAGGTACACAATTTACTCGTGCACTTGATGAGTTAGGCATTACCTTGCTTTGCGCGAATACGCCACAAGCCAAAGGACGTGTAGAGAGAGCCAACGGAGTTTTGCAAGATAGATTTATTAAAGCAATGCGGTTGGAAGGGATTTCAGATATGGAATCTGCAAACGCTTATGCTGCCAAATATATCAAAGCTCACAATGCAAAATTTGCGCGACGCGCTGTCAATCCGAAGGACTTACATCGTCCGCTTGAGGAACGCCATAATGTTGCTTGTGCTATGAGTGTCAAGACGACCCGCAAGGTCTCTTTGAGCTTGGACCTTCGATATGAAGGACATTTGGTGATCCTAGATAAAGCACCTCATGCAGATGGCTTTTGATCAAGTAAATTTTGCTGTTCTTCGTCGGAGGTGTCTGCGCTTTTTCCAGTTTTTGCGGTTTTAGTCATGAGGATATCCTTTTCTGTGAGTAAGGATATCCTAAAACGCACAATTTCGGATAGTCCCATTTATATGACAAAATTTGTCTGATGAGAGCGTCTAAACTGCCTGCTTCCACCACCTAGAATGTCTCAAACATTCTTTGAGAAACTCATCACTAACGGCCCATTCCCGCCATTCACCGTATTGTCGTTTCGCCGTGCTGCAGTTCATCATTCCGGACATTCGCACTTGTTGCGAAGTCACAATATAGATTTTGACCTCTAAGATACCCCAAAGAGTTTCTGCATGAATTGTTAAGCGAGATTGTTTGGTACCAAAGAGAGCCACATGTGGAAGTGGCGAGCTTAGCAAAGGTTATTCTTGTGGTTGTTTACTTGATATCGTTGAATAGTCGGATTGATTCAATCATAATAGGAACAAAATAGAAACTTGATCGATTCGATGGGAGGCGCGTTTGTCAGTTTCACTCTATAAGGAGTAGAAAAATGTTTGACGAACCGAAATTTCACTTCTGGAAAGTTGGCACCGGCGATAGCACGAGCGTTGTCCTCAAAGAGGGCATCGTCCTGCAAGTTGATTTGCACGACAATGCATCTGACGAAAATGACAATACGCCCATCGTAGACACGCTCGTTGCCGAGTTGCCAGAAAAAGACGGCAGCCCGTATCTATCGGGCTTTGCTCTGACACATCCTGATCAAGATCACATCAAGGGATTTGAAGATCTGTTGGATCAGGTCACAATCGGCGAGCTATGGTTCACCCCCCGCGTCTTTAAGGAGTACAAGAAGGATCTATGCGAAGACGCAGTAGCGTTCCAGGAAGAGGCCATGCGTCGCGTCAAACTTGCTATCAAGAATGGCGGAGATCTAGACGCAGGCGATCGCGTCCGTCTTGTAGGTTATGATGACCTTCTTGAGAGCAGCGACTTTAATGGATTTCCCGAGGATCTTCTTACAGTTCCTGGGAACGCAATAACCGAACTTGACGGTGAAGATTATGAAGGGGAATTCAGGGCATTTATTCATGCTCCTTTCAAAGACGACGAAGAGCACGATCGCAACGATACAAGTCTTGCTATGCAGGTGGTGCTCGGAGACGAACCTTCCAAAGGCGGAGCGCTGTTGTTTGGTGATATCAGTTATCCGGTCATTCGGAAGATTTTTGATGTCACGAAAGAAAATGACAACGAAGAGGCGCTCGCTTGGAAAGTGTTTCTTGCACCACATCACTGCAGCAAATCGGTCATGTATCAAAAGGAAAATGACAATGAAAAGCTCAAGCAGGACATCTTGGACGATCTCGACGAAGCCCAGGTTGGTGATGGCTACATTGTCTCTAGCAGTGAGGAAATTCCGTCATCAAACAAGAAGGGCGACAATCCACCTCACGCCAAAGCCAAAGCACGCTATGAAGAAGTCGCTGATGGCGACTTCTTGTGTACTTGCGAAGACGCTGGCGATGAAACCGGTCTGACGTTTTCCAGCGTCGACGGTGAAATTGAATACGGCGGAGACACTTCGGAAGCTGCTGTGACAGAAGACAAAGTTGCCGCAGCGGTGGTCGCCGGACGTGGGTCAGATGAACCGCCAGCGGAAGATGTAGGGTTTGGTCATTGAGCCGAACCGCTGGACAAGAGCTGGCGCTTGATCAGCTTGAGGAAATCTGTGCATTCTCGGACGGGGCGATCCGTCTTGAAGAGATAGTCGAGCCGGAAGAAGAACGACCCAGCCTCAAAGTGAAGCTGAGCATGTCGACGCGCCATCACGAACGAGCCGAAGGCGGACTGCCGCTTCGAAGGCGCGAGCGGGTTATCCTTTCCATCCGATCCAGCTTTCCCCGCGACTACCCCTGGGTTGACGTGGAACATAAGCGATTTGCGGGTTACAGCCATGTCCAATGGAGCACGCATATCTGCCTGTATCGTGCACCAGAGGTTGAATGGTCCCCAAAAGATGGGATGTATGGATTTATCGACCGTCTGAATAAATGGTTTGGGGCAGCCGCATTAGGACAGCTCGATCCTGATGACGCACCACTACACCCGCCTGTTATCTATGGATACGGAAAATACAGAATTGTCGTCCGGGAGAATGTACCCAATCCTGGATCAGGATTAGCTTGGATCGGAACCGCCGCATTCAAGCCAATTCATGAAACGAGATTTGATCTCGTTAATTGGCATTCAGAAACTGATGAGGTTGACGACGGAAGTCTCGCTGCGGCTGTGGTTCTCTTGAATGGCGCCTTTCCAATTGAATACCCTGAGACCGTGCGATCCTTGGTAGAGCAGCTGGAGGAGCAAGGCTTGGAGCTCTTTGATCTCTTCATGATCTTGAGAGAAAACGTTCAGGCTTTGGAAGAAGACCAGCCACTCTTTGTTGTTCTTGGGACTCCTATGCGGCGTCGCGATCCGAATGGTCCTCTTAAACAACACCTTGCGATCTGGCGCATCGATGACGATGCCGTCATGGCATTGAGAAAAATCCTAGCCGGAGATGAGGATCGGGACGCCGCGATTACCGCATTTGTAAAGTGGAGCTTTGATGCAAGCGTCGAGTGGTGCCGGGTCGACGAAGCGCGCGACGAAGTCACTCGCAGTCGTGACACCGGAAGTGTTACGTCATGGGTGAAAGATAAGAGCGTATTGTTACTGGGCTGTGGTGCGCTTGGCTCCTATATTGCAGACATTTTGGTTAGGGCCGGGGCCGCCTCGCTCATGCTGGTTGATAAAGGCATCGTATCGTCTGGAGTTCTCGTTCGGCAACAGTACTCCGATCAGGATATCGGCCGAGCCAAAGCCAGTGCTTGTCGCACTCGACTACAGGACATCTCTCCTAAGTGCACCATTGATCTCGCGTATGACGATTTGAAGTATGGGGTACTTTCCAAGTTTGGATGTGACTACGATCTTATTGTTGATGCAACAGCGTCGCGTGCTGTCTCGGAAGCTTTGGAGATTGATCTCCGCGAAAACCCAGAAGCGCCACCAATTGTATCGACCTCTGTTAGTGCAAAGGCGAAATATGGGCGAGTGGTTGTGAGGCAATCCGAGCTCGCAGGTGGCCCGAAGTCAATTATTCGCAGTGCGCAACTCGCCTGCTACTCAAATCCCGCTCGGATGGATTTGGCAAAGGCTTTTTGGCCACCACCCGGCGAAGCTGAACTCTTTCAACCTGAGCCTGGCTGTTCTGAACCTACATTCCAAGCATCTGCGGCCGATATGGCGTTTTACGCTGCTGGTCTGATCAATATTGGTCTGTCAGAGCTGGCTTCGAGCGAAACATCCCGCTCTTTGGTAGCCTTCTTGCCAAGTGTCAGCGAGCTTTCGGAAACGAAAGTGACTCGATTGCATTTTGGAGAACCTAAACGGGTTATTGAGCGTAATCATGGACACAGTGTCCTTGTAGCACCTGAGGCAACTAAGACCATCGAAGCTGAAGTGGCCCGGAGTGCCCGCGTCCATGGTAGGGATGCAGAAACTGGCGGTCTGATGTTTGGTGAGATCGATGACAGTCTTGGAATTGTTTATCTCGACCGGGTGACCGGCCCGCCGCCAGACTCGTTCCATTCTCCACAGCTCTTTGTCTGCGGAACAGATGGCAATCGTGTACAAAGCCAGCTCCAAAAGAGTCGAAGCGGTGGTGCGTCAGGTTTTATTGGCATATGGCATACTCATCCTGTGTCTCCGCCCAGGCCAAGCGATGTAGATTTTGGGGCAATGTACAGTATTCTCGAGGCTAATGAACGCCCGCCCCGACATACTGTCATGCTTATCATTGGTCATGCTGCCACCCATCCTGAATGGGGCTTCTATGTGTTCAGACGCGGCGAGATCGACTTTGAACGGCGTCGGGTTGTCGTCAGAGTGAGGCCTCTAAATGCCTGACCCAGATATGAAAATTGGCCTAGCTTTGTCTGGAGGTGGTTCCAGGGCAATTGCATTCCATTTGGGGTGTATGCGAGCGTTACATGATCGAGGACTGTTAACACGTATTTCTGTCATGTCCTCCGTGTCCGGTGGCAGTGTTATCTGTGCTCTTTGGGCCTACAGTGATCTTGAATTTGATGACTTTGATGAACGAGTCACTGACGTGCTTCGCCGAGGTATGGTCAAAGGAATCGTGCGCCAGACTCTTTTGTCGATAGAAACGCCAAGGATTGTTTTGACAATTTTAAGCTCCGGGATTTGCCATCTCCTTGCGAACGGTTTGCTCGCGGTTGGCTTCTTCATTGCCAAGTTGGGCTGGACGAAAAATCCCTTTAATTTGGCCGCTGGGTGGGTGCCTCGCAGGTTCCGAAGACATGCCAGCCGGTCGACCGCATTTGAACGGCATCTGAGAACGTCCATCTTCGGGGGTGTGCGAATTGACGACGTGAAACGGCGCGGCCTGGACGTTGTGATCAATGCATCCGAACTACGGACTGGAACCGCCTTTCGATATGGGTCGAAGGAAACTGGGTGCTGGCGTCTTGGGACAATTGTAGGAGAGGCCCCTCTTGTGTCTCAAGCGGTAGCGTCGTCGGCCGCTTACCCAGTATTTCTACCTGCTTTTGATCAATTGCTTTCATTCAAGAAAAAGGGCGTGGTTTCCGAAAGACGCGTCTTGCTCTCAGATGGCGGTGTCTACGAGAACTTGGGCATTTCTTGCTTGGTCCCCGGCAGGTCTGCCGCCTTCGCCACTAACGTCTTCGAATGCGATTTCATCATTAGCTGCGACGCAGGCCATGGCCAGCCCACGGG
>CAZKKW010000026.1:21072-27330 GCA_964553335.1 uncultured Hyphomicrobiales bacterium | reverse complement strand
CGCACTCACGCTAAAGGATCTCGGCCATACTGGTTTGGCCCGTCAGTGCCTTTGAGAGCGCCACAGATAACCAGAAAATATAATGTGAGAGGGAGCAACCCTAATTTCCCAAACTGCACAATCCAAAACAACAGTTTGCTTCCATGGTCAACAATACCATTGGGATCTAATATCTCAGCCGGAACAACGAATAAGAGTATATAATGAGCGACAAGGTAAACCGTGAAAAGTTTACCGTTCCTGCCGCGATCGTGTAGTCGTTTTATGAAAAGACAATAGTTGGCATATAAAAACATCACCATACATGAGGCAATCAAGGCCAAGGATTTGACCTTCATACTAATGAGCAACTTCTCCAAGGAAAATATCAAAAAGGAAGCGGCTAATAAAGCCAGCATTCCCATCCAAAATTGCGATCGGGAAATTCTGCCCTTCGTGTCAAAAAGGATAAACGTCAAATCCATCCTTTGCCGGCTCCTTGGTTTTGCTACCTAGTCGCGCAGCAATTCATTGATGCTGGTTTTTGAACGGGTTTTCTCATCCACGCGTTTTACAATCACCGCGCAGTAAAGATTTGGTCCTGGAGTACCATCTGGCAATGGTTTACCGGGCAGCGTACCCGACACCACAACAGAATAAGGTGGCACTTCGCCCATGTGTATTTCACCGGTGGCACGGTCGATGATTTTTGTAGAAGCACCGAGATAAACACCCATTGAAAGCACAGAGCCTTCACAAACCCGAACGCCTTCAGCCACTTCTGCCCGTGCGCCAATAAAGCAATTATCTTCAATAATCACGGGACCAGCCTGCAACGGTTCTAAAACGCCGCCAATGCCGGCACCGCCAGAAAGATGCACGTTCTTACCAATCTGCGCACAAGAACCAACCGTTGCCCATGTATCAACCATTGTGCCTGAATCCACATAAGCACCGAGGTTTACGAAAGAAGGCATCAACACCACACCCGGTGCGATGTAGGCAGAATGACGCACCGTACAGTTCGGCACAGCGCGGAAGCCTGCCTCTTTCCATTGAGCATCACCCCAGCCGTTGAACTTTGATGGCACTTTATCCCACCACGTCGCACCATCCGGCCCGCCGGTGATCGTCGCCATATCATTGAGACGGAAGCCCAAAAGGACTGCTTTTTTAAGCCATTGGTTCACAACCCAGTCATTGCCAGATTTCTCAGCAACACGTGCGGCGCCACTATCCAACAAGTTCAAAGCATCTTGCACGGCCTCGCGCACTTCACCAGTTGTGCCGGTGTTGATGTTGTCACGGTCGTCAAAAGCTTTTTCGATTGTGGCTTGAAGGTCAGCGTTGCTCATTGGATCACTCATGTTGAAATGGTTTCGAAGTTGGCCGGAAATTATGCCAAAGGCCGCGAAGACGCAATGCTTTTCGACGAATCAACTATAGCTATTTATCAATATCAATATCAGCAGCGGCAAATGGAGCAGATATGAGCGAGAAATCAAAACGGGTTGTCGGCAAGTTTAAAAGTTCATCTGCCGACCGTGAAAAAGCACAAACCATCCCAGACACACCGCAAACCAGAGCGCCTGCTTATCGGCTGGCCTTTGCAGATAATGACTTTCTCGTCTCTGAATACACACGCAACATTCGCTTACAATTGGAATATTTAAAGCCAGAACTCTCGCTGATTGAAGAAGGCATTCTTTCCACTGTTGTTCTGTTTGGTGGCGCGCGTATTCCAGAACCAGGCGGTGAGGCATGGGCTGCAAAAACCGACATTGCACGCAAAAATCTTGAAGCAAACTCGAAATACTACCAAGAAGCCCGCGAATTTGCGCAACTCTCGTCCAAAGCGTCACTCAAACATGACAACAAAGAATATGTCGTCGTCACAGGCGGCGGGCCCGGTGTTATGGAAGCGGGTAATCGCGGCGCGGATGATGTGGGCGCAAAATCCATCGGCCTCAATATCGTATTAGACCATGAGCAAGCGCCGAATGAATATATCACACCAGAGCTCTGCTTTAACTTCCATTATTTTGCCATCCGCAAAATGCACTTTTTGGTGCGAGCTAAAGCGGTTGCCGTTTTCCCCGGTGGCTTCGGCACGATGGATGAATTGTTTGAGACGCTCACGCTTATTCAAACAGGCCGAATGGAAGAAGTACCTGTCTTATTATTTGGCAAAGCATTTTGGGAGCGAGTGATCAATCTTGATGCTTTAGCAGAAGAAGGCACCATCTCTCCAGACGACATCAACCTCTTCCATGTAGTTGACACAGCTCAAGAAGGTTGGGACATAGTCAAAGACTTCTACGGCGAAGAAAGCTAGGCACCTCCCTCCTCTCTTCCTTGCTGCCTTCCCGTGCAACTTTTTAAAATTGAACCCCGAAAGCCTGCCTTGTGACAATACGCAGAGCCACGCCGCTTGATCTGACTCTTATGATCGGCACCATGATTGTGTGGGCGCTTGCCTTTATCGGCATGAAGGTCGCCGTGCCTGAGACGGGCCCTTATTGGCTTTCTACCTACCGCGCTCTTTTGGGATTGATCGTGGTTCTACCGCTCGCTCTTTGGACAGGCTTAAAACTACCGCTAGGTCAACAACAATGGTTTTATATGGCCGTCATCGTCATATTGAACATTGTCTTTCCCATCATCTTGATTGGCTGGGCAGAGCTAACGCTTCAGGCAGGCGTTGCC
The DNA here is from genome assembly GCA_964553335.1 of uncultured Hyphomicrobiales bacterium. GTDB lineage: Bacteria > Pseudomonadota > Alphaproteobacteria > Rhizobiales > JACESI01 > JACESI01. Next base: position 24,645 of record CAZKKW010000026.1, on the reverse strand, counting down.
GCCCTCTTGATGGGGACGGGACCGTTCTTAGCGCTTTTCATCGGGCATATTTTCACCAAGGATGAACCACTCACGCCCATGAAGCTTCTTGCTGTCTGTATGGGGTTTGGTGGCATCGTCGCGGTTGTTGGTGTTGATGCCCTATCAGCCATTGGTCGCGGCAACTTATTGCCACAACTTGCTTTAATGCTGGCTTCACTCATGTATGTGACGGCAGGGTTCACGATCCGCAAAATCGAGCTGCCCCCGCTTTCCATCGCCGCTACATCGCTTGGGTTGGGAGCCATGATCCTCGTTCCACTCAGTCTTGTGATGAGCGGGCCGTTCCCGACAAATTTCACACCACCCGCCTTTTGGTGGCTGATGTTTACAGGCCTTGCGGGTACAGGTCTTGGCTTTCTCTCGCGCTATTATCTGATCCAGAAAATTGGCTATTCCATCTTCTCAATCGGCATTAACATGATCCCCGTTTTCGGTGTCATTGCCGGTGCCCTCATTTTGGGTGAGGTGATTGAATGGACAACAGCACTTGCCCTTGTTTTAGTCGTCGGCGGTTTATTTATTGCGCGCTATGACCCAAAGGGCGCTTAAGCCTTTTTCGCCTTATCAAGGTGATAGGCGACGGTAAAACTCTCCGGCAATTGAACCGTGCGTTCAGCTCCCGTCATTTCTTCAACCAAAGCTTTCGCGACACGGTGCGCAATACCGAAACTCACCTTAAAACCGCCCGTTGCAATATAGACCGGCTCCCCCTCATTAAGCTGCCCAATAATCGGCTCCCGCTCATAGCATTTCGGACGGACAGAGGCCCAGCGCTCAATAATGTCAGCATCCCGCAATCGCGGGCAAAGTTGATAAGCTTTTTCGATGAAGGCATCATCCGCTTCATTATAAGACGTTGGGTCACTCCAGACTTTTTCCGCCGTAGAACCAACACCGCAAGTGCCATCTTCATGGGACACGATATAAACGCCGTCATCAAAAACCACCGGCAAATCTGGCGGCAGGTCGATGGCGAAAGAAACCGCTTGGCCTTTAATGCCTGTACCAATATCAACATCAAATTGATCACGCAGAAAATCAAAAGTTTGATAGCCCTGAGACAACACGACTTGCCCGACAGATAGGTCCGCATGTCCTTCTAAAAGCGCTTTTCCATCGCGAAAGCCTGCGAAGGTGACACCCTCAATCACTGTACCACCCGCACCGACATAGGCTTTCAACACATCCAGATAATCACGGGGATGAACACGGGCTGCGAACGTGTCGAGGATATAGCCAAACGGCGCATAATCTGCCGACAACCAATCTGCATAACGATCATCATGGCCGGTGAGGAAATCGAACGTCTCTTCGCGCTGGTGCCATGTTTCAAGCGCTGCTTCACCGCGTTTCTTTGTCGTCTTGATGAAGCCTTCTTCGCGCAGTGGCATAAGGCGACCAACCCGCTGATAGCCCGCTTTCTTGCCCGTTGCCTCTTCGATAGCGGCTATGTCATTTGGCAGTTCATAAAGCGCTTCAAATTGAAACTGCTTCTTCTCAATCCAGTTGGAAGGAAGATGCGGGATGAGCGCACCAAGCAACCCGCCACTGGCACCCGCACCAACCCTGTCTTTATCCACGACGGCAACGCAGAGACCTGCATCAATCGCATGCTTTGCCACCCACAGACCGACAATGCCACCACCGACAACAAGCACATCATAATTTTCAGTTTCACTTTTCATGCGCTGCAAGTAGAACAGATGTGAGACAAAGGAAAGAGCATGAGCGACACGATCATCTGGGAAGACAATGAAACGCCCGTCGCTGTGCGCTTTGATGACCCTTATTATTCAAAGAAAGATGGCCGCGCAGAAACACGCCATGTGTTTGTTGATGGCAACCAATTGCCTAACCGCTTTGCTGCTTGCACCCATTTTCATGTGGCTGAACTCGGCTTTGGTACAGCGCTCAATTTTCTTGAAACGGTTCAAACATGGCAGCAACACGCGCCAAAAGATGCCGAGCTTATCTACACCTCGTTTGAGCTTTATCCGCTCTCAGAACAAGACATGACCCGCGCCCTTAAACCGTGGCCAGACCTGCTAACGCTTGCAGTGCCATTCTTAGACCAGCTCAGCGCCCAATCTGGTGTCAATGAAATGAGCCAAGATAACGTCACCCTTCGTCTCGTCATTGGTGACGCAAACAACACCGTGCCTCAAACCTCAACGCCCGTGGATGCGTGGCTCCTCGATGGCTTTAGCCCTGCAAAAAACCCTGAGCTTTGGAATGATGCCTTGATGCAATCTGTCGGCCAAAAAACCAAACCACAAGGAACCTTCGCAACTTATACGGCAGCAGGTTGGGTCAGGCGTATGTTGGATGAGGCAGGTTTTGAGGTTGAGCGGGTAAAAGGCTTCGGCACCAAACGCCATATGAGTATCGGCACGAAGCGCGGCTAGAGATAAGCCTCAATCTCCTTGGCATTCCACCCGATCAAGCGATGAATATCTGCCACACTCGCCCCATCATCACGCAAGGCTTTGAGGGCCGTTGATTTAACAGATTTGGACAATCGTTCGCCTTTCTCATCGAGAATAAGACGATGATGCTTATAGTCAGGGCTTGGTAGGTCCAACAGTTTTTGCAGCAAGAGGTGAATGCTGGTTGAGGCTTCTAAATCACGGCCCCGCACCACATGGCTCACTCCTTGCGCGGCATCATCAACCACCACACTCAAGTGATAACTCGTCGGCGTTTCCTTGCGACCAAGCACCACATCACCCCAAAGAGCAGCCCCTTCAATTGGAAACCGAGCCAAAGCTTGCGTCATATCCAACCGCCACGCATAGGGTTTGCCGCCATTCATCGCAGCCACCCGCTCGCTCTCGTTCCAATCCCGTTCAAGACCCGGATATAAGGGCGCACCATCAGGATCACGTGGCCATGATGGGTGGTCTTTGACATGTTGTTTGATCTCGCCACGCGACAAAAAACTTGGATAAATCAACCCTTGTTTCAACAATTTATCGAGCGCTTCTTGATATAAACCAAATCGCTCTGACTGGCGCAAAACAGGCGTTTCCCATTCAAGACCCAACCATGCCAAATCATCAAACATCGCCGCTTCCAATTGCGGCGTGCATCGCGTGGTATCAATATCTTCCACCCGCACCAAAAATCGCGCACCGCTCCGTTTTGCAAGCTCAAAATTCAAAATCGCAGAATAAGCATGACCCAAATGCAGGGCACCATTGGGGCTGGGGGCAAATCGAAATGTCGGCTTGTGGTTCATATGTCGATTGACGACAATTGATGATGCCGCGTCAAGTGGAATTGATTGCACAGCTTTCATCTCCCTTTATAATTCAAAACATGAAACCCATTCAAACCCTTGATGATGTGGCGGAAGGTTTAGATGCGCTGAGAAGTCTCGATCCGCGCCTCATCCCCGTGATTGAAAGCGCTGGCCCCGTGCCACTAAGGTTGCGCGAACCGTCACTTAGCAGCTTGATGAAAATCGTCGTCTCACAACAGGTGTCCGTGCAAAGTGCTTCAGCCATTTGGGGAAGATTTGAGGCCGTGTTT
>CAZKKW010000026.1:0-20972 GCA_964553335.1 uncultured Hyphomicrobiales bacterium | reverse complement strand
GGCGTGCAGCAAGCCTTCGCGCTCGATGAACGCCCCAAAGGTGATGTGCTTGCCGCCATCGCACAACAATGGTCGCCTTGGCGCGGGGTTGCAGCCCGCCTCTTCTGGGCTTATTACGCAACATATAAAAAGCGCAACGCGCTTCCCATCTAGGAATTAGGATCAATCATGTCCCACGCTCCCCTCACTGGTCCCCGTGTCGATGCAAAATCAGGTACCGCAAAAAGCCTTGTCATTCTCATCCACGGTTACGGCGCGAACGGCGATGATTTAATTGATATCGGCAGTCAGCTCGCCCCGCATTTCCCAGACACCGCCTTCTCCTCTCCGCACGCACCAGAAGATTGCTCCATGTCACCGGGAGGAAAACAATGGTTCCCACTCACCCACAATCCAGGTGGTTTTCGCAGCGAAAAAGAATATTGGAACGGCGTGAACAATTCACAAGACGTGCTCAATGATTATATCGACAAAGAACTAGAACGCCTCAACCTTGACGAAAGCCAATGCGTGCTCCTTGGCTTCTCACAAGGCACCATGATGGCGTTCCACGTCGGCTTAAGACGCAAAAAACAATTGGCAGGTATTATCGCTTTTTCTGGTGTTTTGACCGGTGACGAACGGTTGAAAGACGATATTCAATCAAAACCACCTGTCCTCCTTGTACACGGTGAAGAAGACCCCGTTATCCCTGTGGAAGCCATCCCCCGCGCGACCAAAGCTCTGCGTGGCGTTGATATTGAGGCGGAATGGCACATTGTCGCAGGGCTTGGCCACGGCATTGAACAAATGGGCTTGATGCTGGCGGCAAACTTCTTGCGCCGAACATTGTAGCGCGCCGAATAATTTCTCAAAAATTGTGTCTATCTATCCATATGTGGATCGGTTGACGCAAAAGCTTCACATCTCTTCATTAGTCCTTATAGTCGTAAGCGTACGGACAAGTGCTGGAGAATGAAGTGACTATTCACGTTTCACCGGAAGCCCACCCTACCCTCGTGCTCAACGCGGATTATCGCCCGTTGAGTTACTACCCTCTCTCGCTCTGGTCTTGGCAAGATGCTGTAAAAGCCGTGTTCCTTGATCGTGTGAATACCGTCTCAGAATATGATCACGCGGTTAGAAGCCCATCAATGGAGTTTAAAATTCCAAGCGTGGTCTCGCTTAAGAATTACGTCAAACCTGCTCGCTATCCAGCCTTCACTCGATTCAACGTCTTTTTGCGCGATCAATTCTCCTGCCAATATTGCGGCTCAAAAAATGATCTCACCTTTGACCATTTAATCCCCCGCTCCAAAGGCGGGCAAACAACATGGGAAAACGTGATCACAGCGTGCAGTCCGTGCAATTTGCGCAAGGCCAATAAATCCTGCGCCCAAATCGGCATGCACCCCTATCAAGACCCGTTTCAGCCGACCGTGTTCGAACTCCACAATAATGGCCGCCTCTTCCCGCCGAACCACCTCCACGAAAGCTGGATGGATTATCTTTATTGGGATGCAGAGCTGGAGCCGTAGGGTTTTAAGCTTCTGGTGTTAGAGGCTTATACCTACAACCAACCACCCACGGTACTCCAATGTTTCAACCTGCCATATTCCAAGAAGACCGCCTTGATGTGATGCATGACCTTATGCGTACTCATCCGTTTGCAACGCTTATCTCCTCGGCAACAGGGGGATTAACGGCGGATCATATTCCAATGATTTTGCATGATGACGAAGGAGAGCATGGCGTGTTACGTGGGCATGTCTCTGTCGGCAATCCGCTTTTCACAGAAACCGACGGCTCGTTCGATGTGTTGAGTGTCTTTCAGGGGCCACAGACCTACATCACACCCTCATGGTACGCCTCCAAACAAGAACATGGCAAAGTGGTGCCCACATGGAACTATGCGGTGGTGCATGTCCGCGGCAGCCTTACCTTCAACCGAGATGAAAACTGGTTGTTGCGTCACCTGCAAGACCTCACCCAACAACATGAAGGCCATCGCCCAAACCCGTGGGCCGTATCAGATGCGCCTGATGATTTTGTAAAATCTCAATTGCGTGGACTTGTTGGGTTTGAAATCCAAATCTCAAACATCGACGGTAAATGGAAAGTCAGCCAGAACAAGAACAAGGCTGACAAATCAGGGGTCGCCACTGGTCTTTTAGATGAGAACACGGTGGATGCTAGTGAAATTTCGAAGTTTGTGACCGAGCGCGCTCAATGAGCGGCATCGTCTTTATCGCCGTTATCGGTGCTGCCCTCCTTCATGCCTGTTGGAATGCACTGGTAAAAAGTGGGGCGGATAAAACCTTCAGCATGGGCGCGCTGGTGTCGGCGTGTTTTTCCTGAAAGAGCGGCTCAACCTAATCAAACTATTCTCCACCTTCGCAACAATGCTCGGCGCGATCTTGCTTCGCTTTGCTCGGTGGTGAGTTTGACTAAAAAAGGCCGCTCAATGAGCGGCCTTTTTAATCTCAAATATACAACGCCTGACTTAAATGTGAATCGGCTTTGCAAATGTTGCCAAGGCTGCTTCGCGCACAGCCTCAGACATTGTTGGGTGGGCGTGGCATGTGCGACCCAAGTCTTCTGAACTTCCACCAAATTCCATGAGCACGGCTGCTTCGTGGATCATTTCGCCCGCACCAAGGCCAACGATGTGAACACCAAGAACGCGATCTGTGTCTTTATCAGCAAGCACTTTCACAAAACCATCTGTCGCATGCATCGCGCGAGCACGACCATTGGCTGTGAACGGGAAGTTGCCTTTGTTGTAAGCAACACCTTCCGCTTTTAGCTCGTCCTCGGTTTTACCAACGGAGGCGACTTCCGGCATGGTGTAAACAACGCTTGGGATCACATCATAATTCACATGACCATGTTGACCGACAAGAATTTCAGCAACCGCCATGCCTTCGTCTTCGGCCTTGTGCGCAAGCATTGGTCCGGCAACAACGTCACCGATTGCGTAAATACCATCGACATTGGTTTTAAAGCCGTGGTCGATCACAACGCGGCCACGCTCGGTTGCAATGCCAGCTTTCTCAAGACCCAGACCATCCGTGTAAGGCACGCGACCTGTTGAGATCAGCACGATGTCAGCTTCTAAGTTTACAGCATCGCCGCCAGCAACTGGTTCATAAGTAACCGTTGCGCCCTTGTCGTTCTTTTGAACGTCGGTCACTTTGGCTGACAATTGGAAGGACATGCCTTGCTTCTTCAGCATAGACAAGAATTTCTTCGATACTTCGCTGTCCATTGGGCCGAGAATTTTGCCCATATATTCAACCACGGTTACTTCAGCACCAAGACGGGCCCATACAGAACCAAGCTCAAGGCCAATCACACCGCCGCCAACAACAACAACTTTTGCAGGCACCTTCTCAAGCACCAAAGCGCCTGTTGAAGAAACGATCGTTTTCTCGTCAACGTCGATATCAAGACCTGGAATGCCAGCCACATCAGAACCCGTTGCAATCACGATGTTCTTTGTCTCAACAATCTGTGTCACGCCGCTATCAGATGCGACCTTCACCTTGCCAGCTGCTTCAATAGAACCCCAACCGATATACGTATCGATGTTGTTCTTTTTAAACAGGTAAGCCACGCCCGAAACATTGGCATCAACAACACTGTCTTTATGCGCCATCATCTGCTTGAGATCGAGCTCAGGTTTGCCAACTTTAATGCCGAGGCTTTCAAAGTTATGGCCTGCTTCGTCAAACATTTCAGAAGCGTGCAAAAGCGCTTTTGACGGAATACAGCCAACATTGAGGCAGGTACCGCCAAAGGTTTCACGCTTTTCAACAACGGCAACTTTTAGTCCAAGTTGCGCTGCTTTAATCGCACAGACATAACCGCCCGGACCTGTACCAATTACAACAAGATCATACATATTTTGTATCCTTAAAGATCAAGCACGAGGCGTTGTGGGTCTTCAAGGCTCTCTTTAACGCGCACGAGGAAGGTAACCGCCTCTTTACCGTCCACGATACGGTGATCGTAAGAAAGCGCTAGATACATCATTGGGCGAATAACAATCTCGCCGCCGACCACAACCGGACGCTCTTGAATTTTATGCATGCCCAAAATGCCAGACTGCGGTGCGTTCAAGATTGGTGAAGACATCAACGAGCCGTAAACACCACCATTTGAAATGGTGAATGTGCCGCCCTGCATGTCATCCATACCAAGCTTTCCGTCACGACCGGCAGCACCGAGGCGACCGATTTCTTTTTCAATCTCAGCAATCGACATTTCATCTGCGTCGCGCACCACTGGCACAACAAGACCCTTCGGTGTGCCAACAGCAACACCAATGTGAGCAAAGTTTTTGTAAACGATGTCTTTGCCATCAATCTCAGCATTAACGGCTGGAATTTCTTTCAACGCATGACAAACCGCTTTTGCAAAGAAACCCATAAAACCGAGCTTCACACCATGTTTTTTCTCAAACAGCTCTTTGTATTGTTTGCGAAGATCCATCACCGGCTTCATGTCCACTTCATTATAAGTGGTGAGCATGGCGGCTGTGTTTTGCGCGTCTTTCAAGCGACGAGCAATTGTCTGGCGAAGGCGTGTCATCTTCACGCGTTCTTCGCGCACTTCGTCATCGGCAGAAACAGGGCCACGCGGTGCAGCCGCAGCAGGAGCGGCTGAAGATGTACCCGAGGTCATCGCATCCATCACGTCGCCTTTAAGAACTTGGCCGCGTTTACCAGAACCTGCAACGGATGCAGCATCAACATTGTTTTCAGCCATCATCTTTGCAGCAGATGGCGCAGGCGGCATGTCTGTTCCCGCAGCAGCAGCTGGAGCGGCAGCAGCAGGAGCCGGTGCACTTGCAGCAGGAGCTGATGGCGCATCGCCAGCGGCCCCTTCTTCCATCAAAAGAACCACATCGCCTGGTGCAATGGTCGCACCTTCTTCATGGAGAATTTCGGCAATCTTACCAGAGACGGGAGCCACAACTTCAAGAGCCGCTTTATCCGTTTCAAGTTCAAACAACGCATCATCTGCGTTCACCACATCACCCACTTTAACGTACAAAGAACCGATATCAGCCTCTGTGACAGATTCGCCAGCACTTGGCGCAACCACTTCAATCATAGATCCCCCTTTGGAGCTTTCATTTGTTTCGACTGCGGCTACCACTGTTTGAGCAGCCGTCTCAGGTGATGCGCCGCTTGCTTCACCTTCTGCAATAGTTCCAAGAAGAGCACCAACGGCAACCGTTTCACCCTCCATGATAATGGTTTCTGCCAACACGCCCGTTGCAGGAGCAGGCACATCAAGGGTTACCTTGTCTGTTTCCAGCTCAACAATTGGCTCGTCCTTTTGGACCGCATCACCAGTTTTTTTGTGCCATCGTCCGATTGTTGCTTCACTCACGGACTCACCGAGCGTCGGCACTCGGATTTCATTTGACATTGTTCAGTTCACTTCCATTGTCATTCCAAACAACTCTCCCCTTTGATCACGCAAAAGCGTCATCAACAAAGGATTCAAGCTGTGCAAGGTGTGCTGACATTAATCCGGTTGCCGTCGCAGCAGATGCTGGGCGTCCAGCGTAAACAGGCCGCGTATGCTTGGAGCCCACATGATTAAGCGCCCATTCCAGATACGGCTCAACAAATGTCCAGCTACCCATGTTCTTAGGCTCTTCCTGACACCAAACGATTTCAGCATTCTTAAAGCGGGTAAGCTCCGTGATCGCTGCCTTTGCTGGGAAAGGATAAAGCTGCTCAAGACGCATCAAATAGATATCATCAAGGCCACGCTTTTTGCGGGCTTCATAAAGATCGAAATAGACCTTGCCAGAACATAAAACCACCTTGCGAATGTCTTTATCAGCAACCAGTTTTTCTTCGGTATGGTCCAGCTGTGCATCATCCCAAAGCACACGGTGGAAAGATGAATCTGTCGAAAATTCTTCAATCGCTGATGTACACATTTTGTGACGAAGCAAAGATTTCGGCGTCATCAAGATCAGTGGTTTTCTGAAATCACGACGAAGCTGACGGCGCAGAATGTGGAAATAGTTTGCAGGCGTCGTACAGTTTGCCACCTGCATGTTGTCTTCCGCACACATTTGCAAGAAACGCTCAAGACGCGCAGATGAGTGCTCTGGACCTTGGCCTTCATAACCATGCGGGAGTAGGCAAACGAGGCCAGACATCCGCAACCATTTACGTTCAGCAGATGAGATAAATTGATCAAAGAGAACCTGCGCACCATTGGCAAAATCACCAAATTGCGCTTCCCATAAAATCAAACCGTTTGGTTCTTGCATGGAATAACCATACTCATAACCAAGTACTGCTTCTTCCGACAACATCGAGTTAATCACGTCATATTCGGCTTGATCATCAGCAATATTATTGAGTGGAATATAGCGTCCTTCGGTTTCTTGATCATAAAGCACAGTATGACGTTGTGAGAACGTGCCGCGCTCACAGTCTTGGCCAGACAAACGAACCAGATGACCTTCCATACAAAGCGTACCAAAGGCAAGCGCTTCACCGGTTGCCCAGTCAATCCCTTTACCCGTCTCAAACATTTTCGCCCGGTTTTTCATAAACCGTTTTATGGTTTTATGGGCATTAAAATCAGTTGGTATTTTGGTGATTGCCTCACCAATCCGTTTCAACTCTTCTACATCAACGCCGGTTTTCCCACGTCGCGTATCATCTTCACGATCTGCCGTTTTAAGGCCAGACCACTCACCATCGAGCCAATCAGCTTTATTCGGCTTGTAAGCCTGTCCAGCTTCATAATCGGCATCAAGTTTTGTACGCCAGTCGCCTTTTGCTTTATCGATTGCCGCTTGGTCCAACACACCTTCTGAGATCAGTTTCTCAGCATACAGCTCCAAAGTGGTCCGGTGAGAGCGGATTTTTTTGTACATTTTTGGCTGCGTAAAGGACGGCTCATCGCCCTCATTGTGGCCGAAACGACGGTAGCAGAACATATCGATCACGACGGGGCGACCAAATTGTTGACGGAATTCAATCGCCACTTTTGCCGCGTAAACCACCGCTTCAGGATCATCACCATTCACATGGAAAATCGGCGCTTCAATCAGTTTGGCAACATCGGTTGGATAAGGAGAAGAACGCGACCAATTCGGGTTGGTTGTGAAACCAATCTGGTTGTTGATCACGAAATGGATCGAACCACCCGTGCGGTGTCCTTTAAGGCCAGAAAGACCGAAACACTCAGCAACCACCCCTTGACCAGCAAAGGCTGCATCGCCGTGTAACAACAATGGCAAAACATTGCTGCGGTCGCGAGACCCGCGCTCGTTAGGCTCATTGGTTTGATCTTGTTTTGCCCGCGCCTTACCCAAAACAACAGGGTTCACAATCTCAAGGTGAGACGGGTTCGGCATCAAGGAGAGGTGCACATTATTGCCGTCGAATTCACGGTCAGAGGAAACACCCAAATGGTATTTAACATCACCAGAACCTTCCACGTCATCCGGCGCATAAGAACCACCTTTAAACTCATGGAAGATTGCTTCGTGCGGTTTGCCCATAACTTGGGAAAGAACATTCAAACGGCCACGGTGTGCCATGCCGAAAACAATTTCTTCAACACCAAGCTGACCACCGCGTTTGATGATTTGCTCAAGAGCTGGAACCAACGCTTCACCGCCATCAAGGCCAAAACGCTTGGTGCCTGTGTAGCGAATATCAATGAATTTCTCAAAACCTTCAGCTTCAACCAACTTGTTGAAAATTGCTTTCTTGCCGTTTTCAGTAAAAGCAATTTCTTTGCCGGGGCCCTCTATGCGTTGCTGTATCCAGCTTTTCGCCGCTGGGTCAGAAATATGCATAAATTCAACGCCAAGCGTTGAACAATACGTCCGTTGAAGGATCGCAACCATCTCTCTGATTGTTGCCGATTCAATACCTAGATAATTATCAATGAAGATCGGTCGATCGTAATCTTCTTCGGTAAAACCGTAGTTCGTCGGATCAAGTTCGTTGAAATCTTCTTTTTTGCCAGCAATACCCAGCGGATCTAGGTTAGCATGCAAATGACCACGCGCACGATAAGCGCGGATCATCATAATGGCGTGGATCGAATCTTGTGTCGCTTTACGAACGTCTTCGTCTGAAAGGTTTGCACCTTTGCTGGCAATTTTGCTACCAAGCGCTTTACCATCAAGCGGCTCATCGCCAACAGGTCCCCAATCGCCATCCATAGCTGAAACAAGTTCGCCATTTTCCGGGATCGGCCAATTGTCACGTTTCCAAGAAGCCCCTTTGGCATTCTTTATAACGTCAGCTACATCATCGCTTTCGCCAGCAAAAAATTGCTGCCATTCAGCGGTCACTGATTGCGGGTTTTCTTTATATTGTGCGTAAAGCTCTTCGATATAAGCTGCATTTGCGCCATACAAAAACGATGTATCGGCAAACATCTGGTTCGCATCTTCGCGTGCCATTTATTTATCACGGCTAAAAAACCGTGCTCTCCATAACCCCGGGCCTCACCATGAGGACAGCCATCACATTGTCAGGCCGCATCAACCCGTCCTTAAATAGATAAGTGGAGGATTTATGCTTAATAAACCCTTCACCTTTTCTCAATCAATCGAGAACTAAGCCAGTTCTCGTAAAAATTCGGCTAAATTTAGCCCTTCAACAGATCAACAAGTGTCACGCCGAGTTTTGCCGGAGATGGCGAAACGCGGATACCTGCTGCTTGCATTGCTTCAATTTTGTCTTCAGCACCGCCCTTGCCGCCAGAAATGACAGCACCAGCATGGCCCATCGTGCGCCCTGGAGGCGCTGTACGGCCAGCGATAAAGCCAACGGTTGGTTTCTGACGACCCTTCTTCGCTTCATCAGCCAAGAATTGTGCGGCTTCTTCTTCAGCAGAACCACCGATCTCACCAATCATGATAATGCTTTCAGTCGCATCATCTGCAAGGAACATTTCAAGCATGTCGATAAACTCAGTACCTTTAACCGGATCACCACCAATACCAACAGCCGTTGTTTGGCCAAGGCCTGCGTTGGTTGTTTGGAATACGGCTTCATAGGTCAATGTGCCGGAACGTGAAACGATACCAACGTTGCCCTTTTTGAAGATGTTACCTGGCATGATGCCGATCTTGCATTCGTTTGGTGTCAAAACACCTGGGCAGTTTGGGCCGATCAAACGCGATGATGATTTATCAAGCTTCTCTTTCACTTCAACCATATCAAGAACGGGAACACCTTCCGTGATACAAACGATCAACGGAATTTCTGCTTCAATCGCTTCAATAATAGAGGCTGCTGTAAATTTAGGTGGCACGTAAATCACAGAAGCATCAGCGCCTGTTTGTTCCCGCGCTTCAGCAACAGAATTGAAAATTGGCAACTTACCGTTAGCGCCTTCCCATTCCTGACCACCTTTACCAGGGGTGACACCACCAACCATTTGCGTGCCGTAGGCAAGCGCTGCGTCTGTGTGGAAAGAACCAGTTTTGCCGGTCATGCCCTGACAGATAACTTTGGTGTCTTTGTTGATTAGAATTGACATAAATTGAGTTCCTTAAGTCCGCGCTATCGAAGCGCAATAATGGAGGTGTAGAGATTAGTGTCTGAGTTCCCGATAATCTTCTTTCCTGTCGCAAGACGGAAATTACCGCGAGGGTGAACAGTGTTTATGATGGTGAGGCCTGCAAGCTTCTTGGATTCAACAAGCCCACCTTGAGTTTCGAGAATGTGAATCAGGCCTGCTGCATAATCGTCGATATCACCGCCGCTGAAGCTAACATCACATGCACTAGTCGAGCTTTGAAGCAAAATGGTTCTATCAGCGTTGCGGTAAACCTGCGTCTTCTTCTCTGATACAATGAGCTGAAGGTCCGGCTGACCATTAAACAAATTGGTGAAGTTACCCGACGGTCGAGTAATACACTGATCAACATAGCGGTAAGCCAGTTCATTATCAGTCAATGCTCGGCCAATTCGTTCTGCCTTGGTGGTATTTGTCAGTTGTCTGCGGGCAAGTTCTGCTTTCAACTTTTCAAGTTCACTCAATTGCTGATCGCGAATTCGAGCCGGTGTTAGCTTGGCCTGATCTGGTGTGATTTGACCCGTGCTTTGACGGCGGGCCAATTCTGCTTTCGCTTCCGCCAACTCTGCTTCGTTATTGAAATTGCGTTTGCGCTGCTCTTCCTTAGCCTCTTTCAACTCTTGAATGAGTTCTGTTCGACTTGCATCTGGCGAAATATCTAACGTTGAATCAGGGGATGTCGCCACGTTTGCATCTGGAATAACAGTTTGACTAGCACTGGGACTGACACTGGGACTGGCACCCTGGATAGCGCTTGGCGTTCCAGCCGCACTTCCACCCGGTTTCACAAATTGACCTAGATCTGAAGGTACATCTGGCGCAGCACCTGGCGACACATCCACCGTATCAGAATTTTGTATACCACCGCTGTTCCGTTGTTTCGCAGCCCGACGCTCAGCTTTGCGGCGCTTGCGTTCATCACGATCAAGCAGTTTGCCAAAGAAGCCTTTTTTCTCAGCTTCTTGAGCAAATGATGGTGACGTCACATTCAGGCTTGAAACCACTAAGAAAGCGGCCCCGAAAACGAGGCCTTGCTTGAGGCGAAGACTAATTTTCGAGCGAGTAGCCATTGGGATTATCCCTTTACAGCGGCAACAATTTTTTGGGCTGCATCATCAAGGTCATCAGCTGGAATAACATCCAGATCGCTACCATCGATAATTGCTTTACCTTTTTCAACATTGGTGCCTTCAAGACGAACAACAAGTGGAACTTGCAATCCAACTTCTTTCACAGCCGTCAAAACGCCTTCCGCGATCACATCGCACTGCATGATGCCACCGAAAATATTGACAAGAATACCCTTCACATTCGGATCAGCTGTAATGATTTTAAAAGCAGCGGTTACTTTTTCAGTGGTCGCACCACCGCCAACATCAAGGAAGTTAGCAGGCTCTGCCCCGTAAAGCTTGATGATGTCCATTGTCGCCATAGCAAGACCAGCACCGTTCACCATGCAACCGATGTTTCCATCGAGTGCCACATAAGCAAGATCATGTTTTGAGGCTTCAATTTCTTTTGCATCTTCTTCTGAAAGATCGCGAAGCTCTTGCAGATCAGCATGACGGAATTCTGCATTGCCATCAAAAGATACTTTCGCATCTAGAACGCGCAAGTGACCATCTTTCATGATGATAAGCGGGTTTACTTCCAATAAGCTCATATCTGTTTCGACGAATGCCTTGTAGAGGATTGGGAAAAGGTTCAACCCATCCGCGCGCGCATCACCTGTAAGCTCAAACGCATCACAGATTTTGCCTGCAATAGCTGCATCACAACCAACCGTTGGCTCAACATCAATTGTATGGATTTTTTCCGGTGTCTCTTCAGCAACTGCCTCAATATCCATGCCGCCTTCAGTTGATGCAACAAACGACACTTTGCCCGTTTCGCGGTTCACGAGGATTGAAAGATAAAGTTCATTTTCAATATCCGCGCCATCTTCTAGATAAAGACGGTTTACTTGTTTGCCAGCGGGGCCGGTTTGCTTTGTAACCAGCGTATTGCCAAACATTTCTGAAACATGAGCGCGTGCTTCATCAGCTGAGAAAGCCAAACGAACACCGCCTTTTGCATCCTCTGGCAATTCTTTGAACTTGCCTTTACCACGGCCACCCGCGTGGATTTGGCTTTTCACCACATAGACTGGGCCTGGGAGGGCATCGAGGGCCGCATCGACATCGCCTGCGTTTAAAATTGGCACGCCTTCAGCAACTGGTGCACCGAAAGATTTCAACAAGGCTTTCGCCTGATATTCATGAATGTTCATTTCTCAAATCCATTTGAGGGTTTAGGTACGTCGCAAATTTGCGACAGTCGTATATTCAATTGATGGCTGCGCCATCAAAAAAGCGCCCCTAAAGGCGCCTTTAATTACTTAAGTTCAGGCGCCAGATTTTGGCATGCTTCAATCAAGCCTTTCACGGCATCAACCGACTTATCAAACATCCCCTGTTCTTCATCGCTCAGATTAATTTCAACAATACGCTCAATGCCTGCGGCACCGATGATTGTTGGAACACCAACATACAAATCAGACTGACCATATTGACCATCCAGCGCTGCTGCACATGGAAGAACGCGGCGTTGATCTTTGATGTAGCTCTCAGCCATTTGAACAGCGGATGCTGCTGGCGCATAGAAAGCTGAACCGGTTTTCAACAGCCCAACAATTTCCGCACCGCCGTCACGTGTGCGTTGAACAATTTGGTCGAGTTTTTCTTGTGTTGTCCAACCCATGGCCACCAAATCAGGAAGCGGAATGCCTGCAACTGTTGAATAGCGTGTTGATGGAACCATTGTATCGCCGTGGCCACCAAGAACGAAAGCTGTAACGTCTTTCACCGATACTTTGAATTCGTCAGCGAGAAAGTGACGGAAGCGAGCTGAATCTAGCACACCAGCCATGCCGCATACTTTTTCTTTAGGAAGACCTGAGAATTTTTGCAAAGCCCATACCATCGCATCAAGCGGGTTTGTGATGCAGATCACGAATGCATTTGGTGCATGGGCAGCGATGCCTTCACCAACAGCCTTCATGACTTTTAAGTTTATTCCGATAAGATCATCGCGGCTCATGCCAGGCTTGCGAGGAACGCCAGCTGTTACGATACAAACATCTGCGCCCGCAATATCTTCATAAGATGACGTACCCTTAAGGTCTGCATCAAAGCCATCAACTGGAGCCGATTCAGCAATGTCGAGAGCCTTGCCCTGTGGCACGCCATCTACGATGTCGAAGAGGACAACATCACCAAGTTCTTTAAGTCCAATGAGGTGGGCGAGCGTGCCGCCGATTTGACCTGCGCCGATCAAGGCAATTTTGCTACGAGCCATGTTAGTTTCCCTTAAGGTAAGGTTTCAGAATATCTAGGTTAAAATTGAGGTACTCCTATTCATAGGGTAGTGCAACCCAATCGCGCCTTTAAGACATTCCTTTCGACTAAAAAATAATACGTTTCTACCGTTTACGTAAGGTGGAGTTCGGATTTGTTCTCAAAATCTGGGTTTAAGAAGAGTAATTTGATCTATCCCCGCGCCTTCGCACTGAGATATTCATCTGACTGCATCTCAATCAACCGTGACACAGTGCGGTCAAATTCAAAAGCTTCAACTTCACGCAAACCCGCATTGAGTTCACTAGGCGGTGCATCTGCTGTCACAACAATTTTCACACCTGCGTCATAAATTGTATCAATCAGATTGATGAACCGTTTTGCTTCGTTTCTTTTTTCGGCTGTAAAACTTGGAATGCCCTCTATGAAAACAGTGTGGAAGCTTTGAGCAATTTTCAGATAATCTGTCGCACCAAGCGGCTTCTCGCATAAATCAGAAAAAGTAAAACGCGCAGCACCCAAAGCGGCCAATGGCACGGTCACTTGGCGACCCTTTATCGTGAGCTCAAGCCGCTGCGGCGGCTCGCCGCTGGTGATGGTTTTCCAAAGTTCATCAAATTGTCTTGCCGATGCATCATTCAGCGGCTGAGAATAAACTGGTTTATTGCCAAGTTTTTCCAATCTAAAGTCAGTTCTTGCGTCCAACTTTGTCACACTGACGTTCTCTTTGAGCAAATCAATAAAGGGCATGAAGTCTGCTCGTCTCAACCCATCCTGATAAAGATCATTAGGGTCAACATTAGACGTTGCAATGATCACGACTTGACGGGCAAACAATTGTGTAAAGAGGCGACGCATAATCATCGCATCTGCAATGTCACGCACGGTGAATTCGTCGAAGCATAAAAGCCTCACCTCATCCGCAATCGCGTTAGCGACCGGAACAATTGGATCATCGCTGGTTACCTCGCCGCGCTTTAACGCTTCACGGTGTGCATGAATACGCTCATGCACATCCCCCATAAATTCATGAAAGTGAACCCGCTGTTTTCGTCTTATATTGGAGGCGTCAAAAAACAGGTCCATGAGCATGGTTTTACCCCGCCCAACAGAGCCCCATATATAAAGCCCCTGTACATTCTTCCACGCCGATTTACGCTTACTAAACAGCCAGCCGAGCGAGCTCGATTTGTTCGCAAGTTTGCGCTCAGCAAGGTCTTGATTAACTGCATCCAGACGCCCGATGACAGCAAGCTGTGCTACGTCTTCCTCAAGACCACCACTCGCCACCAACTGACGGTATTTATTAAGGATGCTTGAAGGCGCTTTGTCTGAGTGAGCCATAGCTCATATATACGGGTTGAACCCGCCT
This sequence comes from uncultured Hyphomicrobiales bacterium, assembly GCA_964553335.1. Classification (GTDB taxonomy): domain Bacteria; phylum Pseudomonadota; class Alphaproteobacteria; order Rhizobiales; family JACESI01; genus JACESI01. The sequence continues at coordinate 6,701 of CAZKKW010000026.1, read as the reverse complement.
TTTCAACCGCCCAACGGACAAAAAGAAATGATACGATCAGCGGAACACGCTAATTGACGCGCCGCCTGTTTCTGTTGTGCCATCAAAACGGTTATCGCCCGAGGCAACAAGACGTGCAACCACTCCGCCCGCCTTATTATATAATGTCAATTGTTTGCCCGCCACATTCCAAGCACCAATTCCAATCAACTGATCCGTTGAACATTTACGGGTCGATGCCCTAAAGCCACCCGTCCATGTTGTAAGACTTAGATTGAGTGCACACGAATCCGCATTAGTAGAAACATTCCACGCGCCCAAAACGGCATTACGCCCAAAATTAATTGTTGGAGAAACGACCACGGTTTGAACTTGGGAAACGCCAGATGATGGCGGCGCTAGAGAAGGAATAGCTTGCAAATCTTGCGCTTGACTACTTGCAGCAGCGCCCACTTGAGCGGCATTTGCAGCAGAACCCGCTTGAGCGGCATTTACAGCAGATACTCCTGCGGCAGGTGCACTACCAACAGGAGAAAGTGATGTCGAAGCAACAGGCGCAATCGGCGCTGGCTGCAAGGGAGCAGGCTGTGCCAGTTGCGGCGCAACCGCTGTCGTTTGGCAAGCAGCAAGTGCTCCACAAAGACCAATTGCTAGCGTTTGTACAAATAATTTACTCATCGTTTCACAAGCCCAATTATGACGATAAACTCGCCTTATTAACTCAATTTAACGTTAGCTTTGATTGCCACCATACAACCAATTACAATCTCTACATACAGAAGTTGTATAATTTACGCAATACCCTTGATGCGTGCAGCTCAACCGATAGGTTGTGACCGATTATGTTACTTTGCAGCCGCATCGGTAAGCTTATTAAGCGCACCCGTTACTTTTGCAAAGACCTCATCAGCACCTTCAACATCATATCGCGCTTTCAATGCGGCGGGGTCAAGGTATCCAATTTTAGTTTCACGCGCTTCTTCAAACACCAAAACACGCAGCGGTAAATCGAGACCAGCGCGGATATTATTTTGCATGATCGGCGTGCCAATTTTCGGATTGCCGAAAATCACCAATGTAGAAGGCGCAAGTTCTGCCCCAACACTGCTTGCACCTGCTGCATGGTCCACAACCCCAAACACTTTAGCACCCGCACCTTCAATAGCCGCGGTTAGTTGAGACACCGTTTTCTCAACAGAATGAGGGCTTGATTTAACGATCCAATTGTCAGCCATTGCGGTTCCTGCAAATAAAAACATTGATAAAAAAACAAAAAGATTGCGCATGAATAGCTCCTATCGTGCGTTATCTTTTACTTATTACGCTATTTAGGCAAGCCAAAGGCAACAGCAAACACCGTACCAGTCACAATTTAGTGTTTTAGACATTTTTAAGATTGCTCCCCTAAGATGAGGGCCATTGTAAGGAGTATATACTATGTCAGCCCTTGGTGCCGTTAGCTCATCTATTGCTAGCCAAACAGCTCAAACAGTAGCGCTAACCAGTTCACTGCAACAATCTCAAGCTGTTGTCGGCCTTCTTGAAGCAGGTCAACAAAATCTCGAAGCTTTGACTTCGCAAATTCAGGCTCCAACCCTTGATGGAACGGGTCAGCGTGTTGACCGACAGGTCTGACACAGCGAAAATCAGATAACAAAAAAGCCGGCAATCTTGGATGCCGGCTTTTTTGTTTTAATCGGTAGAAAACGCTAAATACGGCGCTCAACCATCATCTTTTTCACTTCAGCAATCGCTTTTGCAGGGTTCAAACCTTTCGGGCAAGCCTGCGCACAGTTCATGATTGTATGGCAGCGATAAAGACGGAATGGATCTTCAAGATTATCCAAACGCTCACCTGTTGCCTCATCACGGCTATCAATCAACCAACGATAGGCCTGAAGCAAAACTGCTGGACCCAAATACCGATCATCATTCCACCAGTAAGATGGGCATGACGTTGAACAACACGCGCACAGAATACATTCGTAAAGACCATCGAGTTTCTCGCGGTCATCACGGCTTTGTCCCCATTCCTTTTCAGGCGTTGCCGTATCTGTTTGCAACCATGGCTCAATTGAACGGTGCTGCGCATAGAAGTTCGTGAGATCAGGCACCAAGTCTTTGACGACTGGAAGGTGCGGCAATGGATAGATTTTCACCACATCACCCGCGACCTCATCCATGCCTTTAAGACAGGCAAGGTTATTCGTGCCATCAATATTCATCGCACAAGAACCGCAAATACCCTCGCGACAAGAACGGCGGAATGTCAGCGTTGGGTCGACTTTGTTTTTAATCCAGATCAAACCATCCAGCACCATCGGACCACAATCGTCGCGATCAACGAAATATGTGTCGATGGTCGGGTTTGCCTGATCATCAGGATTCCAGCGATAGATGCGATACTCAGTGAGATTTGTCGCGCCATCCGGTTTAGGCCACGTTTTGCCCGCAGACATTGTTGAGTTTTTTGGAAGTGTTAGCTGAACCATTTTGAGTGCTCAATCATGTTGATTTTGTAAGTAAAGGTCGACATTCAAACAACATCGACCTGTCCGGAATTAGTAAACCCGCGCTTTAGGTTTAATGTAGGCGATCTCGTTTGAAAGGGTGTAGGTATGAACCGGACGATCTTCCAAGGTTACGGTCTTTTTGTCCGTATCAATGTAAGCCAACGAGTGGTGCATCCAGTTTTTATCATCGCGATCAGGGAAATCCTCATGCGCATGGGCGCCACGACTTTCCTTGCGGTTTTGCGCTGAATCCATCGTCACCACAGCTTGAGAAATCAAATTGTCAAACTCAAGCGTTTCAATCAGATCTGAATTCCAAACCAATGAGCGGTCTGTCACTTTGATGTCGTCCGACGCATTCCAAACCTGATGGATTTTCTCATGGCCTTCATCAAGAATTTCAGAAGTGCGGAACACCGCGCAATTGTTTTGCATTGTGTCTTGCATAGAAGCGCGAAGTTCAGCCGTTGATGTTGACCCATCCGCATAGCGGAAATGATCGAGACGCTCGATGGCGCTATGACCAGCATCCGCTGGCAACTCAGGCTGTGATGCACCCGCGGTCACCGTCTCGCTACAACGAAGACCCGCCGCACGACCAAACACAACAAGGTCGATCAAGGAGTTCGAACCAAGACGGTTCGCACCATGCACGGATACACAAGCTGCTTCACCAATCGCCATAAGACCTGGCACCACGCAATCAGGGTCGCCATCAATTTTGTTGAGAACCTCACCGTGGAAGTTGGTTGGAATACCGCCCATATTATAGTGAACTGTCGGGATCACTGGGATCGGCTCTTTCGTCACATCAACACCGGCAAAAACGCGGGCTGATTCTGAAATGCCCGGCAACCGTTCTGCCAACAAAGCTGGATCAAGGTGGTCAAGGTGGAGGTGAATGTGGTCATTCTTCGCGCCAACACCGCGTCCTTCACGAATTTCCATCGTCATAGAACGGGATACAACATCACGAGAGGCCAAGTCTTTGGCGCTTGGCGCATAACGCTCCATAAAGCGTTCACCCTCTGAGTTGGTGAGATAACCGCCTTCGCCGCGTGACCCTTCCGTAATCAAGGCACCCGCACCGTAAATGCCGGTTGGGTGAAACTGAACAAATTCCATATCTTGCAAAGGAAGACCTGCACGCAAAACCATCGCGTTACCGTCACCGGTACACGTGTGTGCCGACGTTGCAGAGAAATACGCACGGCCATAACCGCCTGTTGCCAGAATTGTTTTCGCCGCACGGAAACGGTGAAGCTCACCTGTCTCCATATCAAGGGCCACAACACCACGACATTCACCATCTTCCATGATCAAGTCGATCGCGAAATACTCAATGAAAAACTCAGTGTCATAACGAAGAGACTGGCCGTAAAGCGTGTGAAGGATTGCGTGGCCTGTTCGGTCAGCTGCCGCACATGTGCGTTGTGCTGCAACACCTTCGCCATATTCAGTGGTCATGCCACCAAAGGGGCGCTGATAAATTTTGCCATCTTCGGTACGCGAGAACGGCACACCAAAGTGCTCAAGCTCATAAACCGCTTGCGGGGCTTCACGGCAAAGATATTCAATCGCATCTTGGTCGCCCAGCCAGTCAGACCCCTTTACGGTGTCATACATGTGCCAGCGCCAATCATCTTGGCCCATATTGCCAAGTGAAGCTGAAATACCACCTTGCGCTGCAACCGTGTGCGAGCGGGTAGGAAATACTTTCGAGATACAGGCCGTTTTCAAGCCAGCTTTCGCAGCGCCCAAAGCTGCGCGCAAACCAGCACCGCCTGCGCCAACAACGGCGACATCGAACGTGTGATCAATAAACGTGTAGGCACGACCATTCACATTAACTGTGTTCTTGGAGGTGGTTTCAGACATCAGTTGCTCCCGCAATCTGTAAATTTCTAATTAGAGCCTAAAGCGCGAGCTTCAGAATGGAAAAGACGCTAATGCCGCCAACAACAATCGCGAAGAATGTGTTGCCCATAAGCGCCAAAATTTTTGTGGTCTCGTTGGTGATATAATCTTCAATGATCACCTGCATTCCCAGACGCATGTGAAACACGCCACTTAGAATGAAGAGAAGGAAGAAGACCGCAACAAGCGGAGAGGACAAGGTCGCCACCACTTTTTCATAAGATGCACCACTGAGGCACACCAACAAGATAACGAACACAACAGCCAAGATAAGCGTTGAAACCGCAGACACGCGTTGTTTCCAAAAATGATCCGTACCGTCTTTTGCAGACCCAAGACCACGAACTTTATTAAGTGATGTTTTCATGATCGCCCCCTATCGCACCGAATAACCAATGATCCAAACAAGGATCGTCAAAGCAACAGAGCCGACCGCCATGGCATAAGCCATTTTCGTTGCAAAATGCTTGTCAAAACCATGGCCCAAATCCCACATAAAGTGGCGGATGCCACCAAGCGCGTGATGGATCAACGCCCATGTGTAACCAAACAAGATCAACCGCCCGACAACCGAGCCGAAAAAGTCATTCACGAAGGCGAAATAAGCTTCGCTGGTTGCAGCAGCAGCAAGCCACCACACCAATAACAAGGTGCCGAAATAAAGCGCCGCACCCGTGATGCGGTGCATGATCGACATAACCATTGTTGGTATTGGTTTGTAAATTTGAAGGTGAGGTGAGAGCGGCCTTTTTGCTGCAGCATCTGCGCTTTTCATGTTCTCGTCATCCATTCCTAGTGTCGCGATGGCGCAACCCTATTTATTCATCAACAGTTTGTCATGCCCTTCTTTATTCCTACACACAAGGAAGGCAATGTTGAACCATCATCAACAAGGCAGACATTCAAACCTTTTTCGCAAAACCCATACGCCGAATTAACTGGGTTGTTCAGAACTCTTTTAATCTGGATAGTCAAAAAGGTCAAAGCATGGCGGCTCAAAAGTGAATTTGCGTGCACAATATTACACGAAACGCTAAGAAACCACGCGCACCTATTGCTCACCCAATTTCATATCGGGGTGATACTCTGTTCCCCGAACATGTTTATAAACCGCCTGCGCACAAAGCACCGTACCGTCTGGCTTAACCGACGTCGTGGGCGACCCATGCAATTCCCAGCCCTTATTCAAGGCCGCTGTCACTTTATGACAAAAAGCAGCATCATCAGTTCCAGTGAGAAGGCGATAGAGTTTCATCGTCGATTGCTCCTTTACAATTGCCAAATTTACTTTTAATTATTTTATTTACTGTAGCTTCCTAATAATTCGATATTTAAAAGGCGGATATTATGAAACTTAGCAGAAATATTTTCTTGGAAGCGTTATGTTTATTTGAACAAATTCCTATGCTGATTTTGGTAAGCTTTACAGCCATAGCTAGCATTCAATTTACGGCACGGCTAGGCACAACTGAGGCAATTTTTTCTATAATCGCTGTCTTGATAATAAGCTGCTATCTTGGGTATCAAGTCTTTGCAACGCTCTTAATACCAGATCGTGACCGCAGTCTTGACTTCAAAAACACCGCACGGTTTGCATTTCGCATTTTGATCCTATCGTTTGCATCAATTGCTGCATTATTCATCATCGCCCTTGTCAGCATTCTCCCACTCATCGCTTTAGGAATGACGATCCCTAAGGCCACATTAATTACAACAGCCGTCATCTATGTATCGGCGCTTGGGCTGACTCCTTTTTTGATTACCTATCTACCAGCCTCTGTCGTTGGTTACGGCGAAGGCATTTTCCCAGCAATAGCCCGTGGATTTCGTCAATTAGGGTACATTCTTTCAAGATCATTTGTCGCATTCATTGCGGGTCTTCTATTGATCATTTTGATCTCTTTATTGTTTTATCCCTTTGCACCACAAAACTTGGCCGCGCCCATAGCACTCGGCAAGTCAGCAGATTTATCGATCTGGCTCATAACCTTTACTTTTGCCGCGTCATTCATCGGATCTTATCTCGGCTTGGTTTTTTACGTAATAGCCGCTAGAGCCTTTCTTCTTGATGTTGAGACACCTGAGCATATTGAAGAACCAATTTCTCAAAGGCGCGCACGTCCCGCAAGCCCAACAAGACCAATGCGATCGGAACCGAAGCTAAATAGCCGCGGTGGCCCCGCCTTTGGTCGCCGTTAGACTCGATTGCGAATTTAGATGGTTTTGTCTGTTTTGCTTGTTATAAACCGGCATGGATAAAACTCACTCTACCCTCGTCATAACAAGCCAAGT
>CAZKKW010000025.1:9923-27521 GCA_964553335.1 uncultured Hyphomicrobiales bacterium | reverse complement strand
CTCAATGATGGCAATTTGTTTGCGCCAAAATACATTGAAAACAAGTTGAAATTCTTCCCGAACATCAAGGAAGTTGTGACGGTCGGTGATGGCCGTGATTATGCAACTGCAATGGTCAATATTGATTTGCAGGCGGTTGGTAACTGGGCAGAGCGCAACAACGTTTCTTATGCCAGCTATCAAGAGCTTGCGGGGCATCCAACTGTTTATAAAATGATCGGCGAACATGTTCGCGACATGAATAAGCAGCTTGCCCAAGAGCCAAATGTTGCTGGCGGTCAAATCAAACGCTTCTTGATCTTGCACAAAGAATTGGATGCAGATGATGGCGAATTGACGAGAACGCTGAAAGTGCGTCGTCCGTTTGTGTTTGATCGTTACGAGCCGCTGATCGAAGCCTTGTATGATGGGTCTAGTGAGAAATTTGTAAGTACTGAGGTGACCTTTGAAGATGGTCGTAGTGGCGAGATCTCTGCGACAGTTCAAATCGTCGATTCAGAAACCTTCCCAATTGGGCAGGCCCATAAGGAGGCCGCAGAATGAATATACAGGCAAATGTAAACAATGCGGCAGCCAATGCGATTTCTGATGAGAATATCTTGGATGTCGATAGCATTTCACTTTCCTTTGGTGGCGTGAAAGCCATTCAAGATGTGAGCTTTAATGTGAAGAAGGGTGAGGTTAGAGCGATCATCGGGCCGAATGGCGCGGGTAAGACATCTATGTTGAATGTGATCAACGGATTTTATCACCCGCAGGTTGGCACCATCACCTACAATGGCAATCAACGCTCAGCGATGAAGCCTTATGTGGCCGCAAGCCAAGGCATTGCACGCACCTTCCAAAACGTTGCGCTTTTCCGTGGCATGTCGACACTCGATAACATTATGGCAGGCCGTACTTTGAAGATGAACAAGAACTTCTTCTGGCAGCTGTGGCGTAGTGGCCCCGCGCTTCAAGAAGAAATTGAACATCGCAAATATGTCGAAGAGATTATCGATTTTCTGGAAATTCAAGCAATCCGTAAAGAGGCTGTTGGACGGCTGCCATACGGCTTGCAAAAGCGGGTTGAACTTGGACGCGCTCTTGCCATGCAGCCAGACTTGCTTCTGCTCGATGAGCCGATGGCCGGTATGAATTTGGAAGAAAAGCAAGACATGAGCCGTTTCATCATCAGCGCGAACCAAGAATTTGGAACAACGATCACCTTAATCGAGCACGATATGGGTGTTGTGATGGATTTGTCTGACCGTGTGGTCGTGTTGAATTATGGCAAGAAGATTGCGGATGGAACGCCTGCTGAGGTGAAAGCTAATCAGGACGTTATTGACGCATATCTGGGGGTATCACACTGATGGAACTGCTGCGTAAAATTTTTATCGAACCGTTTGAAACCATGTATGCACTGCCGGATCTGTTTTTGCAGACCCTGTGGGAAGGTTTTGTGTCGGGAACTCTTTATTCCTTGATCGCGCTTGGTTTCGTGCTGATCTTTAAGGCGTCTGGCGTCTTCAATTTTGCTCAAGGCATCATGGTGGTGTTTGCAGCACTTGTGTTGGTGGGCATACATGCCCTCGGTGTCCCAGCCTATATTGCTGTTTTGCTGACATTGGGTGTCATGGCGCTTCTTGCCTTTACTGTGGTGCGCGTTGTGTTGAAACCGCTGGTGAACCAGCCTGATATCATTTTGTTCATGTCGACGATCGGTATCACATTTATCCTCATTGCTGGTGGACAGTTGATTTTTGGTGGTGAGCCTAAGGCGATGATCACGACCGAGCTTGGTCTGCCAACTGGTTCAAGTGACTGGGAAGTGGGCGGCGGCCTCGTAATTTTCCAACACATTGATATTGCGGCAGCCATTATTGCAGCGTTGCTGATTGCGGGTTTAGCCTTGTTCTTCAACAAGACGAAAACAGGTCGAGCACTTCGCGCCGTGGCGGATGATCACCAAGCAGCGCTCTCCGTGGGCATCTCGCTTGAACGCATTTGGGTTATTGTTTGGTTTGCAGCCGGCGTCGTTGCATTGACCGCTGGTATTTTGTGGGCCGCCAAATCGGACGTTTCATTCGCACTTCAGGTGATCGCTTTGAAAGCATTGCCAGTATTGGTCTTGGGTGGGTTTACATCCATTCCAGGCGCGATCATTGGCGGATTGATCATTGGTTTTGGTGAGAAGCTGTTCGACCTTTATTGGGGATCTCCTATTTTGGGCGGCGGGACTGAGAGCTGGTTTGCCTTCATCATCGCGCTCATTTTCTTGCTTTACAGACCTGAAGGTTTGTTTGGCGAAAAACTCATTGAACGAATTTAGAGGAGGTTTGGCAGATGTTTTACCGAGAATCTGGTCAGTTTAAAGCAAGCTACAAAGCCGACTCAGCAAAGTTTCCGATTTTTCAAGATAAGCTGTTCATTTGGTTTTATATCTTTATCGGGTTTCTTGTGATCCCATTTTTTGGCAGCGAGTTCTTCCTTGGCGCGATCATGATCCCGTTTTTGGTGTTCACCCTTGCGTCTATCGGTTTGAACATTTTGACGGGATATACGGGGCAAATATCACTTGGGACCGGCGCCTTTATGGGGGTAGGGGCTTATGCTTGTTATAAGCTGACGCTTGCCTTCCCTGATGTGAATATTTTGATCTTTATTTTCGCTTCTGGCTTTTTCTCAGCCATTATCGGTGTCTTCTTCGGCTTGCCGTCTTTGCGGATTAAAGGGTTTTATTTGGTTGTTACCACGCTTGCGGCGCAGTTCTTCCTTGAGTGGGCTTTTATTCGTATTCCTTGGCTTTACAACTATAACGATTCAGGTGCGATTGAAGTGCCGCAACGAGAAGCGTTTGGCATTATTGTAACGGGTGCTCAAGCTTCTGCGGAAGTGCGTTATCTCGTGGTCTTGTCCTTTGTTGTGGTCATGACGTGGTTTGCTTCCAATTTGATTTCTGGGCGGATTGGCCGTCAGTGGATGATGATCCGGGATATGGATATTGCCGCTGAACTTATGGGCGTTCGCCCGCTATATGCAAAGCTTTCAGCATTTGCCGTCTCGTCGTTTTATTGCGGTGTCGCCGGTGCGTTGATGGTGTTCTTGTGGCTTGGTGCGGCCGAGGTTGAGAGCTTCGACTACAACCACTCGTTTGAAATATTGTTCATGGTGATCTTAGGCGGACTTGGAAGTTTGCTCGGTTGTTTCTTAGGGGCAGCGGTGATCTGGATTTTGCCTGTGATTATTCGGGATTGGTTGCCGCCTTTGGTGGAAGCTTTAACCACCATTTCCATAACGTCTTCTACTGCTGATCTTGTCTCAGATATTATTATTGGTGTTATGATCGTGGTGTTCTTGATTATGGAGCCGTTGGGGCTAGCGCGCCTGTGGTCCATCATCAAACAGAAATTACGGGTTTGGCCTTTCCCGTACTAGGGGGTGGTCTGCAGGGTTGGAACTCGCCTTGAATATACAAGAGTTCTTTTCGGGAGGATCGACATCAAGTTGATCAAATGAGTATAGGGAGGAAACTATATGCTCAAGAATATGATAATTGGAGCCGCTTCACTTGCGGTCGCAGGATCTGTCTTTGCATCGACACCGTCTTTTGCTGAAGACACGCTCTACATTCCATCGCTCAGCTATCGTACAGGTCCATTTGCTGGTGCAGGTACACCGATTGCGAACGGTTTTGCTGATTACTTCACAATGCTAAACGAACGTGACGGTGGCATTGGTGGGGCTAAAATTGTCCTTGAAGAATGCGAAACAGCCTACAACGCGCAAAAGGGTGTTGAGTGCTACGAATCCACAAAGGGTAACGGCGCGCTTGCCTATAACCCATATTCAACAGGCATCACGCTACAGCTGATCCCAAAAGCGCCGGTCGATAAAATTCCGGTTCTTTCTATGGGCTATGGCCTGTCAGCGGCGGCTGTTGGTGAGAAGTTCCCATGGACTTTCAACTATCCAGCATCTTACTGGAGCCAAATGTCATCGATTCTTCAGTACATTGACGCGAACGGTGGCATCAAGGGTAAGAAAATTGGCTTTATCTACCTAGACGTTGGTTACGGTAAAGAGCCGATCCCTCTGCTTGAAAAACTTGCTCCACAAATGGGCTTTGAGTGGGTTGGTTTCCCTGTCGGTGTTAAAGAAATGCAGGCTCAGGGTGCAACATGGCTCAACGTTCGTAAAGAGCGTCCAGACTGGATGATAGCTTGGAGCTTTGGAGCAATGACTCCAACGGCTATTAAAGAAGCCGCTAAAATCCGTTTCCCAATGGATAAGTTCATTGGCAACTGGTGGTCTGGTGCTCATGCTGATCTGGAGCCAGTTGGTGCAGCTGGTAAAGGCTACAAAGCTGCTAACTTCTCAGGTGTTGGTACAGACTTCCCAGCCCTTCAAGATGTGATCAAGCATGTTATTGATGCTGGCAAAAGCCAAGCAGATAAAGATGACGTGGGTAAAGTGAACTACAATCGTGGTTTGTTTAACGCTGTGATCATGGCTGAAGCTGTTCGTGCCGCTCAAAAGGCAACAGGCAAGAAAGCGATCACCGGTGCAGACATGCGTGTTGGGCTGGAAACGTTCGTTCTTGACGAAGCGCGTTTGAAGGAAGTTGGCTTGGAAGGCTTTACAGCGCCGATTACAGGTTCATGTAAAGACCACGAAGGTGCTGGCTCGATCTTCATCCAACAGTGGGACGGTAACGACTGGGGACGCATCAGCGATCTTATTCCGCCAATGACAGCTGTTGTGAAACCTTTGCTTGAAGACGCTGCTGACAAGTACGTTTCTGAGCAGACTGACTGGCAGACACAAACTTGTGGCTAAGTCTTAGCGATAAAAACGAAGAGGACGGAAAAAGCCGTCCTCTTCAAATTGAAATCTTCTTATACCTCGCTCCTTGGGAGACCTAACGATGAATGCACCGATGAAAGATGAGCAAAAGGCAGGCGCTACGCCGGTTTTGTCAATCAACAATATTGAAGTGATCTATGATCATGTGATCTTGGTGCTTAAAGGTGTTTCTTTGCAAGTCGAGCAAGGTGGTATCGTGGCGCTGCTTGGTGCCAATGGCGCGGGTAAGACGACAACACTGAAAGCTATTTCGAACCTCTTGCAAGCTGAACGCGGCGAGGTGACAAAAGGCAATATTGAATTTAAGGGCGATGAAATTCAATCGCTCTCTCCAAACCAACTTGTAAAACGTGGATGCATTCAGGTGATGGAAGGCCGTCACTGTTTTGAGCATTTGACCGTTGAAGAAAATCTTCTAACAGGCGCCTATACCCGCAAAGACGGTCGGGCGGCGATCGCGAAAGATCTTGAGTTGGTCTATAGTTATTTCCCGCGTTTGCGTGAACGTAAAACCTCGTTGGCTGGCTATATTTCTGGTGGTGAACAGCAGATGACGGCGATTGGCCGCGCGATGATGGCAAAGCCAACCATGATTTTGCTTGATGAACCAAGCATGGGTCTTGCGCCGCAATTGGTTGAAGAGATTTTTGAGATCGTCAAACAGTTGAACAAGAATGAGGGCGTGAGCTTCTTGCTTGCTGAGCAAAACACCAACGTAGCACTTCGTTACGCAACCTATGGCTATATTCTTGAAAATGGCCGTGTGGTGCTTGATGGTGATGCAAAAGAACTACGTGAGAATGAAGACGTTAAAGAGTTTTATCTTGGCGATGGTGGTGGTGATGATGAAGAGAAAGCATCATTCCGCGATGTGAAGCACTATAAGCGGCGTAAACGCTGGCTTGCCTAATTCTTCTCAAAAAAGTTGAAGAGCAATCACGCGCGGCGTGCAGAAGGTATTCGATATGGCTGACTACTTTGATAACCGTGAAACCCAAGATGGTGCTGAACGGGAGAGGGAGCTATGCGCTCGCCTGCCTGATTTAATCGCCCATGCGGTGAATAATGCGCCAAGCTGGGCCGAACATTTTAGCGGTCATAACCCTACCGACATCACATCACTGGATGCACTTGCCTCATTGCCAGTTCTGCGAAAACCCAAGTTGATGGAAAAGCAGAAAGAGCAACCCCCGTTTGGTGGTTTTGCTGCTGCACCCGTATCTGAGTTTGGTCGTGTGTTCATGTCACCAGGTCCTATTTGGGAACCTCAGCCAGAGGGCGATGATGCATGGAATGGCGCGCGTGCTCTTTATGCGGCTGGTTTTCGCAAGGGTGATATCGTTCACAACGTCTTATCTTATCATATGACACCAGGTGGCTTCATTCTTGATCAGGCAGCCGTTGCCCTTGGTTGTGCGGTTTTTCCAGCTGGCCCCGGTAATACGGAAACGCAGGTGCAGGCGATGCAGGCTTTGCAACCTGTTGGATATCTAGGAACGCCGGATTATCTGAAGGCGATTTTAGATAAAGCGGACGAGATGGGCGCGGATTTAAGCTGCATCAAAAGGGCGTTGGTTTCTGGTGGCGCGCTTTTCCCAAGCATGCGGGAAGATTATAACAAGCGCGGTGTTGCAGTGTTGCAAGCTTTCGCGACGGCTGACCTTGGCTGCATCGCTTACGAATCTGAGGCGATGGAAGGTTTGATCGTCAATGAGGATTACATTGTTGAGATCGTAAAGCCTGGTACCAACGAACGTGTGCCGGATGGCGATGTTGGGGAGATCGTTGTTACAAGCTTTAAGAAGAATTACCCGCTTATCCGCTTTGGCACGGGGGATATGTCAGCCGTGCTTGCAGGGCAAAGCCCGTGTGGACGCACCAATATGCGCATTAAAGGCTGGATGGGCCGTGCAGACCAACGCACCAAAGTAAAAGGCATGTTCATCGACCCGTCTCAGGTTGCCGATATTGAGAAGGCTGTATCTGGTCTTGGCCGATTGCGCCTTGAAGTGGTGCGCGATGGTGACCGCGATGCGATGGTTTTAAAATGTGAATGCGCTGCCCAAGATGATGCGCTTCGTACATCCTTAGAAGAAGCCGTTCTTTCGATTTGTAAAATGAAGGGAACCGTTGAACTGGTCGCCCCTGACAGTCTGCCAAATGACGGCAAGGTCATCGACGATCTTCGCGATTACGAGAGCTAGGCTGCTTAAAAAAGGTAGAAGAATACCAGCCAAAGTGTTGGCGTGTCTTCGTGCGTTTTATTGTTGAGGAAAGATAGTGGTACGCCCTAGGGGAATCGAACCCCTCTTTCCAGGTTGAAAACCTGGCGTCCTAACCGATAGACGAAGGGCGCGTACTGGAGGCAGTGTATAATGTCTTCGCTTCTAGGTGACAAGAGGAAAAACTCAGTTTTATCGTTGTTTTTTTTGAGGCTAATTTCTCCTATCATTTGACGGTGAAATTTATGATGTTTGGGAACGTGTTTTGATTATTGATACTGTCAATGAGGCCCGTGATGCGCTTGCTCAAGCGATTGGTGAAGCAGAGAACGTTTGCTTCTTTACGGGGGCGGGGATCAGTACCCATTCCGGCATTCCCGATTTTCGAAGCCCAGGCGGGATTTGGTCGCAATATCGCATTGTCGAATATTCGGAATTCCTATCAAGCGAAGCTGCAAGGCGGGAAGATTGGGATCGTCGGTTTCATATGGCTGAATTGTTTGCAAAGGCTAAACCAAATGCGGCACATGCCTTTATTGCAGACTTAATCGCTCAGGGACGCGCCAATGGCGTGATTACCCAAAATATTGATGGGCTGCATCAAAGGGCAGGGGTGAGCGATGACCATATGGTCGAGTTTCATGGCACGGGTGCGCATGCCCATTGTTTGAGTTGCGGGAAACGGCATGAGGTTGATGATGTGGAGCGGCATATTGATGAAACGGATCATATTCCCAATTGTGAGTGTGGAGGTTTAATCAAAGCGGCGGTTATTTCCTTCGGTGAAAACTTGCCTGCTCACAACATAGAACGTGCTCAATCACTGATTGAAGCGGCTGATTTGGTGATTGCAATTGGCTCATCGCTGCAAGTTTGGCCGGCAAGTGGGCTTTTGGAACTGGCTTTGGCGCGCAATACGACACTGATTATCATTAATCGTGATGAAACGCCTTTTGATGGCTCTGCGCACTTGGTTTTGCGTGGCGATCTTGTTGAAATAACGAAAGAAATTGCTGCTGAAAGCCTATTGTAACGATGTCTATATTTTGCCTTTGAAAATTCGCTTCATAAACCTTTATCCCCAGCTTGATTTAATAACTCGAAAATTCCACTGGCTCACAATTGTGTCAATGTTATTCTCTCTCCAAGAATCAACAGCACGAATCGCGAAAAATGAAAAATAAGGCGGGTAAGAGGCGTTGCGATGGAAGTGAAATTTGAAAATAGGACAACTGGGTTAGATGTTAGCGAAAATGCTGATGATGCCAATTTAGATTTGGTTGAAGTGGCTGGGTTTATCAAATGGTTTGATGTCTCAAAAGGCTTCGGTTTTATTGTACCAGACAATGGCATGCCTGATGTTCTTTTACATGTGACTTGTTTGAGGCGCGATGGGTTTCAAACAGCCTATGAAGGTGCTCGCATTGTTTGTGAAGTCGCCGAACGCAGCCGAGGTTTCCAGGCTTTCCGTGTTATCAGCATGGATGAATCGACCGCGAAACATACAAGCCAGATCGAACCCTCTTCTTCTTACACACCTGTAGAAGCTGTTAGTGGATTTTTGCCGGCCACCGTTAAGTGGTTTAATCGCATTAAGGGCTATGGTTTCTTGGTTCTGCAAGAAACAGGCGAGGACGTTTTCATCCATATGGAGACATTGCGCCGCTATGGCATTGCCGAGCTGCGTCCTGGCCAAGTGATGACCCTTCGTTATGGTCATGGCGCTAAAGGATTGATGGTTGCTGAAATCAGACCTGCAGACTTTAGTGGACAGCCTGCGTCACATTAATGGGCGTCAAAAAATTTTTACTCGACGATTTGAGCATGAGCAGTGTAGTAATTGCTCATGCGTATTTTTATCATCATTCTCATCACGTCTCTTTTCAGCTCCCTTCATGCCAGTGCGCGTGAGCCGCTTGTGTTGAGATTGACCAAAACAATGACCATCAGTGATGGAACCGATGCAACGGTGTTTTGCGCTCACCCAGCGATAGACGAACAATCGCGGATTACCGGATTGATGTTCCAAAAAACGCTACCTGAAAAGGCTGGCATGGTGTTTGATTTTGGTGAAATGCAAATCGTCAGTATGTGGATGCGCAATACGATCCTTCCGCTGGATATGATTTTCTTCGATGATGCGGGTAGGGTGGTCCATATTGCCACGAATACCAAACCTTTTTCGCTGGATATTATTTCATCAGAAAAACCATCAAAGTTCGTTTTGGAAGTGAATGCTGGTGTTGCAAAGAAATTCGGATTGAATGTCGGTGATCAAGTCACATTCGGTGATAATGATTGTAAGCTTTAGCCTATTTAACTGAACTTTCTGTCGCTTGATTTGATGCTGTTCATTGAATGAGGGTGGCGGATAAAAAATCGATGCTTGTTTTTGTAAAAAAGCGCTTGAACAATCGAACTGCTTGGTTTATCCACGGCGAGTGCTGAGCAGCGATCAGGCTTTCTGTTCAGTGATTATCAAACGCACCGACTTTTTGCGATTGATATGAATGGCATCGGAGCGTAGCGCAGCCTGGTAGCGCATCTGGTTTGGGACCAGAGGGTCGCAGGTTCGAATCCTGCCGCTCCGACCATTAAAAAACCCGTTTGTGGATTTTAGTTAAGCTGACTGCTTCATAGCATTGAACCGCGTACGTGATGGCTCTATAAGGAATCATTCACTTGATCATTGTTATGATGTGACCTTGATGTCATATGAGTGAAACCCTGATGTAGTAGAGAGAACGGCAATGGTCGCAAGAATTTACAAGCCCGCAAAATCAGCCATGCAGTCTGGCCGTGGCAAAGGCAATGAATGGGTTTTGGAACATGTTTCCAACGATACTAAAGCCCGTGACCCTTTCATGGGCTACACGTCATCGAGTGATATGAACAGCCAAGTTAAGCTATCTTTTGAGACGCAGGAAGAGGCTGCAAAATACGCTGAGCGTCATGGTATCGCCTATACGGTGGTAAAGTCGAAAGAACGCAAAATTTCGCGTGTGGCATATTCTGATAATTTCAAATATGGCCGCTTGACGCCGTGGACGCATTAAGGCATTCCCTCACACAACGGTCCCGTAGCTCAGCTGGATAGAGCAGTTGACTTCTAATCATCAGGTCGGGGGTTCGAATCCTCCCGGGATCGCCATTTATTCCACTAAATAGAAATGCGCAGAAATTTGTTGGGGCTGCGTTTTGAAAAGTCTTCTTCGATGTTTCTCAGTGCGCGGCGTTGACCACCGTAGGGAACCATTTGCGTGGCGTCTGAAAGACTTACCCAGCGATATTCGCTGTGCTCAAAATTCAGCACAGGTTTGGCCTGAGCACTGACATATCCAACAAAGATCGGCGCAATGTGAATCATGTTCTTCGATACGCCATAGAAAGTCTCGCAGATGTCTGTGGCAAAAAGCTGTTCCACTTCTAACTGGGTTTCTTCTTTCAATTCCCGCAGAACCGTTTGCCAAGGCATTTCTCCCTCGTCGATCCGACCCGATACCTGACACCATTCGCCCGCAAGTGTTTGTGTGCGCTTGAGCAGCAATACCTCATGCCCCGTTCCCGATGGGCGCAGGACATAGATGAAGGCCATTGTGCATTTGACGGGGATTTCAGCCATCGGCTCACCTTTAGTAAAGAAATTTAAGTTCGGTCGATGGATAAGCGATCGATATTGGGGGTATTCAGAATGCCGTCATGCAGGAATCGGGGTCGTGGTTGGGTTTGTGGTAAAATAGGCAATACGTTCAGAAATGATGCCGGCATCATCAAAATGGATCAACGCAGCTCCTTGAAGGTCTGTGTTTGTTACACGCCACCAGCACCAGGCTTTGGGTTCCTCCCCCTCAACTACAACGATATCAGTATAGGTCAGGAAGGGGGAAGGAAGCGTTCCACCTGCTTCCGATTTCCCCATATCCTTAAAGGCTTCCACAAAACTTACGAACTCAGACCGAGAAACGCGACCTGTGGCTGGATCATCATAGAAAAAATCAGGTTTTGTTGCCGAATAGCTCTTGTCGCCATCTCCAAGGCGCCAGCCATCTAGATAGATATCTAATTTTTCGCGAGCGGTCATTGCTTATTCCTCCGGAATTAATTTGCGTTGTGCATGTAAGAGAATACGGGATGCCCTTGAAGCTAGAGCTTCCGCCTTAGCCACAATTTCATTTTCATTTGACACTTGCGGGAGAAATGTCTGGGCATCAAGCACAATGCCATCGACCCCCATAACAAGGCAGGCCGAGATCGCGCGGGCATTGGATATTTGTCCGGACACAAGCAGTGCTGCCTCCGAGTGCGTGCTGTGAAGTTCATCGGCAACACGAGGAACAAATGCCAAATCTGGCATGTCACTTTTCCCACAGTTTGCAACCACAACATCAGGATCAAGCGCTGCCACAGACACCATCTGGTCAGGCGCATCCACCGACAGCATCACACGTGCACCTGATTGGCGCACGGCGTCAACCTGTTCCCTTGTGGCAGATCCCTCAAACAGAATTGCACGCGGTCGAAACGAGAGAAGCAGATTTAGAACAGCGGGGTCCTGCGATAGTCGCGATGAGCTCACGGCCCAACCAACAGCATCAGGCGCTGCAACTAAGTGGTCCTCTTTCAGCGTGGCAATTGACTTATCTCCAACCGAAATCAGCCCCAAGCCACCGGATCGACTGAACATGGCGGCAAGTGATGCGCTCGTAGAACCACTGGAGGACAACATGGCGAACGGAAACAAGAGGCCAAATTTGCGTGTAAAGTGCGTATCGATCATCAAAAGTCATCCCATATTCTGGCCATA
Source organism: uncultured Hyphomicrobiales bacterium (assembly GCA_964553335.1). Classification (GTDB taxonomy): domain Bacteria; phylum Pseudomonadota; class Alphaproteobacteria; order Rhizobiales; family JACESI01; genus JACESI01. The sequence goes on along the minus strand of CAZKKW010000025.1, from coordinate 15,647 downwards.
CCCGTTGTCCCTTTTACGCGCGTTGACCACTGGCACATGCTGTATTGTAAATTTCAGCGCGCCGCCACCACCAATCTACGATTAGAGTAGATTTAGATCAATGTTAGTGCGAATTACATAGATTTCCTTGCTGTTGATGCGGAATGTGGCTACGGATAGGGGCGATGCATGAGTATAATGGGTCAAGAAAACCGCGTAGAGGGTCAGGGAAATGACAAATTCGGTTCAAAGCAATGGGCTTGATAAAGGGATGCGTCACCGCAGTACGCACCTTATTGAAGACAGTCTCAACAGCGACATTATTGCCTTTCTAGAAGTCGATGGCCGCTTACCTTTCTCGGAAATTGCAAATAAGTTGGGCGTTTCAGAAGGCACAATTCGCAACCGCGTGAGTGCCATGAAAGAAGCCGGGCTGCTGCGCATAGTGGCCATTGCGGACCCTCGAGCGTCAGAATACAAAGCTGACGCCATGCTGCGTATTAAAGTTGCGCCAGGCATTCGCCCTGAAGTCGTCGCGGAGAGATTGAGTGCCCTGACAAGCGTCGTTTATATCCTCTGGGTAACGGGCAACTATGACCTGCTTGTAGAGATCATCATTGATGAAGGCGGTTCTATATCAGAATTTATGGATGAACATGTGCACCCGCATGCCGACATTGGTGACTCTGAATTAATGCTGGGTGTGAAGAACTTCAAAAACCAGTTTTTGCTTAAACGCAGCTGGGACGACAATCAGGACAACACCTAGCCAGCTCACACCCTCAATCTTCGCATAGCTGAGCTTACGTAGAGCATTGTTTATTCTCCGTAAAACAACCTTTGTTGGCCCTCGATTGGCAAAGGAATGCGGTAAATTAGATGCGAAATGGATATTTTTACTCCCTATTTGACCATAAAAATACGTATTTCATAATTTAAGTGTAGACAAGCTGACTATTTCGTAGTTCAGTTTTGCAAGCCTTCGCGCTCTTCGGAGGCACATACTAATTTGGGTTTTTGGCACAAGCCAATACGGCGCTAGAGGAGATGGTCAAATGTCAGGGGGAGACAGTCAAATGAAAGACATGAAGGACGTGTTATCCTCTTTTTATGAGGGAAACGCACTTAAGCGTGGCCTACCTGCCGCGTCATATGTGTCGCAAGACTTTTATGAGGCTGAGTGTCAGACCGTATTCCTGCGCAACTGGATGTGCGTCGGGTTTTCGCATGAACTAAAAAACACAGGCGATGCCGTGCCAGTAACGATTGCGGGAAAGCCGCTTTTGCTCGTACGCAACGGCGAAGGCAAAATCCAAGCGTTCCACAACATTTGCCGGCACCGCTGTTTGACGCTCGTCGAAGAACCTCAAAACGTGGGAAAGCTCATTCGTTGTCCATACCACGCTTGGGCCTATGACCTAGACGGGCAGCTGCGTGCGGCCCCGCATTTTGGCGGCCCAAATGACCACAAACACGAAGCGTTTGATATGAAGGCAAACAGTCTCGTTCCTGTCCGTACACACGTTTGGAAAGACTGGATTTTTGTGAACGTGGACGGCAATGCGGAACCGTTCGAAGACTATGCTGCAAATTTGATCGCGCGTCTTGAGGGAATTGACTGGGATAAAGTGAACCATGTCGCAAACTTGGATTTTGGTCAGATTGATTGCAATTGGAAGTTCATCATGGAGAACTTTATCGAACCTTATCACGTGCAGTTCGTCCATAAAACAACGACAGAACAACCGCTTGAGGACCACTATACCATCGTAGATGGTCGTTGTCTGGGCAGCGGTGTCGATTTGGACGAAGAAACTGGTACACAGGGAAGCTTGGCCGTCAGCTCGCGCTATTTGACACTCTATCCCAACTTTGTTTTGGGGCGTTATTTTCCTGACCAGCTAGGCATGTATTTGAATATTCCTACTGGCCCAGGAACCCTCCAGCAAAAACGTGCGATCTACACAACCGAGGACAAAGTGCTCAGCGAGGCGGAAATCGAGGGCCTCAAAAAGTTGTGGTGGGATGTTCACAAGGAAGACCATGAGATGACCGAGCGGCTTCAATTGGGTCGCGCATCTGAAGTTTCTGAAGCTGGCGGCGTTTTGTCTCCAGCTTGGGAAGACAGTGTGCGCGCCTTTCAAGAACTTGTGGCACATGATGTCACGACACAACAAAACTAAATTCAAGGAACACCCATATGAGCGAGAGTATCAACAAAGGCTTCCGCCTAGCCCACACGATGATGCGGGTCATGGACATGGACAAATCAATCGAATTCTATTGCGGAATTCTGGGCATGGAGGTGCAGCGACGCACGGATTACCCTGAAGGCAAGTTCACCAATACATTCATCGGCTATGGCCCTGAAGCAGAATTTCCAACGCTGGAACTGACGGCCAACTGGGATCAGGAAGAGCCTTACGACAAGGGCAACGGTTGGGGTCACATCTGCATTGAGACGCCGGATGTCTACAAGGCTTGCGAGGATCTCGCAGCGGCTGGGGTTAACATCACGCGACCTGCTGGTCCGATGAAAAACGGCACACGGGTGATCGCGTTTTGCGAAGACCCAGATGGCTACAAGGTTGAACTGAACGAAAGCATCACGAAACATCTTAAAGCGGAGGACGCAAAAAATGGGTGAGAAACCAAGATTGATGAAATGGGATCTGGTAGAAGATCGTTATAACCAGATCGGCGAAAAAGACAGCGATACCTATATCAAACCGATGGTGACCAGTGCATTTTCGGATTCGATGTGCGGCGGAATCAATGTGCTCAAGAACATCAAGGTGCCGTGGGATTTGACCTGTGATGAAATCATTTATGTGCTGGAAGGTACATTTCGTTTGGTCTGCGATGGCGAGACATACATCTGCAACCGCGGCGATGTTCTTCATATCCCTAAGGATAACCACATTTCCTACGAAGCCGACGAACGCTGCGTGATCTTCTATGCTGCTTATCCGCATAACTGGAAACAGCTGGCAGGCTTGACGCATGTGCCAGGGATCGACCCTGACGATTTCGTCCCTGGGTAAATTAAAGAGCAAGACGGCAGCGGTGAGTTGATTAGGCGTTATGGCCTTCCAACAAAGATGAATTACACGCGGTGCCTGTCTCTGCTTGCTGCAATCGAAATGAGATGTACGCGCAACAAATATGTGTGCGCCAATAAAAGAGGATAGATTATGGTTACTACCACAATTGGCAAAAAAATCTACTACGAGACGTTCCAAGAGGCCGTTGAACGCAACCGCCCACACATTGCCAAAGTTAAAAAAGAACTAGAGAGCGCCGGCGTCAAATACGTTATGGCTGCATGGATTGATCTGCACGGTATTCCGAAGACCAAGCCGGTTCCAATGAGTGATTTCGAACCGCTCTGCCTTGGCAAGGGTCCTCAATTTGCAGTGCATTCTATCTCTTATGTGCCCGAGCTGAGTCCGGCGGATAGTGATCAGGTTGTTGTGCCGGATTTGGATTCTGTCTTTGTCTGCCCTTGGGACAACTCCATGGCGATGATCTTTTCTGATCTTTATTGGGAAGACGCGCCCTATAACGTTTGCCCCCGTCAAGCACTTAAGCGTGCCATGGCCGAAGCGGCAAAAGATGGTTACCACGGGTTTGCCGGCGTTGAACCGGAATTCATCGTCATGAAATATGATGATAAAGGCCAGCCGGTCAAAGCGTTTGATGATGATCTTGGTCAAGCGATACAGCCACGACGTCAGGCATTTGGCTATGATGTCGAGTACTCAATCGATTCCATGCCTTATCTCAAAGAAATGATCGATATCATCGAAGGCTTGGGATGGAACTTGCACGACGTTGTTGCGGAAGGTGCCTATTCCCAATTCGAATTGGACTTCCACTATACCAACCTGCTGGAGATGTCGGACCGTCTAGCCTTCTTGCGAATTGTCCTCAAGGAAGTTGCCAAAAAACACGGCATGTTCGTTACATTCATGCCGAAACCAACCGTGGGTGATTGGCGCTCTGGTGCGCACATCAATCTGTCGATGCAACATGAAAGCCGCCCGGGAGAGAACATCTTTGAAACAGGGGATGGCGATTGGTCCGATGAAAGCCGTTGGGCCGTAGGCGGACTGATGCAGCACGCTGATGCGATCACGGCGATCACTTGTCCGACCGTGAATTCATACAACGGCCTCGTGCCGCGCGTTGGTGGTTTTGAGGGTGGTACAGTGACTTGGGCACCGACGAACATCACCTATGGGTTTAATAACCGTTCCGCTCAGTTCCGACTGCCGCAAAGCCGTCACTGCATCGAGAACCGTGCCTGCGATATGACAATGAACGTCTATCTTGCAATGGCGATGCATCTGACCTGCGCAGTTCAGGGGATCAAGAACAAAGTCGATCCGGGTAAGCCTACCGACTTTGACCTTTACTCCAAAACGGAAGCAGAATTGGAAGAATTAGGCATCCGTCGTCTTCCTCGCACATTATGGAACGCTATTGAGGCTTTGAGGGCCGATGATATGGCGGAGCATGTAATGGGTCCGGTGATGCGTCATTCCTATCTCGAATACAAAAATGACGAATGGGAACGCTATCACCAGGCTGTAACCAACTGGGAAGTCGAGGAGTACCTGCGGCTTTATTAAATACTTCCCTCCGGCGAATGGTTCTCCATAGCCTGCGGGCTCTTGGACAATTGTCAGTTTCGTCTGGCAATTGTCCGCCCTTCTTTCGGAGTTCTAAGATGTCCTTATCATATGAAACATTTGAACTCGGCGATTTACCACTGTTAAATGGTGGCACCTTGTTGAGTGCCCAACTGGCCTACAAGACTTATGGCACGTTGGCTCCAGACGGTGACAACGTCATTGTCATGCCAACTTTCTACACGGGAAGCCATAATCGCAACGAAGGCTATTTCGGGAAAGGGCGCGCAATTGACCCTGCTCGTCACTTTATCGTTTCCATCAACATGTTTGGAAATGGCTTGTCGTCATCTCCCAGCAACACCTTTGGTGAGCAAAGTGGTGGGCACTTTCCGCACATAACGCTCTATGACAATATCCACGCGCAGCACCGATTACTCACTGAAAGGCTGGGTGTCACCAAGATCAAACTTGTTTTGGGTTGGTCAATGGCGGGGTGCCAATCCTATCAATGGGCCACGCAATATCCCGATATGGTTCAGGCCATATTGCCATTTTGCGCGTCGGCGAAGACGTCACCCCATAACTTTGTATTTCTGGAGGGGGTCAAAGCTGCTTTGTGTGCGGACCCAGTTTGGAATAATGGGCATTATATAGACCAGCCGCGCGAGGGCTTGGCAGCCTTTGGTCGCGTCTATGCAGGCTGGGCATTTTCACAAACGTTCTATCGCAAGGGTCTCTACAAACAATTCGGCTTTGAGGCGCCTCTCGATTTGATGGATGACTGGGCCCAAGATCACGCAGACAACTGGGATGCAAATGACTTGCTTTGCAAGTTGGCCACTTGGCAGGCAGGGGATGTGAGTGCTGGCCCTCAATATCAAAGGGACTTAAAGTCAGCACTAGGCTCGATTAAGGCGCGCACGATCTTAATGCCGTGCACGCAGGATTTGTACTTTCCACCGGAAGACAATGAGCTTGAAGCGGCCATGATCCCGAATGCAGTTTTCGCTCCGTTCAATTCTGATTTTGGTCATTGCGCGGCCAATCCGGGAAATGACCCGGCTTTTGAAAAAGCGCTAGACGAACATATCGCAAATTTGCTTGCTGA
>CAZKKW010000025.1:0-9823 GCA_964553335.1 uncultured Hyphomicrobiales bacterium | reverse complement strand
GGTACTCGTCGCTGCCTTGCGGCCATATAACGCTATGAAACCTAGTGCTGCATAGGCCATTGCGTGTTTAATTTTATCGATTGGTATGATGTCCCCAATCCCTGATAGTGGATTGCTCAATGACCAAATGAGCACAATAGCGGCAAGGCCCACTATTGCGAAACCACGAGGCGACTGATAGACCGTTTCTTGCCGGATGCCTGTTTTGATGGTGTTGGTCTTTTAGATGCTCGTTGTATTTGTACAAAAATATGGCTCAGTACGGGGTAAAAGAAGCCCAAGCCCAAAAGTCCGGCACCCATCCAAAATATTTTGTTGGCGGCATCGTTGTAGGTGCTTGCTGCGGCACTTAGATCGACCAAAATTCTGATAATGTAAGCCACATGACCGTCCACTTTCACCATGTGATACACTTCACCAAAGGTGTTTGGTTGGTGAGGGTGAGGTGTATCTTTGACAAATGTTACGTCTTGTCGCTCATTGATTAATTGGGCGAGAAGTTTGCGATCAATCGGTAGCTGATATTTCAAATGGCTACCCTTGGTCTTTGGTGCATGTTTCTTCATGTCAAAGAACACATGGTTAGCCACTTTTTCATTGAAAACGTCGAAATTTGTACGCTTTACCCCAGTAAAAGCTGCACGCTTATACCCATAGGACTGGTGAAATTCAGCTGCTTTTTCTTGATTGTCTTTTGATTTGAATGAGCCGAGACTAATCGCGCACATGCAATCTGAATTGATGAAATCAACTTGATAGATATTGTCTGAGGCAAGAACGTCTGTTGCAAGATGCTCGACCCGCTTCATTTTTATCGAATGATCCAGCTCACGGAATAATAGATCGTCCTTATTCAACAGACCCAGGTCAGGAATCCGGCGTCCCATTATTTGGGCAATAGAAAGCCCTTTATTTTCAGCGTTTGCTGTTAAAGCGACATTGATGGCGGAGGGCGCCGCGTATTTAAACGCAACAACGAGAAGAATAACAATAAATAACGCAATGACATGTATATAATTTTTTCTCATTAAACAAAATCCATTTTTAGTAATTGATTGACAGTATTAGGGTCTTTATTGTGCTTGCTGCAGAATTCTATAACTGCAATTAATATAATACAGGGAATATAATAATATTTTTTGCTGAAAGATTATTTGTTTTTATTTTTTGATTTAAATTCTTTTTAACCTGCGAAATCTGACCCCTTTTATGGGGTTAGGCTAAGGCTTAATTCTAGTGTCGCAATTTGCTTTAAGAGATTGCTAGAGCCCAGACGTTGTAATGTGCTTACGCGGCGCGTACGCTTGCTAAGAACGTCCGAATTGAAGACTGTAGGTTTTGCATCTTGTGTTTTGCGTCAGTTGCTGTTTGCTTTACTTCGCCAACAGATTGAGTTGTTTGGCCAATTGCTTGTGAGACCGCCGACATGTTGTTGTTTGATAATTCGGTTTTACCAGCTGCTGACAAGATACTCTGGGAAATTTCGTTTGTTGCTGCACTTTGTTGAGTCATAGCGGTTGAAATGGAAAGGGTTAGTTCGTTTACCTCATCCATTGCCCCATTAATTTGCGATATGCCCAAAACAGCATCAGCCGTCAAATTTTGAATTTCTGCGATGCGTGTTGAAATTTCTTTTGTCGCGTTTGCTGTTTGATTGGCAAGTGATTTAACCTCGGTTGCAACCACTGAAAAGCCTCGGCCTGCTTCGCCAGCGCGTGCCGCCTCAATCGTTGCATTCAATGCAAGAAGGTTTGTCTGCTCAGCGATGCCTTGGATAAGGGTCACAATCTCGCCGATACGATCGGCACCTTGGGCAAGGGTGTCGATTTTTTTGTTCGTTTGTTTGGTCGTGTCTGATGCAACACCAATTTTCTTCGAGCTTGCCGAAATTTGCTGGCCAATTTGATTGATGTTTTCGTTCAACTCTTCAGTGGCTTGGGCTGCAATCTGAACATCATTTGTGGCTTGTTGAGAGGCAGTAGCTGCATCATCTGCTCTGCCAGTCGTGTCATTTGCAAGATTGGACAGAACGTCTGTTGTTGTTTCGGTTTGGCCCATGCGATCCTCAACGCTTTGCAAGAAATCGTTTGCTTGGCTCTCAAAGGCTGCAATTGCGTTGCTCACTTTCTTTTGACGTTCAATTTGTACCTCTTGTTCATTGAGGGAATGAACTTCCAGTTCAGCTTGTTTGACAACGCCATCTCTAAAACCTGCAATCGCATTGGCAACCGCACCAATTTCATCTTTACGCGTTTGCTGTTCAAACACGACAGAGGTGTCGCCGTCGGCAAGTTTTTCAGCATTTTTAACCAGCTTAAACAATGGTTTGGAGATGCTGTGAGCAAATAAGATTGCTATAATGATGCCGATCGCGCTGAGAACAAAGACCAAGATCAAATATGTTTTTATCGTCGTTGATAATTGAACACCTGCTGCCTCAATCTGAACATTGGCATCGTGTGATACTAAGCCGTTGATGGTTTCAATTTTTGCGACCATTGCGTTGCGGTAGCGATCAATCTTTTCGCGCGTAGGAATGGAGTCTGATTGTGTTAAACCCAAAATAATCGAGCTGTCTTTGCGCCAATTTTCATATAGTTTTTGCAAAGCCACGCTTTCATTGTGCAGCTTGTTTGATAACGCCACTTCTTGTAGTTGCGAAATATTTTTTCCCAGTGAAGTTGTCAAGCCAGTGAATTCTTTTTTAATCACGTCATGAGCAATCAATGTGGTCATGGCGAGTACACGGTCGTTCAATGCCTTAGCGTGGTTGAAGTCATCAGAGATCTTCGCGGTCAAAGCAATTCCAGACAGGGATTTCTCCACCTTGTCTGACACAACGTTATGCCCTGATAACGCACTCCACCCTATGAGAGATGAGGCCAGAAGTCCCACCAAAATAGATCCCAAAATTGGAAAGATAATTTTTGAACGAACAGACATTAATCGGTCTCTTAATTAGGTAATATGGGGATAGGAGTTTCTTGATTGTCAGCGGTGAGCGTTTTCATGAATTCGATTACGTCTTCTTGCTCCTCTGCCGAAATCGACAAAGTCGAAATTTTTGGCGAAAGGGAACCGCGTTCAATGATGCCGGCAACATAATGAGCCATGACTTCTTCCAAAGTGCCAATGCTGCCATTGTGCATGAAAGGTGCTCGGTAGGTTGTGTTTCGCAGCCCAGGTGTTTTGAAAGCATGCTTTGCTTTCGGGTTGTTTGGCTCAAACTCAGCGCGCCCAATGTCGTCAGTTTCAAGCCCGATGTCATGGAACTTATTGTCGGTAAAATTCCATCCAGAATGGCAGTCTGCGCATTTTGCTTTACCGTTAAACAGGTCAAACCCGCGTTTGGCAGCCTCGCTTATTGCGGTTTCATCGCCTTCAACCCAGCGGTCGAAGGGTGCCCAGCCTGAGACCACAGTGCGTTCATAGGTAGCAAGGGCTGTCAAAATGGTTTCTTCGCTTACCCCTTTTTTCGGGAACAAATGTTCGAACCACCGATTATACTCTGAGATCCCGCTCAAGTTCTGGACAACGTCTGCAAACTTCGCGTTCATTTCAACAGGGGCGGTAATTGGTCCAGCCGCCTGTGCTTCTAGCGTATCGGCGCGACCATCCCAAAAATAAGGCTTCACCCAAGCCATGTTCAAGATTGTTGGAGCTTGCCGCGCCAAGGGTACATTGGCAGCGCCGACGGCTGTTTTAACAGGCACTTCATAACCGAAAGAAGGGTTGTGGCATGTCGAACAATTGATATTTTTAGCGCCTGACAACCTTGGATCGAAAAACAACATTTTCCCTAACGTCGCAAGTTGCGGTGAATAGGCGGTGACACCCTTAAATGGTATGGATAGGGGGCGCTTATATTTCTCTTTTAAGGAGTCGCGGTCAGCCGAAAGGGCGTTGCTTCCAGCCAGCGCGATAAGTGCACTGGTGAACCCAAGGATGGTTATTTTAGATCGCAAGAGATTATCCAACATGCCAGATTTTTCCGCATAATTAACCTTAAAATGGTAACTTAACAGTTAATTTCAAATATTACCTACTAACAGGTAGGGGTATTTATTTAGTGAATATTTATAAAAAATGCAGAATTTAATTGTTATATAATAAAAATATAAAGCATTATTGTGTATAATTTAATGTATTGTTGTGACATATTTTCAGTAATATTATAGTAATTATTACAGATGGTAGGGGCAGTTTTATTCGGTTTTTCATTTGTATGCTATCAATTTCTCGAGACAACCATGTTTTTTAGGAAACAAAACCTCGCTTGGGCTGTCTTGTCGCGTCTTGGCTGTTAAATGAAAAATGTCTGAATGAGAAATGATCCGGGGGAGCGTATCTCATAACTTAGAATTGGTTATTACAGTGTGCAGGTTTATGAGTAGGGGCAGGCCTCGAAACATGCGACGCGGCGAGGCTTCGACCCTAGTGTAGCAATTTCTCCATGCGCTTCAGTATTTCTTGGATAGAGAGTTTGGGTGATGGGTTGTTAGAAAAGGAGCGTGCTTCTTCGGCGGCGTCTATGCGTTGTTTGACTATTTGGGCAAGCTCTTCTGATAGCTCAGGACGGTTGCTGACAATTGTGCGGAAACAATCAAGGTCAACTCTGATAATTGATACATCGGTTAAAGCCGTAAATTCTAAGAACGATGGGTTATCTGTTACCATTGATGAAATGCCATAATACTGGCCCGGGTTGAGCTGATCGATGACTTTTGTGGCACCTTTGTTGGTTTTAATGCTCGTTTCAACCACGCCGGTCGCGACGATGTCGAATGCGGTTGCCGCTTCGCCTTCGCGCATAATGACAGCGCCCGACTCAAATGAATGATGTTGGCTCATCGCCGCCATTTGTTCGATTTCACTATCGGTTAGAATATTGGCTACATCCAGCCCTTTAAGAGCAAGCAGGACGGTTGGAAGTTCGATGTTCATGGTTTCGGCGCGGCGTGAATGAATTTCATGGGTCTCTGGTGCTACCTGAATGCCTGCTTGTTTGAGGCCATAATGGATTTCTCGAAACAGCTCTTCGCGGCCTGCAAACATGCTGAGAAAATCTTTGTAGTGAACCCAAACCATGTATGTGTATGGGATGGTACTTACATCTTTTAATCGGACAGAGGGTAGGGGCTTTTTTAGAATTTTTTCACAGCGTAATACCGCTTCAAGCAGCAATGCTTTCGCAAATCGCGGATCGACGTCTGCGGGGATTTTTATCTCGTACCAAGGGGAGAAAGAATGACCCGCCCCATGCAAGTTCTTGATGTTTTGTTGGGCCAATTCGCTATTGGGCACAATTATAGTTGCATTATCCCATGCGCGTATTCGCGTGGCACGCCAATTGATGTCGATGATTTGGCCTTGTGTCCCATCATTAAGTTCCACCCAATCACCAAGCCTAAAAGGATGCTCAATGCTAAGTGCAATGCCTGAAAACAGATCACCCAATGTGCGTTGCAAAGCAAAGGCGACTAAAGCGGCCGCAGCACCCGTTGAAACATAAAGGCCGGTTATTGAAACCCCGCGTAGGTTTAAAAAGATCATCAAGCCAATAAACAAAGCGCTGATATATAAAAGACCGCGCTCTAGACCAGGGAGATAGATTGCAATGTCATCTCGTTTCGATTTTGATAGGATGAATATTTCAATGAAGCGCGCCAAGCACCAGCTGATCGCGAGGATCGCCATTAAATGGATGACGAATTGCACCTGAGTTTCGACGGCGGAAAACTGATTTTCTTGCAGGATGAAATGCAATAAACCGCCGATGCTCATGATGGCGGATGGGATCAAAATCAGATCAATCGTTGCAATGATGAATTGATTTCTTGTGCGTGTTTCTTCGTAGAAAAAATATCGCGTTATCGTAATCCAGATCAGCAAAACCAAAATGATGGTGAGTGGAATCCAGATACTGCTTTGTATCTTCTGATCAATCGCGAATAAGAAATCCATTTGCAAAACCGTCTCGTTGCTAAAGGGAGCTGGGGGAAGCTCTAACTTTACACTCTTAGAACAAGATGTTCGATGTTTGGCAATCTAAATGGCTGAAACAAAAAACCTAAGTGTGGTTTTGCAGTGAAATATTGTGTGAAAGGTTTATTGGTTAGATGGGTGTGAACCATTGAGAGCCATCATAACGCCTCTTATTTCAGCCAAGCCTTTGAGGCGGCCAAGAAGGGGGTATCCTGGCAATTCATTGTTGCCAATATCATGCAATATATCTTGCCCGTGATCAGGGCGCATGGGAATTTCCCAATTCTCTTGGCCGGCAGCCCTGCGCCGTTCTTCTTCAGCAAGCAACTCTCCGATAACAGCGACCATGTCGGTATCGCCGCTCAAGTGCTCTGCCTCAAAGAAGCTGTACATCGTATCACTTGCTTCGCCGGTTCTTTTGGTGTTGCGCAAATGGGCGAAGTGAATTCTGTGGCCCCAGTTTTTAATGAAGCGGACGAAATCAACCTTTGGCAGCACGCCCATAGAGCCTGTGCAAAGGGTGATGCCATTTTGCGGAACATCCACAGCCCGCATAATTTCTTCATAGTCCTCAATTGTGGACATTATTCTAGGCAGACCCAAAATTGAAAAAGGCGGGTCGTCAGGGTGACAGCAAAGGTTGATGCCAACATCAGCGGCGACGGGCGTGACCATTTCCAAGAACATGATCAGGTTTTTGCGCAATTGTTCAGCGCTAATGTTCTCATAGGCACCAAGCAGTTCGCGAACATCGTCTAAGGTCCAATTGTCATTGGCACCTGGTAGGCCTGAAACGATGTTTTGGGCGAGACCATTGCGCTCGTAAACATCTAAGCTTTCAAAACGGCGCTTTGCGTTTTCAATGATATCTTTTGGAAAATCACGCCTTGCGTTTTCGCGTTCAAGCAGATGGATATCGAAAACCGCAAAATCAACCACATCAAAATGCATGGCGTAAGCGCCGCTTGACTGCTTTTTGTGAAGGGTGGTGCGGGTCCAATCGAGCACGGGCATAAAATTATAGCACACCGTGTGAATGCCGCATTTTGACAAATGTTTCAGGCTTTCTTTGTAAGCCTCAACATGGTCGCGCCAGTCGCCTGTTTGCGTTTTGATTTCTTCTGAGACGGGAATACTCTCAACCACATCCCACGAAAGCCCTGAGGGACTTCCGTCTTCTAGGGATGCGATTTGGTTTTGACGGGTTTTGATTTCATCAACAGGCCAAACAGCGCCGGAGGGAATGTGGTATAAAGAGGTAACAACACCCTCGACACCCGCCTGGATCATGGCGCTAACGCTTGTGCTGTCCGTTGGTCCAAACCATCGCCAAGTCTGCTTCATGCCTTGATACCTCTAATGGGTGAGTGGTGTTTCTTCCTTTTTATGAGAAGAGAATGCCTCCATTGATATCAACACAGGTGCCCGTCATGAATGATGATTCATCGCCAGCTAGGAAAGATACCAAGTTGGCAACTTCGTCAGATGTTCCTTCGCGCTTAATAGCCGCAGCGTTGGATACGTTCTGGCGAACTTGTGGCTTAGTGAAGACATTATGGAAGTCTGTGTCAATCATGCCGGGGCAGATTGAATTAACGCGGATGTTTGGACCAAGTTCTTTTGCCATGCCGCGTGTCATAGTCATAACGGCACCTTTTGATGCAGCATAAGCGATCGCACCCGGGCCGCCGCCATCACGACCTGCTTGGGAGGCGAAGGTCACGATGCTACTGCCTGCCGGCATGAAGGGAATTGCAGTTTTTGATAGGTGGAACAGAGAGGTCACATTGAGATCCATCACTGTGCTCCAGTGATCATGATCCATATCATCAAAAGTTTTACGAGCAACAAGTCCGCCGGTTACGTGGACGAGGACATCAATTGTGTTGCCAAATTGCTTTCGAGTTTCGTTGATGAGAGCCTCAACGTCAGCTTGTTTTGTCATGTCACCTTGTTGAGCGAAAGCCTTGCCGCCCATTTCCGTGATCTCTTTGACAGCAGAAACAGCGCCTTCACTACTGGAGTGATAATTGATGATGACGTTCGCGCCATCTTTCGCCAGTCGCATCGCACAAGCGCGACCAATATCGCGCCCGCCGCCAGTAACAATTGCTGTTTTGCCTTTTAAACTCATGGAGAAATTCTCGATACCATTGCCTATATCTATCAAAGCAATCTCTCGGATTGCTTGTTATCTGGTATGGTAGTCTGGTGAGTTTGTCAATAATGCAATTTAGCGTAATTTAGTCTTCAAAATAATCTGGGTAATGTTCGTAAGCATCTTCCAGTGTGTCATCGAGGTGGGCGAGGTGAATTCTCGTCATTTCAACTGCAACTTCTACATTTTTCTGCTTGATCGCATCAATAATGTTTTGATGTCCTTCAATAACTTCCGCCATTCCAGACACGTTTGCGAGTTCTAAGGTGCAAACACGATCGGTGTGTCGTCGGTTTTCCTTAATGGTTCGAAATGCTGGCAAACAATTGGCGGCTGCGCAGATCAATTGATGAAATTCATAATCAAGGCTTTGCAACAGTTTTGCATCTTCCGTTTCAACAGCTTTGGCTTGTTGAGCCAGATTATTATCGATCAGATCCAAGCTTTCTTGTGTGGCTAGCTGGCAAGCTTTTCGGACGACTTCTACCTCAACGGCTGCACGGATGAAGCGTGAGTTTTGTAATTCACTGACGGAAATTTTCTTAACTAAAGTTGCTTTTTGCGGCCTAATGTGAAGGAGGTTGAGATCACCAAGGCGAACGAATGCTTCGCGAACAGGCTGGCGTGACACATTGTATAATTTAGCGACTTCCACCTCAGACAGTTTCGTGCCAGGGGCTAAACGCAACGATATAATGTCCGATTGTAGTCTTTGAAAAACCTCATCAGCAGTGGTTTGCCTTTTACTTTCCCCTAAAGGAAGCTGATAATTCATGGTCACATCCAATTATTTATTTTTCCCCAGCCGGACCTATCCGAAGTTAGGGCTGAGGCAAGATAATGCTTAAAGCCGTCTATTTCAATTCGTAAGCTGTCCCTACGCTTTTCCACGCAATTCTCCGCATTCAATGGACTATGGGTATGAGTATTGCATAAAATCAATTACCATACTAGTCTACATTTTGGTTGACGAGCAACCTTTCTAAGGATTATCTCTGGGCGATAAACTGGAGATTTATGCTTTCGACTGGTTTGGGCGTTGGGAATTAACATAGTAGGAGGACAATATGTCATTGTTAAAAACCATCAAGAAGCTGGCGGTTAGTTTGCCGCTCGCAGCGGTACTAGGCGCTGCTGCAACGACAACATCTTTTGCACAGGATGTTACACTTCGCGGTGCTAGCATGTTCGATGACAAGCACGCATTTACAAAAACAATGGTCAAGTTCGGCGAGCTTGTAGACCAGTATTATGACGGCGATGTGAAATTTGACCTTCGCCTCAACGGTGAGCTTGGTGTTGAAAAAGATTATGCAAACTTCCTACAGCAGGGCGTTGCGATCGATTACACAATTATGGCGCCGTCAAACATGGCGAAATTTGCACCATCTATCCCACTGATGGATATGCCTTTCTTGTTCCGTGATTTGGATCACTGGAATGCTGTTCTTTCAAGCAATGTTCTGGCACCGTTAGAAGCTGAACTTCTTGAAAAAGCTGATATTAAGATCATCGGTTATACAGGTGGTGGTACACGTAACCTTCTTTCAAAAGCGCCAATCGGCAATTTGGATGAACTTAACGGTCACAAAATGCGCGTGATGGGTGCACCGATCCAAGCTCGCATCTTCTCTGCACTAACAGCAGCACCTTCTGCGATTGCATATAACGAAGTTTACA
>CAZKKW010000024.1:0-27639 GCA_964553335.1 uncultured Hyphomicrobiales bacterium | reverse complement strand
AGCTTGAGCGTTAAGCAGGGCGAAGTAGCAGCGATTATGGGGCCGAATGGTTCTGGTAAGTCGACGCTTTCTTATATCCTTGCAGGTCGCGATGATTATGAAGTGACCGAAGGTGAAATCTTGTTCAATGGCGAGAACATCCTTGAGATGGACCCTGCTGAACGGGCTGCAACGGGTGTCTTCTTGGCATTTCAGTACCCTGTAGAAATTCCAGGTGTGCCGACCATGACATTTTTGAAAGCAGCCATGAACGCACAGCGTAAAGCACGCGGCGAAGATGAGCTTCCAACGCCTGACTTTATCCGTCTTGTGAAAGAGGCGGCAGGTCAGCTTAAAATCGACATGAACATGTTGAAGCGTCCTTTGAATGTCGGCTTTTCTGGTGGTGAGAAGAAGCGTGCAGAAATTTTGCAAATGGCGCTTTTAAACCCGCAACTTTGCGTTCTTGATGAAACTGATTCAGGCCTTGATATTGATGCGCTGAAAATCGTTTCAGAAGGTGTGAATGCGCTTCGTGCTGAAAACCGTGGCTTCCTTGTGATCACACACTATCAGCGTCTGCTTGAGCACATTGTGCCAGATACGGTGCATGTTCTTTACAAAGGTCAAATCATCAAATCAGGCGATAAGTCACTTGCGCTAGAGCTTGAAGCGAACGGCTATAACGACATCATTACTCAGGCTGCGTAAGGCGAACCCATGACTGTTGTTCCTATGATTAAACATACGGCTGCCGAAGAAACGCTGTTTGGCCTTGAGAGCCAAAATGACGATGTGCTTGGTTCGCTCAAGGTTTACGGCCTGCCAACGCGCCGCATTGAAAGCTGGCACTACACAGACCTGCGCACGCTGCTTAAAGGCGTGCCTGCAACCACGGTTGACCCTGTGGCGGGTGATGTGGCGATGTTTGGCGATTGCACCTTGCTTGAAGCAGGTGAAGCGCCAGCCGCAAGCACTGACTTTAGTGACGATGATGCCATCGGCAAGTTGAATGCTTCTTTCGCCACCAAAGGTGTGACGCTTTCTATCCTTGGTGATGCAAGTGACAAGCCGTTTTTGATCCCTGCGATGGTGTCAAAGGGTGCTGCCCATACACGCAATGTTGTGGACGCTGGAAACGGTGCCCAAGGTACTGTTATTGAACATCATGGTGCCGTTGAAGGGTTTTCGACCACGGTGACGAACCTCACTGTTGGTGATGATGCTGAGGTGACCTATATCATCTCTCAACAGACAGATCGTGCCTCAACCCATCTTGGTCAAATCAATGTCAGCATTGGTGCGAACGCTAAGCTTACCATCTTCATTCTCAATGCGGGCGGTCAATTGATCCGTCAAGAAGTGAATGTGACGGTTGCGGGCGAGGGGGCAGACTTCCAGCTTCGTGGTGTGAACTTGATTGGCGACGATCAGCACATTGATGTCACCATGGACTTGCACCATTCTGTGCCAAACACAGAATCGGAAGAAATCCTCCGCAATGTGGTTGTCGGCAAAGGCCACGGTATTTTCCAAGGCAAAATCCGTGTTGCGCAGATTGCCCAAAAGACAGATGCAAAGATGGCGTGTAACACGTTGCTTCTATCTGACGATGGCAACTTCTCAACCAAGCCTGAGCTTGAAATTTTTGCCGATGATGTGCTGTGCGGCCACGGGGCGACATTTGCGGATATTGAACCAAGTTACATGTTCTATTTGATGTCTCGCGGTATCCCTGAGCGGGAAGCGCGGGCGCTTTTGATCAAAGGTTTCGTGGATGAGATCGTCGAAGATATCGACAATGAGCCATTGGAAAATGCCATGGTCGGTGTGATCGACAGCTGGTTAGATGCCAATGGCTAATTTTGACATAGAAAAAGTCCGCGCGGATTTTCCAATCCTTTCGCGTGAGGTCTATGGAAAGCCTTTGGTTTATCTCGATAATGGCGCATCGGCACAAAAGCCGACTGCCGTTATTGATGCGGTGAATAACGTCTATTCAAATGAATATTCGAACGTTCATCGTGGCCTTCATTTTCTATCAAATGCAACGACGGATGCTTATGAATCAGCCCGCGAGAAAGTTCGTTCTTTCTTGAATGCGGATAGCGTCGATGAAATCATTTTCACCCGCTCTTCAACAGAAGCAATCAACCTTGTGGCGCACTCTTATGGTGGCGCGAACATTGAAGAGGGTGACGAGATTATCCTCTCGATTATGGAGCATCATTCTAACATCGTGCCGTGGCATTATCTGCGTGAACACAAGGGTGCCGTGATTAAATGGGCGCCCGTGGATGACGACGGCAATTTCTTGATGGATGAGTTTAAGGCGCTGTTTTCTGACCGCACCAAGATCGTCGCCATCACGCATATGTCGAATGCGCTGGGTACGGTGGTGCCGCTTAAAGAGGTTTGCGCCTTCGCCCATTCCAAAGGCGTTCCCGTCATGGTGGATGGCTCGCAGGGTGCGGTCCACATGCCAGTGGACGTGCAAGACCTCGACGCTGATTTTTACTGCATCACAGGCCATAAACTCTATGGCCCGTCAGGCATTGGCGTGCTCTACGGCAAGATGGACCTGTTGAAAGACATGCCGCCTTATATGGGTGGTGGTGAGATGATCAAAGATGTCACCGTGGACGGTGTCACTTATAATGACCCTCCACATCGTTTTGAAGCAGGCACACCACCTATTGCGCAGGCAATAGGCCTTGGTGCAGCGCTTGATTATATGGAAAGTGTGGGGCGTGAGAACATTGCTGCCCATGAAGCGGAGCTTACCGCCTATACCAAAGGTCGGCTTGGTGAAATGAACTCTGTGCGGGTTATTGGTGAGGCTGAAGACAAGGGGGCGATTTTCTCCTTTGAGCTTGAAGGCATTCATGCCCATGATGTGTCGATGGTGATTGACCGCGCAGGTGTTGCGGTTCGGGCCGGAACACATTGTGCTCAACCCCTCTTGCAAAGATTTGGTGTAACCTCCACATGTAGGGCATCATTTGGTATGTATAACACCAAGCAAGAAGTCGATGTTTTGGCGCAAGCCCTCAAAAAAGCTCAAGACTTCTTTAGCTGAGACGTAAGACGGAAACGAGAAAATGGCTGATTCAAACGACGAAACATCAAACCGGATTGAGGCGGCTCCTGCCGAAGAATTGCAGAAATCTGCCATTCCTCAGGCTGAGCTGGAGCAATTGACCACAGACATTATTGCTGCGGTAAAAACGGTTTATGACCCAGAAATCCCCGTTGACGTTTATGAGCTTGGCTTGATCTATAAGGTCGACATCTCCGATGATCGCAATGTGGAAGTTGACATGACATTGACTGCACCTGGTTGTCCGGTTGCTGGTGAAATGCCGATTTGGGTGGAAAATGCCATCTCATCCGTGGACGGTATAGGGATTGTTAACGTCAACATGGTATTTGATCCACCATGGGATATGAGCCGCATGTCTGAAGAAGCACAAGTGGCCCTCAACTGGTACTAAGCAGGAGTTTTCTATGTTCGGCGGTTTAGGTATAGATCTTCTCACAGCGACGGACGCTGCCAAGGCGCGTTTGGGCGAGCTTATGGAGAATGCTGACAGTGCTGATGGCATTCGTATTGGCGTCAAAAATGGCGGCTGTGCGGGCATGGAATATACCGTCGACCTTACAGAAGGCGGCGAGAAGGGTGACGATGTCGTGACCTTTGATGAAGGCAAAGTCTATATCGATAGCAAAGCAATTCTGTTTCTGCTTGGCACTGAAGTTGATTTTGAAGTGACGAAGTTCAGAACGGGCTTTGTCTTCAATAACCCAAACCAGACATCTGCTTGTGGATGCGGTGAGTCGGTTGAGCTGACACCTGCTGCTTTGCCTTAAGGCATGACGCTAGACCGCTCATAGGGTCACTATTTTAAATCGAATTTTTAGGCGGTGAAAACGCTTATGCCGCGTTGATCATTCGCTTATCGCGTTCTGTAATCACTCTGTCACGTCCTGCATTTTTAGCGGCATAAAGACAAAGGTCAGCGCGATGGATGATCGACTGTGGGGTGTCTTCTGCTGCCATCATTGCAACGCCAGCTGAAATAGTGATCTTACCCAAATTATCACCAGTTGAACGCTTGATGACATCTCGTTTTGAGACCGTCATCCGTATTCTCTCTGCGACAGTTTGGGCTTGCACTAAAGATGTATTTGGCAAGATGATGGCAA
Source organism: uncultured Hyphomicrobiales bacterium (assembly GCA_964553335.1). Taxonomy (GTDB): domain Bacteria; phylum Pseudomonadota; class Alphaproteobacteria; order Rhizobiales; family JACESI01; genus JACESI01. The sequence continues at coordinate 23,454 of CAZKKW010000024.1, read as the reverse complement.
ATTCTTCGCCACCGTAACGACAAGGGTTATCGGTTACCTTCACGTTGTTTTTGATTGCAAGAGCAACAAGGCGGAGAACCTGATCGCCGGTCTGGTGTCCCCATTGATCATTGAACTTTTTGAAATGATCAATATCCGCCAAAATGAGAGCGAGTGGCTGTTTTGCATGTTTGTGATCAAGAAGTGCTTTATCAAGGCTGCGATCAAAGTGACGACGGTTACCAATGCCAGTCAATTGATCCATAATGGATTCTTCGCGAACCTCTTCAAGATTTCTACGAAGCAACAGCAAGCCTTTATGCGCTTCTTTTAGCTGTTGAGAGATTTCAACGTTTTGTCTTTGCGCATCAGCCGTTTCCATCGCCATGCGCTTGACCAGTTTAGTCAACGAAGCCTGATCCAGCTTTAGTTCCAAATCTTCCGATGCTTGGGCAAGGTTATCACCCATTGACTGGGTAAGTCCGAACGAGCGCTGCGCAATTTTTTCAAGTGTTGATGCTTCTATCGTGATCTTGTCGTTTATTTCGTCTGTGAGTGCCGTATCTGCACCTTTCGCTAGAAAGTCCTCATAGACCTGCAAAATTTGTGCTGAGGAGATACGGCCATACTTCTGGATGATGTCATTGATCTTGTGGGACAGCTTTGGGTTTTCGCCAGCAAGATGTCTAAACCAAACTTCGTAAGCTTTTGGATAGGCTGAAACTTTATTTGCAGACATCTCATCCACTGCGCTTTGCGCAACGGCTAGTGTTTGCTGTAATTCCAGTTGGCGTTCCATAAGGTCTACGCGCTCCAATTAACGTGGGCGCATATTAAGTTTTCGTCCTTAATGTAAGGTTACTGCAAGAACCCAGCTACTAAGCGAAACAACCAAAAGATGATACTTTTGTCTATTTTTATAGGATAAATTGCCTATTTATGCTGATTTTCGGCTGCGAATGGGGCGCGTCATGAAATCAGGCACATGGTCGCCCATGCCCACAACTTTATTCTTGTCCGATCTATCATTCCGCCCACCATCTTTAGACCGTTCTGGCCTTTTTGATTTTTTGCGCGGGGTTTGATCCGCTGTTTTAGGGCTTGCGGCTTCGCTTGCTTTTGCGTCCACCTTTTGCGGCTGTTCCGCTTTATCCAGACTTTCAGCCTCGCTCTTTTCTACTTTAGCCTTGCCTTCGGCTTTACTGCGAGAGGTAGTCTTTGAACTTTCAGACTTTGGATTGCGGCCTTTACCGCGTCCACCACGCCCCCGTTTTGGACGTTTTTCGCGTTCAGCTTCAAAATCGACTGGCTCACCGTGCCACTCAATCTCTTGTTTAATCAGCTGAACGATGTCGGCGACATTGCGCTCATCATCTTGGCTAACCAGCGTATAGGCTGTGCCTAATCTACCTGCGCGGCCTGTGCGGCCAATGCGGTGGACATAATCGTCTGCGTTAAATGGCACATCGAAATTGAAGACATGGCTCACATCAGGGATATCAAGACCACGGGCAGCAACGTCACTTGCCACTAGGATTGGCAATTTGCCATTTCGGAAATTCTCCAAAATCGTAGTCCGAGCAAATTGGTCCATATCGCCGTGCAGGGCACCAGCCATAAAGCCATGTTTGTCTAAAGAGCGGAAGAGTTCGGACACGTCTTTTTTGCGATTACAAAAGATGATCGCGTTTTTGAGTTCTTCAGCGTTTGAAATCAGACCACGCAGAACTTCCCGTTTGTCCCATGCTTCGCCAGTGGCGGCGACAAGTCGCTGTGTCACTGTTTTAGCGGTTGTTGCGGCACGAGCCACCTCAACGCGCGCAGGGTTTGATAAGAACTTGTCCGCCAAGCCCTGAATTTCTTTCGGCATGGTGGCTGAGAAGAAAAGGGTTTGTCTTGTAAAGGGAATGAGCGACGAGATGCGTTCAATGTCAGGGATGAAACCCATGTCGAGCATGCGGTCAGCTTCGTCGATCACGAAAATCTCTACACCAGTTAGCAATAATTTGCCGCGTTCAAAGTGATCGAGCAATCGACCTGGTGTTGCGATGAGAACATCTGCTCCACGGTCTAGTTTTTTGTTTTGCTCTTCAAACGATACGCCGCCGATTAAAAGGGCGACGGTGAGTTTGTTGTTTTTGCCATATTTGATGAAGTTTTCTTCAATTTGCGCGGCAAGTTCGCGTGTTGGTGTGAGGATCAACGTGCGTGGCATACGTGCCCGTGCACGGCCCTTTTCAAGCAGCGTCAACATTGGAAGTGTAAAGGAGGCCGTCTTGCCTGTACCTGTTTGGGCGATGCCCAAAATATCGCGACGTTCAAGAGCTGGCGGTATAGATCCAGCTTGAATAGGGGTCGGATGGGTGTAACCAGCTTCTTCCACAGCAGCGAGCACTTTTTTGCTCAAGCCCAATTCTGCGAAGGTAACATCAGAGTTTTCAGTCAGAGTCTTATCCAAAATCTATTAGTTTTAAGGTTGAGCGGGACCATATGGATGTTTGACAATAAGTCAATGTTTCTGCTGTTAAAGTGGTTGGATTCGGTTGATAAAGGCTGTAATTCAAGCCTTAAATAGCTGTGCTACTCCCAATCCTCTTATCTGTCGGTTCGTTCTCGTGACTAAAACTCAGGAAAATACAGCGGATTTATCAAAATCCATTATCTATTCCCCAAGGGATGATGATGGGTCGCTTTCGACCGCCTATGTGCAACGTATTGAACAAGGTTTGGAAGAGGGGGATATCAATTCAACTCTGTTAGAAACGCGCTCTTTGCATGAAGCTGACTTGGCCGACCTTCTTGAAGCGCTGCCACAGCCGCGCCGTGTGCAGCTCATTCAGGAACTCGGTTCGGATTTTGATTTCGGCACTTTGACGGAACTTGATGAAGGGGACCGTCTTGCCATTTTGAACGAGATGAGCGCTGAGCAGGTGGCCGTTGGTGTTCAAGAACTCGATAATGATGATGCGGTCTATATTCTTGAGGATTTGGACGGGCCAGAACAGCAAGAAATTCTGGCGCAAATTCCACATATTGAACGGGAAAAACTCGCCAAAGCGCTGGATTACCCTGACGATTCTGCGGGCCGTCGTATGCAGACGGATTTCATCGCTGTCCCCCCATTTTGGACGGTTGGTCAAACCATCGACTATATGCGCGAAGCGGATGATCTGCCGGATGAGTTTTACGAAATTTTCGTCATTGACCCAAGTTTCCGCCTTGTTGGATCAGTCGCGCTCGACAAGCTGTTGCGCACGAAGCGGCCTGTGACCATTGAAGAGATAATGGAAAATAAGGGGGTGACAATTCCTGCAACGGAAGACCAAGAAGAGGCTTCTCGTCTGTTTGAGCGTTATGACCTTTTGTCAGCCCCTGTTGTTGATGAAAGCCAACGCCTTGTTGGTGTGCTGACGATTGATGACATTGTTGATGTGATCAATGAGGAGGCTGATGAAGATATTAAACGTCTTGCGGGTGTTGGGGACGAGGAACTTTCTGACCGCGTGATCCGGGCTGTTAAAAGCCGGTTTACATGGCTTGCTGTTAATTTAGTGACCGCCATCTTGGCGTCTTTTGTTATTGGTTTGTTTGATGCAACCATTGAGCAAATGGTGGCCCTTGCGATTTTGATGCCGATTGTTGCCTCAATGGGTGGCAACGCGGGGACGCAAACGATGACCGTTGCTGTGCGGGCGCTTGCGACTCATGAAATTGATAATTTCAACGCGCGGCGCATTATTATGCGTGAGCTGATGGTTGGGGTTATCAATGGTGTTGTCTTTGCGGTGCTGATCGCGATTGTTACCGTTGTTTGGTTCGGCAATTGGCCTTTGGCTTTGGTGATTGCCATTGCCATGATCGTCAACATGATCTCGGCAGCATTGGCGGGCATCTTAATCCCGATCGGGTTGGATAAACTCAACATTGACCCTGCCGTTGCCTCGACGGCCTTTGTGACGACGGTGACAGATATTGTCGGCTTCTTCGCCTTCTTAGGGTTGGCTGCATGGTGGTTTGGGTTATTTTAATCACTCAATTTTGCGCCAATTCCCAAAATTTTCCCGCATATTTGGAAGATCTTCATACAATCTGGTTAGAAAGTCGCTCTGACATCGATGGTCGTGCTCTCGAATGCTGGTAATTCTAGGGTGGGGGCGCTATCTAAGATGAAGATTATTGGAAACGATTCTGAGCAAGTAGAGAGATTTTTATGACGCAATTTGCGACTTTCAATCCAAATCCGAGCCATCTTGATGATGACAAAGATAAAGACGACGAGAAAAAAGAGGGCGCACCAAGCGTTGAAAAACATCTTTTCGACAGCCGTACCGTTTTGATCACTGGTCAGATTACGCAAGATCTGGCGCGTGATACATCTGCCAGATTGTTGGCTTTGGCGCAGGCATCTGACGAGCCAATCACCGTGATTGTTTCTTCACCAGGTGGCCACGTTGAATCAGGTGATATGATTCATGACATGATCAATTTCATCGAACCGACCGTCAACATTGTTGGCACGGGCTGGGTCGCGAGTGCTGGTGCTTTGATTTACGTCTCTGTGCCAGTGAAACAGCGTTTTTGCACACCAAACACACGCTTTTTGCTTCATCAACCAAGCGGTGGTGCTGGTGGTACAGCGTCTGATATCGAAATTCAGGCAAGCGAGATCATCAAGATGCGTGATCGTTTGAACCAGATTTTCGCTGACGCAACAGGTCAGAAAAAGAGCAAAATCGAAGACGATACAGATCGCGATTACTGGATGTCTCCAGATGAAGCGATCAAATATGGTCTTGCTGGCAAAGTTGTAAAGTCAGTTAAAGACGTCGGCTAAAAGCTATAAACCTATTCAGGTAATGAGAGCCGGTAGATACCCTTGAACGCAAGTGGGTCTACCGGTTTTCTTTTGCGCGTAATTTGAATTTTATTCTCCAAAGCAAGTGCCACAGCGACTTGTTTGATCGGCTTCATGAGAAGCCGCCATTTCTTTTCATCTTTACCCGCAATATCGCGGGCAGCTTCTGATGGACAAATGGTCTTGCCTGTTCCGCGTTCTGAAAGCAGGCGGAATATACTCGCCTTAATTTCATCCTCATACGGGGTTTTCGCCCTCGTGGGTTCTACAGTGTGAGCTTCTTCGGGCATGGTTTCGTCGTTCATGTATCAATTCCGCGCAGCGAGGATGAATAAAATTGCCTGCGGTAAAGCACAAGCGTGATCCATGTTGTCGCCACCATGAAATAGATCGGACCGATAAACCAGCCAATAAAACCAAGAGCAAAGAAGAAGGTACGCAGCCCTCGATTGAAGTGTTTGCCGGCGTTTTGGCTCATGGCGAGTGCTCTTTGTACGGCTTTTTCAGCTTCGTCTGTATGTGCTTCTCCACATGGCGGGATCGCGCCAACGAGTATGGCATTGTAATTTAACAACCTGAAAGACCAGCCGAATTTAAAGAAAGCATAGGCGAAAATGAGTGCAAGGCCGAAGAGCTTCATTTCTAATTGGTGCAAATCACCAGAAATGCCTATTGGAAGATCTTTTAATGCTGTGAAAATCTCATTTGATGCGCGCAATAGGCCGAGGCAGCCGCCAATGGCAAGCAACGATGCTGATGCGAAGAACGCGGTGCCATGTTGAAGACCCGTCACAATAGTTCCATCGACAATCCGGATTTCCCGTTTCAGCGCTTCTCGCAACCAGTTCTCCCTTTGGGCATTCATATAGGCTGATAAAGACTGTGAACGTAGTGGTCCGTGCTCTAACCACCACGAATAAATGGAAGAAAGCAGCAAAAACCACACGATGGCGATCTGATCGAGGGGAGTTAGGAAGAGGTCGAGAGGATTTGAGAAGGTCATAAAGCAATCTTTACAAGAGTCGGCTGATTTTTGCACTTTGGTGTTCAAAAAGTTTACGAAATTTAGAGGTTTAGGCGAAAAGATGATTTAATTGTGGTAAAAAGGTGATGTTGGCACTTGCGCAAATCTTCCTAAAGAGTTATTTCGCCCTCCTGATTAATTGAGCATGGGCTTATCCATGCCTATAAAAACGGCAGAATAGAAATAATGAACGAACAAGAAGTTCAAAAATCATGCTGGGGCGTTGCTGTTTGGGGCGTACTCGTATTTGTCGGCGTTTTTGCCGTTTTCTCTCTATTTGTAGACCATAAAACAGACGGCGACACTGTTGCTGCTGTTGGTCAAGAGCAGGCTGAGTAATGATTAGCGAGAGCCGACGTTCTGTAAAAGAGCTAGTCGCTGCTGCTAACGAAGAAATTAAGACATATTCGCAAGATGAAGCCTTGGCCATGTTAGGTCAGGATGACGTCGTGTTTGTTGATATCCGTGATATTCGCGAATTAAAGCGCGATGGTATGCTGGAAGGTGCCATGCACACGCCGCGTGGCATGGTTGAATTTTGGGTTGATCCAGATAGCCCGTATCACAAAGAAATTTTCCAAGAAGACAAAACCTTTGTGTTTTACTGCGCTAGCGCTTGGCGTTCGGCTCTTGCAACCAAGGCAGCGCAAGAAGTTGGTCTAACACAATGTGGCCATCTTGAGGGTGGTTTTATGGGCTGGAAGAAATCCGGCAAGCCGACTGTGGAAAAAGACTGATTGCCATTTGGCATTGCTGCATTAGCGCCCTAGTTTCTTTTCATGACTATGCATCTTCAAAAATTGTGCGTTGGTGTTCAAAATGTTGAAGACCTTCAGGCGTGGATAGATTTCCGTCGTGATCAGGCCAAGCTTCAAGGCTGGGATTTCGAGCAATTTCACACCACACGGGCCATGCCCAAGCAGCGCGATGCGATTTTGCAAGGCGGTTCGCTTTATTGGGTAATCAAAGGCGTGATGCAAGCACGGCAACATATTGTCGATTTGCGCGCGGTGGTGGGTGATGACGGCATTTCACGGTGCGATATTGTGCTAGAGCCGCGTATCATTCTGACAGAAATGCGCCCGAAACGACCGTTTCAAGGATGGCGCTATCTCAAGGCTAATGACGCGCCAGCGGATCAGCGCGCGCTTTCGGATGGTGAGGGCGAACTGCCTGCTGAAATGCGCAAGGAACTTGCCGAACTGGGTTTAATCTAACCAGCTTTAATAATTGACCGCGATATTATCAATCAAGCGCGGTTTCCCCAATTGGGCGGCGACCAATAATCTCAGTTTATGACCTTTCAGGCTCTCCAAAGCGGCCAGTGTCTCGGCGTTTCGCAGTGTCAAATAATCGACGCTAAAACCGATTTTCGTAAGTGTATCAACGGCTTGATTGCAAGCTTTCTTAGGATCAACACCTTTGCGTATCTCTTCTGCACAACCTTGGAGGGTCGCGTGAAGTTTTGCCGCTATTGGTCGTTCTTCATCCGCCAAATAGGCATTGCGAGACGACATAGCGAGGCCGTCTGCCTCGCGCACTGTTGGTGCCCCTTCAATTTGGCAGGGAATTTGTAAGTCTCGCACCATTTGCTTGATAACCAGGAGCTGCTGGTAGTCTTTTTCGCCGAAGACGGCGAAATCTGGCAAGACGCCGAGCAGGAGTTTGGAAACGACCGTTGCAACGCCAGAAAAGAAATGCGGACGGTGATCCGTTTCAAGTTCAAGGGCAGGGCCTTCAACGGAAATGGTTGTTGCAAAGCCCTTTGGATACATGGTTTTTGCCGTCGGTGCATAAACCGCATCAACACCGCGCTCAGTGAGCATGGCAATGTCGTCATCCCATGTGCGCGGATAGGTTTCAAAGTCTTCGCCTTCACCAAATTGAGTTGGATTGACGAAAATTGAAACAACAATGCGGCTTGCAAACGTGCGGGCGTGGTCAATCAGTGACAAATGCCCTTCATGCAAAGCGCCCATTGTTGGAACGAGGGCAACTTTTTCACCTGCTTGATGCCAACGTGCCACTTCCGCTCTGATTTCAGTGTCAGTGCGCATAATTGGGGGCATTGTTTGCGCCTTTGTCATGAGTGGCCGTTCCTTACGCCTTTAGCAAATGGTTTGATGATCTTGCTCCTTGCTTATAATGCTCCCATATTGAAAGAAAAGCGGAGAATTTTTGGTTTTGAACAGCAAAAAAGCTGACATATCGATCAAGAACGGGGAAGAGGCGAGTGATGTTGCCTCGGTTTCTACCGCTCATGAGGTCGCTGAATTCTTACAAAAAGCCAATCAACTAACGCAGATGAAGCCACGCAAGAATGAGCGGGGGCGGTTGATCTTCGCACTTGATGCAACGCTTAGCCGCCAACATACGTGGGATTTGGCCTGTCACATTCAAGCTGAAATGTTTGAGACGGTTGAAAGTGTTGGCGGGCTTGATGTGCAACTTAATTATTTTCGCGGCTTTAGAGAGTGTCGATCTTCGCCTTGGGTAAGTGAAACAACCGCATTGCATAACTATATGGGGCGAATTTCTTGCAGGGGCGGTAAAACCCAGATCAAGAAAGTACTTCTCAACGCATTGCGCGAACAGTCGCGGCAATCGGTTGATGCGCTGGTCTATATCGGTGATGCGATGGAAGAAAACTTCGACATATTATGCGACAAAGCGGGTGAACTTGGTTTGCTTGGTGTGCCAATGTTTGTGTTTCAAGAAGGGCGAGACCCAACGACAGAGCGTGCTTTCAAAGAAATGGCGCGATTATCCAATGGTGCTTATGCAAGGTTTGATCAGGCAAGCGCCAAACATTTGTCGGAGCTTTTGAAAGCCGTCGCGGTTTATGCGGCAGGTGGGTTGAAGGCTTTGGAAGAAAGCGGCGACAGGCTACTATTGCCGCAATTGAACGGTGAGGGATGATGATCCAGTTTTTTGCAGGCGTTCTACTTTTGGCAATTGTCTATTTGGGTTTGCGGTTGTTTTCTCGCAGTGAACCCAAGGCGCTTGTTAAATTGTTTCGGCAATTGTTGGCGGTGGTCGCCTTCGTCGTTGCCATCATTTTGGTTTTCACCAGCCGTTATGCAGTTTTGTCGCTGCCGGTTGGATTGGTCGCCCTTAGTTTGCTGCTAGGATGGCGATTGCCATTTAAAGGGGCGGGAGGTTCAAGCGCGAATGCGGGCAAGACGTCTTCTGTTAATACCGATTTTTTTGAGATGACCCTTAACCACCAAACGGGTCAAATGGATGGGCGCATTAAAAAAGGCGACCATGAAGATGATCGCCTTTCGAATTTATCGCCTGAGCAATTAAAGTCGCTTTATGAAGACGTTTTGGATCAAGGTGATCAAAACAGTCTGAGCTTACTTGAAGCTTATCTTGACAGCGTGATTACCACTTGGCGTGAAGACTTCGAGGTTGACGCCGACGCGAGGCATCGCAGAACGACGGGTTCTGGCACCATAACCGAGGAGGAGGCCTACGAGATCCTTGGGCTTGCTCCGGGCGCCAGTCGCGAGGCTATCACCACCGCGCACAGGCGATTGATGATGAAGATCCATCCCGACAGGGGCGGTTCTACGGCGCTTGCCGCCAAAATCAATGAGGCTAAAGACTTTCTCTTGACTAACCATTCTTCTACTTCCTGATACTCAGTTACATTTCAGGTAAAGACCAAACTTAGGTCTTGATGATTAAGCGGGCTTCAATCGCCCACTTTGTTAATTGACATAGATGCAATTAAACCGCTTCTTTTTCATAAAGTTACAAGCACGTTTCGCGGCGTTTTTGTCTGAAAAGCCAGCAAAACGAACGCGATAGAGCGTTTCTGTTCCTTTTTGAACAGGCTCGGTATAAGGGGTTTTTGACGCAAGAACTGGTGCGCCACGTTTTGAGGCTTCAAGCAACATATCCTGCGCATCTTGAAGGTTTGGAGAAGCAGAAAGCTGAATTTTCCATCCTTCACGCTTTACAATTGCCTGAGGCGCAGGCGCTGCGTTTTCAGCCGTTGCGGGCTTGTTTGCAGCATTGCCTTGTGACCCTTGCTCAATTTTATTGTCCGTCACCAAGTTGGCAGCAACGATGACCGGATTAGATTTTGGTTCTGGTGTTGAACCGGCCTTTGGTGTTGGCGCAGGTGCCGCAGCAGCAGTAACGACGGCTTTTGGCTTAACTTCAGGCAAAGGTGCTTTTGCTAAAACTGGGCTTTTTTTCTTGGTCGCAGCAACCAATAGCGGCGTACGCTTGCGCTTATAGTTTCTGCGCGAGGCTTTGCCAATATAGCGATTGATCAAAGTGGTCATGTGTGCGTTTCGTGCGCGACCTGAACGACCACCCATCACAACAGCCACCATATGGCGACCCCGTGTTTCCACGTTTGTCACTAGATTGTAGCCAGAAGCGCGGATATACCCAGTTTTGATACCGTTCACACCACGAACACGACCTAAGAGGCGGTTGTGGTTGCGATAAGTGCGTTTGCCGTATTTAAAGCTACGGGTGGCGAAATATCTGAAAGAACGCGGGTGCTTTTTACGAATGGAAAGACCCAAGCGCGCCATATCGCGGGCAGTGGTACGTTGTCTTGTGTTTGGCAGACCTGAAGCATTGGCAAAAGTGGTCTTTGACATACCAAGGGAGCGTGCTTTGCGGGTCATCATTGCCGCAAAGTTGGATTCGGTGCCGCCAAGATTTTCAGCAATCGTACTTGCCACATCATTGGCTGACTTTGTCACCAGCGCCAAGATTGCATCTTTAACGCGGATATGACCGCCAACTTTCAAATAAAGCTTTGATGGCGGCATGGAAGCTGCCCGTCTGGACACTTTAAGCTTGGAATTGAGGGTAATTTTACCTGCATCAATCGCATCATAGACGAGATAAAGTGTCATGATCTTTGTTAGAGATGCTGGAAAACGATATCTATCCGCGTTACGCGAAAAAAGTACTTTGCCTTTATTGGCGTCATACACAAATGCTGCATATTTTGCGTTGGCGTTGGCCATTTGGGGCGCAACAACCATCGCAGCAGATAAAACAACCGCCGAAAACAATGACTTAATGTTTTGGGACTTTGAACTCTTTAAACCGAAAAACACGGCCTACTCCAACGCTACTCAATACAAAACCGGAGGGCGCGATTGATCTGCCGCATCATTCCCGTCCACTACAATCGCACAATGCCCCATAGGGGTTACGAATCCGTAAAGCTCTTGTTTACGCTGATAGGAAATTCGTCATTTGTGTTGCATTTGAGGTAACATTTCATTGATCGTGGAAATTTTTCGCGAGAAAATCACGTAATTCAACGGGTTTTTGCGAAGGCCACCCTCAAGAAATTTGGCGCGTACCCTTATAAACATTGTGCGGTGCAAAAATATTTCTTGCAATTTATGTTGCGTTGCAATATATACATCTCAACAGATTATAAAGCACTGCTTAATAAGTGCGAATAACCCAACACAATATTCATTCCAAAAAAGGATGCGAACATGACAAACTACGTAGAAGATTTCCAAAAGATGAGCCAAGACAACCTTGAATCAGCAATGGCGAACGCTGGCGTTGTTTCTAAAGTATTCCAAGAGATCGCCACTGAATCAGCTGATTTCTCAAAGAAAGCTTTTGAAGAAGGTTCTGCAACAGCTGAAAAATTGATGAGCGTTAAAACTTTTGATAAAGCTCTTGAAATCCAAAGCGAATATGCAAAAAACGCGTTCGAAGGCTTTGTTGCACAAGCAACTAAAGTTGGCGACCAGTACGCAGCGCTTGCTAAAGAGCTTTACAAGCCTGTTGAAGAAGCAATGACGAAAGCCGCTAAATAAGCGACGCATCAACGCTCCTCTTCAATGTTTGAAGATTTTAAAAAGCCGCGCTTATTGCGCGGCTTTTTTGTGTTTAAAGCTAACGCAAGACTCACGAGGTTTTCATCTTTGTGATAATTTACAAAAACGATTGTTTGCATTTATTTATGCCATACATCGGTGTTTAACCAACTGTTCGAAAGTCCACATTTTATCGTGGTTTCATCTTGAACCAGCCGACAAGAAGGGTCATGTTGGAAACATGAAAATTTATCTGTCTAACGATGACGACAATACGGGCGACAATGATGAGGGCATCGACACTGGTGTCATTACGCGCACGCGCACAAAAGTCAAAAAGCCAAGCCTTTATCGTGTTTTGTTACTCAATGACGACTACACGCCCATGGAATTTGTTATTCATGTGCTTGAGCGGTTTTTTCAAAAGAACGAAGAGCAGGCAACACAAGTGATGCTGCACGTGCATAATTCAGGCGTGGGGGAATGCGGTGTGTTTACCTACGAGGTTGCTGAAACAAAAGTAACGCAGGTTATGGACTTTGCACGCAAACACCAGCATCCTCTTCAATGTGTTATGGAAAAAAACTAACGAGCACCTATCTAATCAATGACTGGCTTTAAATAGCTGAATACCAAAGCGGTAGAAAAAAGAAAGAGATATAACGAGTGCCATCATTTTCACGCAGTCTCGAAAAAGCCCTCCACGAAGCTCTGAAGCTGGCGAGTGATCGCAGTCAGGAATATGCGACGCTTGAGCATTTGCTGCTTGCTTTGATTGATGACAAGGACGCATCCGCTGTGATGCAGGCCTCTAATGTAAATCTCGATAAATTGCGCGAAGACCTGATTGAATATGTTGATACGGAACTGTCAAATCTCGTCAATAATTTCGATGATGAGCCAAAGCCGACTGCTGGCTTCCAGCGCGTTATTCAGCGCGCCGTGATCCATGTGCAATCTTCTGGTCGCGATGAAGTAACGGGTGCCAATGTGCTTGTTGCAATTTTTGCTGAGCGTGAAAGCCACGCGGCCTACTTCCTGCAAGAACAGAATATGACGCGCTATGATGCGGTGAATTATATTAGCCACGGCATTGCAAAACGCGCTGGCATGTCAGAATCAAAATCGCCATCTGGCGTTGAAGATGAAGATATGGCCAATGACGCGGTTGGTGAAGGTGAGGGCAAAAAGGCCGATGCCTTGGAAGCTTACTGCGTGAACCTCAATCAAAAGGCAATCGACGGCAAGATCGACCCGCTAATTGGCCGTGACAGTGAAATTTCGCGCACGATCCAAATTTTATGCCGCCGTTCAAAGAACAATCCGCTTTATGTGGGTGATCCAGGTGTTGGTAAAACCGCTATTGCTGAAGGTCTTGCCAAGCGCATTGTTGATGGCGACGTGCCGGAAGTGTTGAAGGAAAGCACAATCTTCTCGCTTGATATGGGGACTTTGCTTGCGGGCACGCGTTATCGTGGTGATTTTGAAGAACGCTTGAAGCAGGTTTTGAAAGAGATCGAAGAATATGACGGTGCGGTTATGTTCATCGACGAAATCCATACAGTCATTGGCGCAGGTGCCACTTCTGGCGGTGCGATGGATGCATCAAACCTTCTAAAACCTGCGCTTTCTTCTGGCGCTATCCGTTGTGTTGGTTCAACCACTTACAAAGAGTATCGCCAGTTCTTTGAAAAAGACCGTGCGCTTGTTCGCCGTTTCCAGAAAATAGATGTGAATGAGCCGAGCATTCCAGACGCGATCGATATTTTGAAGGGTCTTCGCCCTTATTATGAAGAGTATCACGATGTGAAATACTCAAACGATGCGATTAAAACGGCAGTTGAACTGTCTGCACGCTATATTGGCGACCGCAAATTGCCGGATAAAGCCATCGACGTGATTGATGAGACAGGCGCAAGCCAGCATTTGCTTGCAAAATCTAAGCGCAAGAAAACCATTGGTGTGAAAGACATTGAGGCAACCATTGCAACAATGGCTCGCATCCCGCCGAAAACCGTATCAAAAGACGATGCCGAGGTTCTTTCCAACCTTGAAAACAATTTGAAGCGGGTGGTCTACGGTCAAGACGATGCCATTACGGCGCTGACTGCTGCGATTAAGCTTTCTCGTGCAGGGCTTCGTGAACCAAACAAGCCAATCGGCAACTATCTCTTCTCCGGCCCGACGGGTGTTGGTAAGACGGAAGTCGCCAAGCAATTGGCAAGTGTTCTGGGCGTTGAGCTTTTGCGCTTTGATATGTCTGAATATATGGAGCGCCACACGATCTCTCGTTTGATCGGTGCCCCTCCGGGCTACGTTGGCTTTGACCAAGGTGGATTGTTGACTGACGGCGTTGATCAGCATCCGCATTGTGTGTTGCTGCTTGATGAAGTTGAAAAAGCTCATCCAGATCTCTTCAATGTTCTCCTTCAGGTGATGGATAACGGCAAGCTTACCGATCACAATGGTAAGGGCGTTGATTTCCGCAATGTGATTTTGATCATGACCACCAATGCTGGTGCTGCGGATATGCAGAAGGCGGCCATTGGTTTTGGTAGCCAAAAACGTGTTGGCGACGACGAAGAAGCGATCAACAAACTGTTCTCACCAGAGTTCAGAAACCGCCTTGATGCGACCATCTCGTTTGGTTCGCTGCCACAAGAAGTGGTGTTTGAGGTTGTCCGCAAATTCGTGATCCAGCTTGAGGCGCAATTGTCTGAGCGTGGTGTTACCTTTGAGCTTTCCGATGACGCTGTCGCTTGGCTTGCAAAGAAAGGTTACGATGAGCAGATGGGCGCAAGGCCGCTGGCGCGTGTCATCCAAGAGCACATCAAGAAACCGCTCGCAGATGAAGTCCTCTTCGGCAAGCTTAAGAGTGGCGGCATTGTGAAAGTGTCTGTGGAACACTTGGAAGAGGGCGGTTCTGGTCTCTTATTGGAATCGGTTGAGGATGTGAAAGTCGCGCCGAAGAAGGAAGCTGTGAAGCCTAAGAAACCTCGGGCAACGGCTGCGAAAAAACGCACGACGACGGCAAAGAAAACTGCCGCGCCAAAAGGTAAAAAGGGCGATGGCGGAAGTTCAGTTCCTAAGGTTCCGTTGAAAACGGATTAATATGGTTCATACACCAATGACAAACCTGAAGAAGTGTTGTGCTTTTGGTGTGTGGGACATTTTAGCTGAGCATTGAGGGTTCTTAGTCACCAAGGTTTTTGACATGCCTGATCTTGGAAATGAAAGCGACCCTTTAAAACCGCAACGCTATTGGTTTTTTAAAGGCGCAAGGCATGTCGCTTCACTGCCTGCCTTAATCCTGATTATGTCTTTCATTGGCTTTGCAGCGCTGACTGTAGAAGCAGGTCTGACCGTATGGCAGGCGATGTTCTTGGGGCTTTCCACATGGGCCTTGCCCAGTGCTGTGGTGGTGGCAGGCGCGATCATCAATGACGTGCCGTTTTATGCGACCGTCATTGCTGTCACACTGGCTTCTGTCCGGTTGTTACCGATGACGATGGCGCTGGTACCCATTCTAAAAACAGACAAGACCAAGCTCTCCGCTTTGTTCCTCTCAGCTTATTTCATGGCGGTCACCTCATGGGTGTTTGCCATGAACAAACTGCCTGAAATTCCACGACCAAATCGGGTTCCGTTTTTCTTGGGCTTTGCGCTCACTCTTGCCGCTACTGTGACAATCGTCTTGGGCATTGCTCATAGCTTAGTGCCAAATTTACCCGCACCAATTGCAGCGGCGCTGATATTTCTAACGCCGATATATTTCCTCTTGTCGATGACACAAGCAGCACGGATTGCGCCGGAGTATTGGGCAATTGGGTTTGGTTTGGTCTTGGGCCCGATTTTCCATCTCATCACACCGGATACAGATTTATTGTGGTGCGGTCTGATTGGTGGAACGTTGAGCTACGGCATTGGCCGCCTTGTTGAGCGACGTAAGGCGCAATCATGAGCTGGCTTAACTTACCCTTTAGCGAATGGTCGCCTTATCTGTTTATACTGTTGGCAGGCGCAATTCCGACCCAAATTTGGCGCTCGCTCGGTGTCATTTTGTCCCGCTCAATGGATGAAAACGGCGAAGTGTTGAAATGGGTGCGGGCGGTGGCGACAGCCCTTGTGGCAGGGTTGATTGCTAAATTGGTGATCTTTCCAACAGGCGATTTAGCCATCGTGCCATTGTGGGCACGCATTGGGGCCTTGTTGTTTGGTTATGCCGTTTATTTCGCGACAAGGCCGCGCATTTTCTTTGGTGTTTTGGCAGGTGAGGCGGCTTTGATTACGGCTACCTTGGTTGCGGTCGAATAGCTACTCGATAGCGGCGGCAATTTTTGCGGCAGTGGCTGCAAGCGCAGGGTGATCAGCTGCACTACCATCATGAACCCGCAAGCCTTGGCCTTCATAGCGTGGCATAAGGTGGAAATGTGTGTGGAAGACTTCTTGCCCACCGGCTGCTTCATTGTTTTGGCGAAGGGTCACACCATCCGCATCAAGCGCCTTCATGATAGCGCGGGAAACTTTGGCAGCAGTGGCGATACAAGCACCTAATTCCGCATCTCCTGCATCAAGCAAATTGCGCGATGGTGCTTTGGGTATCACCAGACAATGGCCGTCACTTGCAGGCAATATATCCATGAACACGAGCGTTCCTGCATCCTCATAGACCTTGTGGCAGGGAATATCGCCCGCGAGAATTTTGGCGAAAATGTTGTCTGAATCGTATGTCTCAAGTGTCATGGCTGATTCCCTTTTGCGTTGTTAATTGCCATCTTTCTTAAAAGGGGCACGTTCTGCAAGCATTTCGTTTTCAAAGTCTACTTGTTTGCGTTCTTGTTCCAAATAATGGGCAATAGCATCGCGGAAACTTGGGTTTGCAATCCAGTGGGCTGAATAGGTTTTGACCGGCATATAACCGCGCACCAATTTGTGGCCGCCCTGTGCGCCTGCTTCAACCCGTTTGAGGCCGTTAGCAAGGGCGTAATCGATTGCTTGATAGTAGCAGACTTCAAAATGCAGATAGGGGTGGTCTTCAACGCAGCCCCAATAACGGCCATAAAGCGTATCGCTACCAATCATGTTCAAAGCGCCTGCGATAATATCGTCATGCCTGCGGGCAAAGATGAAGAGCACTTTGTCGGCCATTTTCTCAATCAGCAGAGAGAAGAATTCGCGGGTAAGATATGGCGTGCCCCATTTGCGGGCGCCTGTATCCATATAGAATGTGAAAAACTGGTCGATATGATCTTCGGTAATGTCAGCACCGGTGATCCATTCAATCGTGATGTGATTAACGAGCGCTTCGCGGCGTTCTTTTTTCAGCTGTTTGCGTTTTCTGGAGGAAAGAACCGCAAGGAAATCGTCGAAGTTTTCATACCCTTCATTGATAAAATGAAACTGCTGATCTGTGCGCTGTAAATACCCAAATTCGCCAAACTCGTCCCATTCACGTTCTTCGATAAAGGTGGCATGAATTGAGGAAGCGCCAAGCGATCTGGCGCGTTCTGCGGCGGCGGATGCTAAGACCGCACGGATTTCTTTTGCGTCAGGTCCAGGACGTGCAAGCAGGCGCGGGCCTGATACGGGAGTGAAGGGAACGGACACTTGCAGTTTGGGATAATAGCGCCCACCAGCCCGCTCAAACGCGTCTGCCCAGCCATGGTCAAAGATATATTCCCCCTGACTATGGTTTTTCAAATAGCACGGCATAACGCCCGTCGCCTGACCGTCCGCGTCTTTTAAAATCATGTGCTGACCAAGCCAGCCTGTTTCTGCGACCGCAGATCCTGATTGTTCTAAAGCATGGAGAAAATCATAGGACACAAAAGGGTTATACGATTGCCCGTTAGGGTTGGCGCAAGCGTCCCATTGGTCTTTGTCTATATCTGACAAAGATTGAACAATGCTGACAAGATGGGCGTCTTCAGTCATGTGTTTGAACAACTAGGGAAAAAAAGAAATCGCATCTCTCATAAGATAGGTAGAAACCATCAAATGGGAAGATGCGATCTTTATTAATTTTGGTTGGGAGCAGGGCGATTTAGTTGGCCTTAAGCTCAAAAATAGCTTCAACCTCAACAGTAACGCCGAATGGCAGCGATGCCATGCCGACAGCAGAACGGGCGTGACGGCCACGGTCACCAAGGATTTCAACCATGAAATTGGAGGCACCGTTTACAACAGCGGGTTGTTCGCCATATTCAGGTGTTGAGGCAACAAAACCAACAAGCTTGGTGAGGCCTTCCAGTTTGTCTAAATCACCGAGGGCAGCTTTTGCTTGGGCTAGGATGTTGAGCGCACAAAGTTCAGCCCCTTTGGCGGCATCTTCGGTAGAGATGTTGTCGCCGCAAATGCCTTTGACCATCTCGCCATCAGCTGCTGGCAATTGACCTGAAACATAAAGCGCATTGCCTGCAATTTTATACGGTACATAGTTTGCCGCCGGTGCCATTGCTTCTGGAATGCTCATACCGCGTTCTGCAAGCCTGCTTTCAACTTCTTTCATATAGTCGCTCGTCATATCTACCTCGTAAGACTGATTAATTTCCCGCACCATAAAACTACCTTGTTCACGATGCACGATTTTTATGAGAGTTCCTTGGATTTTATAACGCGCATAGACTACCTTTAAACGAAGCAAACGGAGAAGCTCGCAAATGAATTTGAAAAAGTCATATTACAAAACGGTTGGATGTGGATTTGTCGCTGTAATGATGGGCGGGCAGGCGCTCGCGATGGAAATGGCGCCACACCGTGCCGTTTATGAAATCACGTTTGCAAACTCCCGCCCCGAATCGCAAATTATTGGCGGTATCGGTAAATGGGTGCTGGAGGTAAAAGGCGCAAGCTGCACTGGTTACAATGTTGCCTATCGCTTTGTATCGAAACTTCAGACACAAGGTGGTGAGGAATTCACGTTGGATACGCGCGGCAAATATTTTGAAAGCGGTGATGGGACTGCGTTTGATTTTGCGAACTCTGTTTATCAAAACAATCAATTGCAAGATGACGTAAAGGGTATTGCAAGCCGCGGCGATGAGGCTATTAAAGTGCGCCTTTCTAAGCCAGGGGCTGAAACCGTTACCGTTGAGAATGATGCGTTGTTTCCAGTGCAGCATTTTATCAAGCTGATTGCAGATGCTAAGGCCGGCAAGAAGCTGGTGAATAATGTGGTTTATGAAGGTGTTGAAGGGGCGAAAACATCGCTTTTAACAAGCTCTATCATCTTGCCAGAAAAATCTGTCGAAGAAGGCGAGGGGCTGGCTTATCAAGTGTTGGAGAACAAGAAGTTACGCCGTTGGCCTGTTTCAATTTCATATTTCAAACCAGAACAAAAGGGCGATGGTAAACCGGAATGGCAAAACTCGTTCTTGCTTTACGAAAATGGCGTGTCTCGTGATTTTACCTTTGACTACGGCGATTTCGCCTTGAAAGGTAAAATGGAAACGTTAGAGCTTTTGTCAAAAGAAGATTGCTGATCTATTTGTCGCGCTGTGGGCGGGTATCGTCATTAAAGAGCTGTCCGTGCTTTACAGCATTCTTGCCGAATTTCTCACGAACACTATCCATTGCCCGCTCCGCGTGGGCGCGTTTGGTTGATTGTTCATCTATCAAGTCATCTGGGTCTGCAATGTCTGCTGGGTAAAGGTCTGCAACACCAATGCCGATCAGGCGAAACTTGGTGCCGTCGGTCTCTTTTTGCAAAAGGTCATGGCCCGTTCTGAAAATACGGTCCGCCAACTGAGTTGGGTCGGTGAGCTTTCTGTTGCGGGTTCTGGTTTGAAAGTCGGCTGTCTTGAGCTTTAAGACCACCGTATGACCGCTGAATTGTTTGGTTTTCAATTGCGCCGATACTTTCTCTGACAGCGCTCTTAGGGTGCGAGATAGATCGTCGAAATTTGAAATATCCTCGTTGAAGGTGGTTTCAGACGAAATGCTTTTTGTCTTGCGGGCAGGGGATACATTACGGGTATCATTGGCTTTGGAAAGCTGAGATATGCGCAGGCCCATTGCACCGTAGCTTTTGGCAAGGTCGGTTTCTTCCATTTGTTGCAATTGCCCGATGGTGGAAATTCCATCTGCTGCGAGCTTTTTTTGAAAAGCTTTGCCAACGCCCCAAATCATGGAGACGGGTTTATCTTCTAAAAAGCTCAATGCTTCTTCTTTGCCAATCACTGAAAAGCCGCGCGGTTTTTCGAAGTCTGAGGCAATTTTTGCAAGGAACTTGTTGAACGACAGGCCGATTGAAATGGTGATCCCAATGGTTTCTTGAATATGTTTGGCAAAGGCATTCAGTGTTTCAGCGGGTGAGGCATTGTGCAGTCGTTCTGTGCCGCTTAGATCGAGAAAAGCTTCGTCGATTGAAATGGGTTCGACTAAGGGCGTGAGTGATAGCATTTCTTCGCGAATTTGGCGGCCAACACGGGAGTATTTCTCCATGTCAGGCCGTATCACCACGGCTTCAGGGCAGGCAGCAAGTGCTTTGAACATAGGTTGTGCGGAGTGGACACCATTGATGCGCGCAATATAACACGCGGTTGATACAACACCGCGCCGTCCACCGCCGACAATCACTGGTTTGTCGATGAGGTCTGGGTTGTCGCGTTTTTCCACCGACGCATAAAAGGCGTCGCAGTCAATATGAGCGATCGAGAGTGTGTGCAATTCATCATGGGTCAGCAATCGCGGGCTGCGGCATGACACACATCTGGGAATTGACTTGTTGGTTGAGAGTTTTTGCGGTGTGAGACAGTCGCGACAAAGGGCGCGACTGGCCAAGTCTTTTAGATTATCTAAACCGCTAACGGTTTAACCCTCCGCCAATAGCGTTGGTTGGGTTTGCTGCTGCTTTCAAAACTTGCTGCAAGAAGGTGATTTCCGAACCGCTGGTTGGTGTCGCTCGCGTCAAGAAATCGAAAACCTTACCATCTTTAAGACCAAAATCGCCGATGTTGCGAACACTACCGTTTTCATCAAAGTAAACGGCAACAACACGTTGATTAACAATTTTACCGCGTGCAAAGGCTGCGCGTTTTTTCGTTGTTTGGCTTATGTAGTAAAAGCCTTCAGTTTTGAATGATTCGATTGTGGAGGGGGTTCCAAGCGCCAAAAGAACTTGTTCTTGGCTGGCGCCAATTGGGATTTGTTGGAGCGCTTCAGGCGAGACAACATAGCCGTGCTGAAGTGTTTGCGAAATGCATCCGCCAAGCATAAGTGGCAACGCAACAACAGCAATTTTTCCGAAGTTTCCCATGTAATACACCTTTTAAGCAAAGCTTGGTCAGGCCAAACGCGCTTGAATTTCCCACCTCCTGCCATCATATACACCAAGAAAGCCGCAGGCTAAATCGACCTTATTAAGATCATGCTCTCATGGTTAACATTGTTGCTCACTAAAAGCGTAATGAGGCAACAAGGTGGCAACTAACATGCCACAAAATGTTTTTGAACGAAAGATGGTTATAAGTAAAGGTGCTTGCTTTGGTGGGTAACTCGATTTAAGGGCAGGGTATCGGCTTACCAGTCGCTCATGGAAACTAACAAATATGTCCTTTTTCGCTAAACTGCTAAAACCATTTTCATCCCGCCAAAGTCCAACGGCTCGCAGGGTTTATGACCAGGTTATCGCTCAATCCAGGCAAGTTGTTTTTTATGAAAATGACAGGGTTGCGGATTCGGTTTCGGGGCGATTTGATATGATCGTATTTCACGCATTTTTGTTGTTACACAGATTAAAGCGTGAAGGGGAGACGGGAAAAGCGTTTGGGCAGGAGGTCTTTGATATTTTTATTGAGGACATGGATCGTTCACTGCGCGAAATGGGGGTTGGATATCAGGCCGTTCCAAAGCGCATGAAAAATATGGGCGAAGCTTTCTATGGACGGATTGCAGCGTATGATGCTGCCGTTGAAAGTGGGGATGAAAGTGCGATGGCTGAAGCGATTGAACGTAATGTTTTCCCTGAGCATGAGCGTGCGCAGACTTTATCTGTTATGTTTGCAGCCTATGCATTTGCTAGCATCGAAGCACTGGATGACTATTCGTTGTATGAATTGCAAAGCAGTGATATTCCCTTTGCAAACCCCCAAGAATTTGTGAGCGAATGAACTAATGGCAAACAAGAATAGCGTCTCAAACGAGGCTGTTGAAGTTGAACAAGTGCTGCCACGCTCAGTGGCTGTATCAACGATACCGCGCAATGGCTATCAAACCACATTGACGCTCAATGATGATGAAAAGGCTGCTTTATGCGCGTTTTACAATCTGCTTGATGTGCTGCGCTTTGAGGCTGAAATCACGCTTACAAAGCGGACCACTACTAAATTTATCGCAGAGGGACGATTGAAAGCTAAGGTCCATCAACCCTGTGTTGTCTCTCTTGCGCCGGTTGAGACGATTATCGACGAAGATATCAATTTGATTTTACTGCCTGAAGACGAATTCGATCGTTTTCTTGAACAAAAAGACGAGGATGGTTCTTTGATTATTTCTCTCGAAGATGACATTCCTGATACGTACCAAGGCGATAAAATTGAGCTTGGTGTGTTGGTTTTAGAACATTTAGCGCTTGGTCTAGATCCTTACCCTCATGCTGAGGGGGCGGTGCTAGAGCAGGGTGCTGATGATGGTGAATTGCGGCAAAATCCATTTGCAGGTTTGGCGTCATTAAAAGATAAACTAAAGCCGAACTAAGTTTTCTTGAGGAAAGCATGCACATGTTTAGGTATTTAGTTCTTGCACATTCAACCAAATTGAGGCTTTTAACCACGACTACCCTGATCGCGCGTTTTGGCGGTAAATTTATAGCAAAGGGATCACACACCTTGAATGGGGTGGTCGATTGATAGGCTTTTTACGAGAATGAACACTTCTATGATCATCTCAATTGATGCAATGGGGGGAGACAAGGGACCAGAAATGGTAATCCCTGGTCTTAACTTGTTGCTTGTGCGTCAGCCTAGCCTTACGTTCCTTTTGTTTGGTGAGAAGGATAAAGTTGCGCCGGTCCTTGCCAAATACCCAAAAGTTAAAGCGGTAAGCAAAGTTCGTCATTGTGATGTAACCATTGCGATGGATGAGAAGCCAAGCCGAGCTTTACGATCTGGTCGCGGGAAATCCAGCATGTGGATGGCGATTGAAGCGGTGAAGACGGGTGAAGCTGCCTTTTGTATTTCAGCCGGTAACACGGGTGCGTTGATGGCTATGTCCAAATTTTGCTTGCGCACGATGGCAAACATTGAGCGCCCAGCAATTGCGGCGCTTTGGCCCACAGAGCGTGGCGAGAGTGTTGTTCTTGATATGGGGGCAACGATTGGTGCTGATGCGCAGCAATTGGTAGATTTTGCCATGATGGGGGGCGCGATGGCGCGTGCTCTGTTTGACCTTAAACGCCCGACAGTCGGCTTGCTCAATATCGGTGTTGAAGAGGTTAAAGGTCTGGAAGAGGTGCGAACCGCTGGGCGTTTGCTTCGCGAGGCGGATGACAGCTCAATTGATTATTATGGCTTTGTTGAAGGCAATGATTTGGGGCGCGGCACTGTTGATGTTGTTGTGACCGAAGGTTTCACTGGCAACATCGCTTTGAAAACCGCTGAAGGTACTGCTAATCAGATCGCAGGTTATTTACGTCAAGCAATGACCCGCACATGGCGCGCGCGTCTTGGTTATCTGCTTGCCAAAGGGGCATTTGACCGCTTGCGGACAAAAATGGACCCAAGGCGTTTAAACGGTGGTGTGTTTTTGGGCTTGAATGGTATTGTTATCAAAAGTCATGG
>CAZKKW010000023.1:3110-27810 GCA_964553335.1 uncultured Hyphomicrobiales bacterium | reverse complement strand
TTCTCTTCACCACTTGCTCGCCGGATCGCCTCACAAGAGGGCGTCGACATTGCAGCTGTGAATGGCACAGGCCCCCATGGCCGTGTTGTAAAGCGCGACGTTGAGGCAGCAATCAAATCTGGAACAGGCAAAGCCAAAGCATCAGCCGCACCTGCATCGCAAAAAACACTTGCCACAGGCATGTCAGATGAAACCGTTCTAAAGCTCTTTGAAGAAGGCTCTTACGAGATCGTTCCTCATGACGGTATGCGCAAAACAATCGCCAGCCGCCTGACAGAATCAACGCAGACAATTCCAAGCTTCTTTATCTCCGTTGATTGCGAATTGGATGCACTTTTGGCAACCCGCAAACAGATCAATGACGGCGCGCCAGTCGTTGATGACAAACCTGCTTACAAAATATCTGTAAACGACTTCATCATCAAAGCCCTTGCTCTCGCGCTCAAAGCAAACCCAGCAACCAACGCCTCTTGGACAGAAGGCGGCATGGTGATGCATAAACATGCAGATATTGGCGTTGCTGTAGCGATTGAAGGTGGTCTCATCACTCCGATTGTGAAAGCGGCAGAAGAAAAAACATTGTCTGTCATTTCAAACAGCGTCAAAGACCTTGCCAAACGGGCGCGCGATCGCAAGTTGAAACCATCTGAGTATCAAGGCGGCACAACAGCTGTTTCAAACCTCGGCATGTTTGGTGTTCGTGACTTCACATCCATCATCAACCCGCCACATGCTTCTATCGTGTCGATTGGTGCGGGCGAAAAACGTCCGGTTGTGAAAGATGGTGAGCTCACTGTTGCCACCATAATGACGGCAACCTTCGCCTTTGATCACCGTGTGATTGATGGCGCTGTTGGTGCAACACTTTCAGCCAGCTTTAAGAACTACCTCGAAAACCCAATGTCAATGATGGTGTAAATCCATGAAGACCGTTCTGGCCTTCGGTGACAGTATTATGTGGGGTTTTATCCCGGGCACCAGAGCGCGTTATCCGCGTGAGGTGCGCTGGCCCCGCGTCTTACAAAAAGCCTTGGGCAATGACGTTGAGGTGTTAGACAACGCCCTAAACGCTAGAACGACCGTACATGAAAATCAATTTCGAGATCATCGCCGTGGCTTAGACATCTTGCCGTCGCTACTTGAAAGCCACGCACCACTGGATCTGGTGATCTTGGCTTTGGGGTCAAACGACTTTCATTCCAATTACAGCCTCGAACCCTTCGATGTTGCCCGTGGTATGCGACGATTGGTACAAACGGTCAAAACCTATCACACAGAGCCGGACATGCCCGTTCCCGAGGTGCTTATCGTCTCACCAACAAAGATTATCAAAACCGATGATCCTTATTACGGTACTATCTTTGGTGATACCTATAAGCGCTTTGACGAATTAGCCCCGCTCTATGAGCAGTTGGCGAAGGACGAAGGCGCCCATTTTTTCAATGCTGCAACCGTTGCAAGCGGCACAGCTTTAGATGGCATTCATTTGAGTGCTGAAGATACGATCAAACTTGGTGAGGCACTTGTCGCACCTGTTAAAACAATTCTCTCATTGTAGGAGCTAAGCTCATGTCTAATTACGATATCATTGTTATCGGCGGTGGCCCCGGTGGTTATGTGGCAGCAATCCGCGCCGCTCAACTTGGCATGAAGACAGCCGTGGTTGAACGCGAGCATCTCGGCGGCATCTGCCTAAATTGGGGTTGTATTCCAACAAAAGCGTTGCTGCGTTCAGCTGAGATTTTTCACTATATGGAAAATGCTGATGATTACGGCCTAAGCGCTGATAAATTTGGCTTTGATATATCAAAAGTCATCGCACGCTCTCGTGGAGTGTCAGCTCAACTAAATGGCGGCGTTGGATTCTTGCTCAAGAAAAACAAGGTCGATGTTATTTGGGGCGAAGCTGAAATCGTCAAGGCAGGCGAAGTTAAAGTCTCTGCACCAAAGAAAAAAGCCGTTGAACCGCAACACCCAGCACCAAAAGGCACAAAGGGTGAGGGCACGTACAAAGCCAAGCACATTATTCTTTCCACAGGCGCACGCCCACGCGCGATCCCAGGCATTGAGCCTGATGGCGATAAGATTTGGACATATTTTGAAGCGATGAACCCGAAAGAGATGCCTAAATCTTTGGTCGTTATGGGTTCTGGCGCCATCGGTATCGAGTTTGCAAGCTTTTATAAAACAATGGGCGCAGACGTGACTGTTGTTGAGCTGATGCCGCAAATCATGCCGGTTGAAGACAAAGAGATTTCAGCCATTGCCCGCAAGCAGCTTGAAAAGCAGGGCATGAACATCATCACCGAAGCGAAGGTGACCAAGGTTGAAAAAACCAAAGACGGCATTACAGCCCATGTTGAAGGCAAAGACGGCAAAGTAACACCAATCAGTGCTGATAAACTGATTTCTGCGGTGGGTGTTGTTGGCAACATTGAAGGTCTTGGCCTAGAAAAGCTTGGCATCAAAACAGACCGTGGCTGCGTCGTGATTGACGGTTATGGCAAAACCAATGTTGCAGGCATTTACGCAATCGGCGATGTTGCAGGCCCGCCAATGCTTGCGCACAAAGCAGAACATGAAGGTGTGATCTGCGTAGAGAAGATCGCAGGGCTTGATGCCCATCCAATGGACAAAGCGAAAATTCCAGGCTGTACCTATTGTAACCCACAAGTTGCAAGCGTTGGCATGACGGAAGAAAAAGCCAAAGAAGCAGGCCACAAAATAAAAGTCGGTCGCTTCCCATTTGCTGGCAACGGCAAGGCGATCGCACTTGGCGAACCAAACGGTCTAATCAAAACAATCTTCGACGAGAAAACAGGCCAATTACTCGGTGCTCATATGGTGGGTGCTGAAGTGACGGAGCTTATTCAAGGCTATGTGGTAGCAATGAACCTTGAAACCACAGAAGAAGACCTGATGCACACAGTCTTCCCGCATCCGACTCTATCCGAGATGATGCATGAAAGTGTGTTGGATGCTTATGGCAAGGTCATCCACGCCTAAGGGCCAAAATTGATGATTTATTGCTGAACACGTAAATTGGGTGAGCGATTAACTGGCGCTCACCGTTATCATGAAAGGGTACTATGGGAATTTTGTGGGCAATTATTATCGGCGGCTTCGCAGGCTGGATCGCTGAACAAGTTATGAAGACCAATCATGGCCTTTTGACAAACATCATTTGCGGTGTTGTCGGTTCATTCGTTGGCTGGTGGATCGTAGGCCTCATCGGCATCACCATCCTACCTGGTTTAATCAGCAATATTATTGTTGCGTCTTTAGGCGCGATGTTGGTGATTTTTGTCTACCAGAAAATAAAAGGCCGATAACGCGGTCAATCCGAAATGCTTTTAATTTCAACGCTGGTTTTTCAATCAAATTCCAAAACACTGCTGAGATTGGCAAAGAGATTGCCATTGAAAGCGCGAAATTAATGAGCGGTGATGCTTCCGGCAACGCGATATAAACAATCTGCTGGATCGGGAAGGCTGTAATATACAGCCCATAAGAATAATCTTGGCGGTCAGTGAACCGTGCAATTTTTCCAAAATTCAAACTACCGATATAAATCGCCAGATAACTCACCATCAACATTTGGATCGGCGCATTATAAACTTCAAAAACAATCAAACCGGCGTTTATGACAGCAAATAGGGAAAACCCAACGATGTTAGGGCGCAATGTGTCACGCCACTGCCAAGCACAAACGCCTGTAAAGAAAGCAAAAACGAAGCGAGCAATATGCTGATCATTTGTTGCAGTCTTTTCATCGTAGAAAAAATTCAGGTGAAGAACACAGGCAATCATGATGACAAGACTGACAACCTTGAAGGATAAAAAGGCGGGAAGGCGGGTCTTAAACATGCCGAAAACTGTAAAAATGCCTGCTAAGAACAAGTAGCAGAACACCTCATAGCGCAGTGTCCACAACGGCGAGTTGAGGATATCATGCAGTGGGTTGTTCACGAAAACCCCGGGCAGGGTGGCACTGTCACCAAACAACAAGAGGGTACGTGCGGAAAGGTCAATGAAGGTCAAGAACGAAAACGGTTCAGACGACATCATCGCGCCAATGCCGAACATAAACAGGATAAGCGCAAATATCGCTGGATAAAGCCGCAAAAACCTCGCCCAAAGAAATTGTATGGTTGATGATGTGCGTTCAATTGACGCCATGATCAATAGGCCGGATAAGCAGAAAAACATATTGACCGCGTGCCAACCCAAGGTGTGACCAGTTAATTCAGCCAAAGGCTCTTTCACCGCGTCGCCATAAACAATCGCTGTTGCATGAGAAAACACGACCAAGGTCGCGGCAAACAATCTAACCACGCCAAAACTGTTCGATCCAGTGGGTGCAATTTCTGAAATAGTCCGAGTATTTCTTGTCATTTCGCCCAAGCTCCAGCAGATGTGTTTGCGATTAACCCCAATCGCAAACCAGTTTTTATATCCCTGTCACCCATCGTTAAAATAATGCTTTAAAATGTACCCATCAAGGAAAGACCTCATTAACCATTAATGTAAGGGTTTAGCTTAAGTTTTGCCTCGACTTTTAGCCGAAAAAAACGCATATAAACGGCAAGGAGAAATACAAAATGGTCACTGTTCTTGATACGGCAAAACAGAAAAAGCCAGCGCTTCGTCACCCTGAAAAAGCAAATCGCCCCGCCCATGCGCGCGTCGAAAAGCCGTCATGGATCAGAGTGCGTGCGCCCGGATCTAAAGGCTATTTAGAAACGCAGAAGATTGTGAAAGAAAACAACCTCGTCACCGTTTGCCAAGAAGCCGGTTGCCCCAACATTGGTGAATGCTGGGAGAAGAAGCACGCCACCATGATGATTATGGGTGAGATATGCACCCGCGCTTGCGCCTTTTGCAATGTGCGCACAGGTATGCCGCACCCTTTAGATCTCGATGAGCCAACCAATGTTGCAAATGCTGTCGCAAAACTTGGCCTTGAGCATGTGGTGATTACATCCGTTGATCGTGACGACCTTGATGACGGCGGCGCACAACATTTTGCTAATGTTATTTCCTCAATTCGCGAACGCTCACCCAATACAACAATCGAAATTCTAACGCCTGACTTCCTTCGCAAAGAAGGGGCTTTAGAAATTGTCGTTGCAGCCAAACCCGACGTGTTCAATCACAACCTCGAAACGATACCGGGCAAATATCTAACTGTCAGACCGGGCGCGCGCTATTTCCATTCTTTGCGTCTGCTTCAACAGGTAAAAGAGATTGACCCAACCATCTTCACAAAATCAGGCATCATGGTTGGCTTTGGCGAAACCCGTAACGAGGTTTTGCAAGTGATGGATGATCTGCGCAGTGCTGATGTGGATTTCATCACAATTGGCCAATATTTGCAGCCAACACCGCGACACCACGAGCTTGTTGAATATGTAACGCCAGAAGCCTTCAAAGGCTATGAGACGGTTGCTTATACCAAAGGCTTCTTGATGGTTTCATCAAGCCCGCTAACCCGCTCCTCACATCACGCTGGTGAAGACTTTGCAAAACTTCAAAAAGCAAGAGCAGCGAAGAACGCATCCCATTAGTGATGCCAGAGCGAAACGTTCATGCCAAATTTTGAAACCACACGCAGCGTCAAACATTCATCAAACAACATGTTTGACTTGGTGGCAGATGTTGAGAAATATCCAGAATTTGTCCCTTTATGCGAAACGCTCGTCGTTCGAGGGCGCAAAGCGCGACCTGACGGCACAGAGATTTTAGTCGCTGATATGACGGTTGCCTATAAAGTTTTCCGCGAGACCTTCACCACCAAAGTAACGCTTAACCGCGAGGCAAATGAAATCCTTGTCGAATACCTAGATGGCCCTGTGAGCGAGCTTGAAAACAAGTGGAATTTTACAGATGCAGGCGAGGGTGCGTCTGATGTTATTTTCAAATTAGATTACGAGTTTAAAAGCAGAACTTTTGCAGCCCTCATGGGCACCGTGTTTGATCGCGCCTTCAGACGATTTGCAGAAGCCTTTGAAGATCGCGCAGACAAGGTTTATGCGTCTAGTTGATCAAGCAGCATGGTCAAAGCCCGTTCCACTGTTGCTTCACGTATAAAAGCGCGGCCATTATCTGGAAATATTTCGCGAGACACCACAACACGCTGCGGCTCTTTGCTTGCTGCTGCAATGTAGACAAGGCCAACAGGTTTTTCGGCGCTTCCACCACCAGGGCCCGCCACACCAGTGACCGCAACGCCAAAGCTTGCCTTTGAATGGGCCAAAGCGCCAACGACCATTGCACAGACAACTTCTTCACTGACGGCACCATGCTCTTCAATAAGGTCAGCTGGAACACCCAGCATCTCATTTTTTGATTGATTGGAATATGTCACAAAGCCACGCTCTAAAGCCGCAGAAGAACCAGCAATATCAGTAATCGCACCAGCGATAAGGCCGCCTGTGCACGATTCTGCTGTCACAACGTATTGCTTTAACTCAGTGCAACGTTGAATGATTGTTTCAGCAAGCTTTTGCGTGGCTCCAGACATTTTAATCCTCAAACGGAATTTGGATCGTCGCCGTTGCCATTGCCGCAATACCTTCTTCACGCCCCGTAAATCCTAGCCTCTCCGTCGTGGTTGCTTTAACCGCCACACGGGAAAGGGGTAGGCCACAAATTTCTGCGATTTTCTCACGCATAGCATCACGGTGCGGCCCAATTTTCGGCGCTTCACACATCAGCGTTAGATCGAGATGAACAATGCGGCCACCACGTTGTTTCACCCGCTCACAGGCGTGAATGAGAAACTGATCAGATGCCGCACCCTTCCATTGCTCATCGCTCGGGGGGAAGTGGCTACCAATATCACCATCAGCCAAAGCGCCATAAATTGCATCGGTAATCGTATGCAAACCAACATCAGCGTCTGAGTGGCCTTTCAGCTTTTTCGTATGCGGAATGGAAATACCGCCAAGGATCACCGCGTTTCCATCTTCAAACGCATGGACATCAAACCCGTTGCCAACACGTGTTTCCATCTCAGTCATATTCATTACCCGTCCATCCTGTCCGACCATATTCGTTACCCGTCTTTCCGCTTCATCAATATCATCAGCAGTTGTTATTTTTACGTTCTCACCATTGCCTTCAACAATCCGCACATCATGGCCAGCCGCTTCCATCACTGCACAGTCATCCGTGAAACTGTCAGCATCCGCCCCATTATGAGCTTCCAACAGCGCGTTATAATGAAAACCCTGCGGTGTCTGC
The DNA here is from genome assembly GCA_964553335.1 of uncultured Hyphomicrobiales bacterium. Lineage (GTDB taxonomy): Bacteria > Pseudomonadota > Alphaproteobacteria > Rhizobiales > JACESI01 > JACESI01. The sequence goes on along the minus strand of CAZKKW010000023.1, from coordinate 20,565 downwards.
GCGGACCAAAGCACGGATCGGTCCACGGTTTCACTGACAATTGGATATGCCCCGCTGTCTGGCACCACACGCTTAATCGTATCAACAACGGCCAGCGCTGGCAGGATGGAATTATAATCTTGCAATCCCTCAACCACACGCTCAATCGTACCATCTGACACAAACGGGCGAACACCATCATGCACCAAGACGAAATCAACATTTTCGCCTTTCAAAGCTGACAGCCCATTATAAACTGACCCTTGTCTCGACGCACCGCCGACAACAGGGACAGATAGTTTTTCATGTTGAAAGCCCGCCAGCGCTTCAAGATAGAGCGCATCATCATCTTGGTGGATAACCGGTACGACCAAATCCACTAACGCATGATTGCAAAAGCGGTCAATCGTATGGGCAATAATCGCTTTGCCACCAATCAAGCGGTACTGCTTCGGGCCTTTATCGCCTTCACCAGCTCTTTTCGCCCGCTCACCACGTCCAGCGGCGACAATAACCACAGCAACTTTATTATTTTTCATCAAATCATTCTTCTGGCAGGGCAAGAGAACTTACCAGATACGCCGCACTCTTGTGGATCGCAAGGCGATTACGGTAGATTTTACCATTTCTGTGATTTACACCTTGCCGCGCCGCAACATTTGTCTATTATATAGGCATCAAATTAATTGCATAATAATTATGCACAGAAACAAGGGCGCTCCCTCGGTGTTATCCATCGGCCCAATAACATTGCCAAACAACGTTTATCTCGCGCCCATGTCTGGGGTCAGCGATTTGCCGTTTCGCCGCCTTGTCAGTCGCTTTGGTGCTGGCGGGGTTGTATCAGAGATGATTGCAAGTGAACAACTTGTCAAAGAAGACAAAGACGCTGTCTTAAAAATCGCTCAGACAGGCGAGGCGCCTCACATCGTTCAACTGGCAGGACGTGAAGCAAGCTGGATGGGCGTTGGCGCAAAATATGCCCGCGACGCTGGCGCTGACATCATCGACATCAACATGGGTTGCCCCGCCAAAAAGGTAACGTCCGGCTATTCAGGTTCCGCCTTGATGCGTGATCTTGACCACGCCTTGACCTTAATTGAAGCAACTGTCGAGGCCGTTGATTGCCCTGTCACCTTAAAAATGCGGCTTGGGTGGGATGATAACAGCCTCAATGCAGCAGAGCTTGCCAAACGCGCAGAAGATGCAGGTGTTCAGCTCATCACATTACATGGCCGAACCCGCTGTCAGTTTTATAACGGCAAAGCCGATTGGCCAGCGATTGCAAAAGTTAAACAAGCAATCAATATCCCGCTGATTGCCAATGGTGATGTGCTGGATGCTTCAAACGCCAAAGAAATCCTCAACATCACCAAAGCGGATGGTGTTATGATTGGCCGTGGTACGTACGGACGCCCTTGGCTTGTGGGTCATGCTGCTCATTATCTTAAAACGGGCGAGACATTAGCAGAGCCCTCCGGTGAAACTCTGACCTCCTTGATTGCCGAGCATTATGAAGCGCTGCTTGATCATTACGGCAATCACATCGGCATGCGCGCGGCGCGCAAGCATCTTAGTTGGTATTTGGATGCCAACGGTTTTCGAAAAGCCAATACGCCCGCAGAAGAACGGCTGGCATTGCTTACCAACACAGATATTGCAGAAGTTATGAAAACCATCAAAACCGTCTTTTCGCGCGATGTCCCCGATATGACCGCAGTCGACTTAGAAAGTGTTGCCTAATGGACAGCGATATCTCAAACAATTTTTGTGACGCCGTTTTGAATGTCTTACCTAATCCCGTCTTGGTGGTTGGAGATGACAACAAGCTCATTTACGCCAATTATTCGGGCCAAGACTTCTTCCAAGCCGGTCTTTCATGGTTCAAAAAACATTATATCCAAGACATCATGCCGTTTGGCAGTCCCGTTTTATCGCTCCTTCCACAGGTGAGAGAACGCAATGGGCCGATCAATGAATATAAAGTCGATATCGGCACCCCAAGAACAGGGGGAACAAGGATCGTTGATGTCTTCGCAACACCCCTTGATGCCCATTCAAAAAATGTCGCGATCATGCTGCAAGAACGCACGATGGCCGACAAAATTGATCGACAACTCACCCACAGAAGTGCTGCCAAAAGCGTGACTGGTCTTGCAGCCATGCTTGCCCATGAAATCAAAAACCCATTGTCTGGCATCCGCGGTGCCGCCCAATTGCTTGAACAAAGCGCCGATGAAGACGACCGCACACTCACACGCCTCATCACTGAGGAAGCCGATCGCATTGTGGGCCTCGTCGACCGAATGGAAGTCTTTTCAGATGAACGCCCGATTGAACGCGATCCAATCAATATTCACACCGTATTTGATCACGTGATTACATTGGCTGAAAGCGGTTTTGCCTCTGATTTAAAGGTCACGAAAATTTACGACCCTTCATTGCCACCCGTTTTTGCCAATCGAGATCAACTCATTCAAGTGTTTTTGAACCTTATCAAAAATGCACAAGAAGCCTGCGAACATGTGGCTGATCCAGAAATAATCGTAACCTCCGCTTTTAGGCCGGGTGTGCGCATTGCGACGGCAGGCAGTAACGAACGTGTGGCGTTGCCGATGGAATTTTGTGTCATCGACAATGGCACCGGCGTTCCAGAAGAATTATTACCAAACCTTTTTGATCCATTCATCACCAGTAAAACCAATGGTAAAGGCCTTGGGCTGGCACTGGTCGCCAAAATCATCGGCGACCATGGTGGTATCATAGAATGCAAACCCCAACCCAAACAAACCATGTTCCGTATCCTCCTCCCAGCTTTCAAGGAACCGGTACAGGCAAAAGAAGGGCAAACCAATGTCTAAAGGGCAAATCCTCGTTGCAGATGACGACGCTGCAATCAGAACAGTACTCAACCAAGCACTTTCACGCGCAGGTTATGAGGTGCGATTAACCTCCAATGCAGCAACACTTTGGCGTTGGGTCAATGAAGGTGAGGGCGACCTTGTCGTCACGGATGTGATCATGCCTGATGAGAACGCATTTGACTTACTTCCTCGCATCAAACGATTGCGCCCAGACTTGCCAATCATCGTGATGAGCGCTCAAAACACTTTTATGACGGCAATTAAAGCCTCAGAGCGTGGCGCTTATGAGTATCTGCCCAAACCGTTTGATCTAACAGAGCTCGTTTCCATTATTGCTCGCGCATTGACCGAGCCAAAAACCAAACCAGCAACCAACACAAGAGACCAAGATAACGATCAAATGCCATTGGTCGGACGCTCTAATGCGATGCAGGAAATCTACCGCATTCTCGCGCGGCTGATGCAAACCGACCTCACAGTTCTCATCAACGGTGAATCAGGCACGGGTAAAGAACTTGTCGCTCGTGCATTGCATGACTTTGGCAAACGCAAACATGGCCCCTTTGTCGCAATCAACATGGCAGCCATACCCAAAGACCTCATTGAAGCAGAACTATTTGGCCATGAAAAGGGCGCGTTTACCGGCGCACAAACCCGCGCAACGGGTCGTTTTGAGCAGGCAGAAGGCGGCACGCTTTTCCTTGATGAAATTGGGGATATGCCGATGGATGCGCAAACCCGCCTATTACGCGTTCTTCAACAAGGCGAATACACAACAGTTGGTGGGCGCAACGCCATCAAGACAGACGTTCGCATCGTCGCTGCCAGCAACAAAGACTTAAAACAATTGATCAATCAAGGGTTATTCCGTGAAGATCTATATTTCCGTTTAAACGTTGTGCCGTTACGTTTGCCACCATTGCGTGAACGCTTGGAAGATATTGATGATTTGGTTCATCACTTTTTCCGCCTCGCTTCTAACGAAGGGCTTGGAACCAAACAGATTGAAAAAGCCGCCCTTGACCGGCTGAAACAACACAATTGGCCAGGCAACATTCGTGAGCTGGAAAACATGATCCGCAAACTCACAGCTCTTTGCCCCGATGATGTTATTACAGAATTGGTGGTATCATCAGAGTTTGACCAACGCGAAGAACCTCAATTAATGCAGGGAATTGCAGAAGAGAAAACGCTCAATGCCTCCGTCGAACGTCATCTCACCACCTATTTCAACCAATTTAATGATGATTTACCGCCGCCAGGCCTCTATCACCGTATATTGCGGGAGATAGAAGAACCCTTGCTCATCGCGACATTAAGCGCCACCCGTGGCAACCAGATAAAAGCGGCTGAACTGCTGGGATTAAACCGCAATACATTGCGCAAAAAGATCAAGGATCTACAAATTCCAGTTGTTCGCGTATCTTTATAATTATGCCGTAACCTGCGGTGCAAATCGCGGGTTCACAACTTTGTGGGCTGGAGCCATATTTTCGCCATTGCATTGGTGTGTCTTTTTGGTAACATTAGGTGTTGCAAAAACAACGCACTCGTTAAAACCAACACTGACTAAATCCTTGGCGAATGACAATAATGTCTTCTAATACGGACATCGAGATACCTTTGGACAGCAATGCCGCTGAATTAGCAAACAAGCGTACCTACAGCCGTAGCCTAGGTCTTGGGCTTGTCGTTATATCACTTATCGCGACAGTGGTGGCCTTTGCGGTGTTGCTTGGCTTTACCCCCATTGAACCTGACCGCCGCGTAACATTGTTGATTGTAACGACGATCGCAATTTTGATGGTTTGCCTTGTCATGCTCGTTTTATGGGAGGTGAGCCAACTTTGGCGGGCGCGAAGAAAAGGGAAGGCGGCTGCGCGATTGCACATTCGCATCGTGAGCCTCTTTGCTGTTATCGCAGCTGTTCCAGCCATTTTGGTTGCGATTGTGGCAAGCTTAACACTCGACCGAGGACTAGACCGTTGGTTCTCTGACCGCACCCAAGCCATCGTCGAATCATCCGTTACCGTTGCCCGCTCTTACCTCAATGAACATGCACGCTTTCTAGTCGCCGACATTTCAGCAATCGCAAATGATTATGAGCGATTGGACAACGTTTTAATTTCCAATGAAGAGCAACTTCAGTTGTTCATGAACACGCAAGCTCGAATTCGAAACATTCCGCATCTGCAAATCGTTGATAAAAATGCCAATGTTCTAGCATCAGCAAATCTACCAACACCGCGTGAATGGCCCAAAGCCCCCAAAGTAGCCCTTGATGACGCCGCAAAAAAACTTGAGCGCGTCCCAATATTCATTAATCCAGGACGAACCAGTAATTTAGTTGGCGCCTTAATTAGAATAGACCTTTTCGAAGATCGTTTTTTATATGCCATCAGAGCCGTTGATCAAGAAGTGGTCGAATATCTAAGAACCGCAGAAATAAATTCGGCAGAATATTCTGATCTCCGAAACAGCCAAACCGGCACACAGGTCGCCTTCGCTTTATTGTACCTCGGCGTGGCGCTCGTTTTACTGGTTTCATCCGTATGGCTAGCAATCAATTTCGCGGACGGTTTGGTCAACCCAATCAGACAGTTGATGACGGCTGCTTCCGCCGTCTCAAAAGGTGATCTCTCCGTGCAGGTACCGGTCCGCAAGAAGGAAGGTGACATTGGTGCATTGAGTGAAACATTCAACGAGATGACCACCCAGCTAAATGATCAACGGCGCGATATTTTGGAGGTCAATGAACAGCTAGATCATCGCCGTCGGTTCATTGAAACCGTTTTGGGCGGTGTATCTGCTGGCGTGGTCGGCATGTCAGCAGATGGCACAATCGAAGTCATCAATCGCTCTGGCCTTACCCTGATTGGAACCAGTCAGCAAAAAAGCATCGGCAAAAAGCTGGTCGATGTTATTCCCGAAATGGCGCACGTAATGAACCGCGCCTTCCTAGATGATCGCACTGATCACCGCGCGCAAATATCACTTAATCGCGGTGGTATGGAGCGAACGGTAAACACGCAAATTTCAGCCGAATTCTCAGAAGAGCGCCGTGATGGTTTCGTCCTCACACTGGATGACATTACTGAGCTTGTAACAGCACAACGCACATCCGCTTGGGCTGATGTTGCAAGGCGCATTGCCCATGAAATCAAAAACCCTTTGACACCGATCCAACTCTCTGCCGAACGCCTCCGTCGACGGTTTGGCAAGGATTTAGAGGACAAAGATCAAGAAGTCTTCGACAAATGCACCAGCACAATCGTGCGCCAAGTTGGTGATATTGGGCGAATGGTCGATGAATTTTCTTCCTTTGCCAGAATGCCCAAACCAGTTTTAGTAAAAGGCAATCTTTCTAACTGCTTAACTGAGGCGTTAGAGGTGAGGGAAGTCGCCCATCCAAACATCGACTTCACGTATGAACTACCACAAGATCCAATGACAACAATGTTTGATGAACGCTTGCTTTCACAAGCATTCACCAATCTTGTGAAAAACGCCGCAGAAGCCATTCCAGGCACTGATGATGAAACAGAATCACTCGAAAACTCCGAGCGTGGCAAAGTGCACATTCATGGTCGATCGATTGATGGTAAATACCTCATCGACATCATTGATAACGGAAAAGGTTGGCCCAAGGAAAACCGTCACCAGTTACTAGAACCTTACATGACCACCCGCAAAAAGGGCACAGGCCTCGGCCTCGCCATCGTTGTGAAGGTCATTGAAGAACATTACGGCCAAATGCGCCTACTTGATGCGCCCGATTATGAAGAAACGGGTCGCGGCGCAATGGTGCGCATCACCTTGCCAATGGCAAACGACACATCTTTGGATGAAACAACACAAGAGGACCGGCCAGACGAAGAGTTGGCCCCTCAATCAGAAACGCAAACTGCGAGTATATAACGATATGGCAACAGATATCCTTGTTGTGGATGATGAAGACGATATCCGTGATCTGGTAACCGGCATCTTGGAAGATGAAGGCTACGAGACGAGAGATGCGGCAAACGCCCGTGACGCGCTTGCAGAAGTACAAAAACGCAAGCCCGCGCTCGTCTTTCTAGATATCTGGCTACAAGGCAGCGACCGTGACGGGCTGGCGATCCTCGATGAACTGCAAAAGCATCACAAAGACTTGCCCGTTGTCATGATTTCTGGCCATGGCAATGTTGAAGTCGCCGTATCAGCAATTCAGCGCGGCGCTTATGATTATATCGAAAAGCCGTTCAAAACCGACCGCTTATTGCAAGTGGCAGAACGCGCCATCGAAGTCTCCAAGTTGCGCAATCGCGTACACGAACTGACCATCAAAGCAGGTGGTGAAGAAAAGCTTGTCGGCGAGAGCTTGGTCTTCCGTCAAACAGTGCAAACCGCCCACCGCATCGCACCAGCCAATAGTCGGATTATGATTTCCGGCCCATCAGGCTCAGGAAAAGAATTGATTGCGCGCGAAATTCACGCACATTCAACCCGTGCAGAAGGACCATTTGTCATCTTGAACACGGGTGGTATCGAACCGACACAAATCGAAGAAGAACTATTTGGCAGTGAAGCAGCTGACGGTAGCCCACGACGGACCGGCGCCCTAGAACGCGCCCACGGCGGCACTCTCTATCTCGATGAAGTGGCCGATATGCCTTATGAAACCCAAAACAAGATTTTGCGCGTTTTGATTGACGAATATTTCCATCGCGTCAATGGTGCCACGCCTGTAAAAGTCGACGTCCGTTTCATTTCATCAACCGCCAGAAATCTCGAAGCAGAAATCCAGCAGGGCACATTCCGAGATGACTTGTTCCATCGTCTTGCCGTGGTGCCGCTTCGCGTACCAGCGCTCAATGAGCGGCGCGATGATATTCCTGAGATCGTCCAGCATTTCATGGACCAAATCTCTGATAGTCAAGGCCTACCAAAACGCCCCATCGCAGAAGAGGCTATGGCCGTTTTGCAAGGGCATGATTGGCCGGGCAATATTCGTCAACTTAAAAACAATGTAGAGCGCTTGATGATTTTGGCCCAAGGCGAGCCTGACAGCGAAATCACAGTTGACCATCTACCATCAGAAATTGGGGCCTATCTTCCAAGCGCACCGAGTGGATCGGGGGACGGCGAGCAATTAATGGCGATGCCGTTAAGGGAAGCGCGAGAGGTATTTGAACGAGAATATTTGCTAGCGCAAATCAGTCGTTTTGGTGGAAATGTTTCTAAAACTGCAGATTTTGTCGGCATGGAGAGGTCTGCTTTGCATCGAAAACTGAAGTCTTTGGGTGTAAGTGGCAAAAACACTAATAACTAATCGAAAAATCAGCTAAAACAGTCCGACAAACGGTCTTTGAGGCCATTTAAAGGGCGAGACGCGATGAAAGTTGTAATTTGTGGGGCAGGGCAAGTCGGTTACGGTATTGCTGAGCGCTTATCGACTGAGGGTAATGACGTAACGGTCATTGATTCTTCCGAAGCTCTCACCCAGCGCATTCGCGAAACACTCGATGTGCGTGCTTATGTTGGGCACGGCGCGCATCCAGACACGCTGCAACAAGCAGGTGCAGCAGATGCCGACATGCTTATTGCGGTAACACTCTATGATGAAGTGAACATGACAGCCTGTCAGGTTGCTCATTCGCTCTTTAATGTGCCAACAAAAATTGCCCGAATTAGAGCGCAATCTTATCTAAAACCCCATTGGCAAGACTTGTTCTCCCGCGAAAACATGCCGATTGACGTGATCATCTCGCCAGAGGTTGAGGTGGGTGAGATGCTTATGCGCCGCCTACAAGTACCGGGCTCCGATGACACGGTTATGTTTGCTAACGGCAATGTAGCCGTGGTCGGCATTCACTGCGGTGAAGACTGCCCTGTTATTGAAACGCCTCTTAGACAGCTCTCAGAGCTCTTTCCAAGCCTCCACACAGTCGTTGTCGGTATTGTACGCGGAAGCAGCCTCTTCGTTCCACAATCAGACGACAGCATGTTAGCTGGCGATCTTGTCTATGTAACCGTTGAACGTGATCAGATCCAAAGAACACTTGGCATTTTCGGCCATGATGAAACACAAGCAAGCCGCGTTATCATCGCCGGTGGTGGCAATATCGGGCTTTATGTCGCAAGTGCTATCGAACGGACCCAGGCACGGGCGAAGGTAAAAATCATCGAAGCCAATAAAGATCGCGCCATTACGGTCGCCGATAAACTTCAGCGCACCGTTGTTCTTCACGGTAATGCGCTTGATGAAAACCTCCTGATCGAAGCGGACGCAGCAGACTCTGACATGATGGTTGCCCTCAGCAACAATGATGAAGTGAACATGTTGTCCTGCGTTATGGCCAAGCAGCTTGGCTGCACCCGCACGATGGCGCTTTTAAATAACAAAGGATATCCAAATCTGACACGAACCATCGGCATCGATGCCTACATCAACCCACGGCAGGTGACGATCTCAAAAATCTTGCAACATGTACGTCGTGGCCTTATTCGCGCGGTCCATTCCGTCCAAAACGGCAAGGCGGAGGTTATTGAAGCCGAGGCGTTGGAAACATCATCACTCGTTGGCCGCCCCCTTCGAGATCTAAACCTTGAAGATGGTATCCGCTTTGGTGCTATTTATCGCGATAAAAAGGTAATCATTCCTCATGGAGATACGCAAATACTAGCAAAAGACCGGGTTATCATCTTCGCGGAAGCCTCTCGGGTGAAGCAAGTTGAACAAATGTTCCGTGTCAGCCTCGATTTCTTCGGTTAAGTTATGTCAGGCGTCTTCCGGTTCGCAGCTATCTGTTTTGCTTTTATCGGGTTTCTCATCTGTATCAGCGCCCTTATTGGCAGCAAACAAACAGATCAAACAACCAATCTGATCATTACCGGCGTCATCATCTATGTGAGCGTTTCCTTATTCTTCGCGTTTCGGCGAGGGGACTGGGCAATCAATCGGGTGGAAAGCTTTATGCTGCTTGTCATCTTATGGACTGTCCTGCCTTTGCCTGTTGCCATCTCGTTCATGCAAATCACAGACCTGTCGCTGATTGATGCCTATTTTGAAGCAACATCGGCGCTCACCACGACAGGCGCCAGCAATTTTCAAAACCTTGACGATATACCAGTCGCCGTTATCGTTTTACGCGGCCTTATTCAGTGGGTCGGTGGCTTACTAACGTTGGTTGGTGTGGTCCTCATCATGGCACCCGCTGGCCTTGGCGGATTGAGCGTTAGCCATTCCCATTACAACCAAGGTGAAACGGACATCACTCGCTATCAAGCGCGGCAAGTTATTGTGAACCTTGCAGCGGCTTATATCATTATGTCGATCTTCTGTTTTATCGCGTTAAGTGCAACATCGGTCCCGGTGTTCGATGCCTTTCATTTGATGACAGCAGCGGTTGCAACAGGCGGCATGGTGGGAACAGATACACCGATTAGCGATCTTGGAAATCGTTTCACACCCTATGTACTTAGCTTCTGTATGCTTATCGCTGCGACTAGCGTGCTTTGGCAAAAGAACCTCGTGTCCCGTCGTTTCGATCTATTGAAACAACACCGCGAAACCTATTTTTATCTCGCAGCCTTTGCAATTTTAGGCATCACCTTTGCTGCAACCTTCTTTCAACGCGCAGGCTCCACGGAAGTGTTAGCGCCAGCATCAGCACTAACAGAGGGTTTTTTCACCGCAGCCGCTCTTGTAAGCACGACAGGGTTAGAAATCAGAAACGGTTCATTCAGCGTCCTACCAGCCCCCTTCATCCTTCTTGTCGTGCTGATAGGCGGGTGCTCGCTTTCAACGGCTGGTGGCATTTCATTCTACCGAATAGGGGGCATGCTCTCTCATTCGGTGAAAGACTTCGCCAAATTGGTTTATCCAAACAGCGTTCAACCAGAGCGGTTTGGCAGTCAGCGTTATAATTTAGAAAAAATCAAAGCTATTTGGAGCTACTTTTTCGCCGTCATGGTGGTTGTTATGATGGGGGCCGTGTTTCTGTCATTGCGGCTTGATAGTTTTGAGGCAGCTCTTATCGCCAGTGTCGCTGCATTTTCCAACATTGGTGGGTTTTATGCGACAGGGTGGAGCGAAACAGGGCAATGGACGGCATTCCACCAAATGGACGCCGAAACAAAGGTTGGATTATCAATTTTGATGGTATTAGGCAGACTCCATATTCTGGTACTATTGACCGCATTCAACAGGGTCTATTGGTTGCACTCTCGATGACCCAAATATGTTTCCAGAAATTTTTAGTTACGAGGTGAATGATGAGCCGCATTGCATATGTTAATGGACAATATCTACCCCACGCCCAGGCCGGTGTGCATATAGAAGATCGCGGTTATCAATTCTCAGATGGCATATATGAAGTTTGCGAAGTGCGTGACGGGCAAATTATCGATATGGGCGGGCACCTAGATCGTTTGGAACGCTCCGCCAACGAACTAGAAATGAGCCTACCAAACAGACGCAAAACAATCGAAATCATCATCGAAGAAATGCGCCGAAAAAACCGCGTTCAAAACGGCATCGTCTATATTCAAGTAACCCGAGGCGTTTCACCGCGAAACCACCTTTTCCCGTCGCCGTCGACGCCCGCGTCTATGGTTATGACGGCAAAATCGACATCTCGCGAAGCCTCAGACAAGAAAGCTGCCACAGGCGTTGGTGTTATCACTGTGCCCGATAATCGCTGGGACCGTGTTGATATCAAAACCGTCTCACTGTTGCCAAATGTTCTGGCCAAACAAAAAGCCCATGAAGCAGGCGCCTTTGAAGCTTGGTTTGTTGATTCTGACGGTAATATAACGGAAGGGTCATCCACCAATGCGTGGATTGTGACCAAAGACAACGTTCTTGTAACCCGTGACGCGTCTCGCGGCATACTAAAGGGCATTACGCGGGGAACGACTATTGCTGTTGCCGAAAGTTTACAACTGAAAATCGAAGAACGTCGCTTCACTGTTGAAGAGGCAAAGCAAGCAAAAGAGGCTTTTATTACGGCTGCCACGACCATATGCGTTCCAGTCACAAACATTGACGGACAGCCTGTCGGTGACGGAAAAGTTGGGGATATATCGCGTAGTTTGCGGGCTCACTTCCACGAACACGCAGGTTGAATGCAATAAAAGCAAGGATAACTTGTCTAATTCAGTGTCTTATGGCACTTTAACTTGGATGTCGAACGATCGGACGACATATAATAAAAATAGGGCACACAAGCCCTACTAAGGGGCATACTAGGATGGCGGAACGTTCACAGAACCTACAAGACAATTTTCTAAATCACGTACGTAAAGAAAAAATTTCCCTGACCGTATTTTTGGTCAATGGAGTAAAACTGCAAGGTGTTGTAACTTGGTTTGACAATTTCTGTCTTCTTCTAAGAAGAGACGGGCATTCTCAACTGGTATATAAGCACGCGATTTCAACAATCATGCCTGCCAGTCCGATCCAAATGTTTGAACAAAATGAATCTTAGATCAGCTTCGCTGTCTATGGGTTTTCAAAAGAATTCGTCGCTGTTTAATGGGTGACGGTTATCAAACAATGCAGGAACGCACCAAGTGCGCGGTCCTTGTGCCAACTATTTTGGAGGCAGGCGACCCCATGCGTTCTGCCGAGGCTCAGCTCGGAGAAGCGACAGGGCTCGCAGCTGCAATTGATCTTGATATCTGTTTCACCAATATTAGCCGCATTTCAAAGATAAAACCCGCAACCCTTTATGGCAGTGGTAAGGTCGATGAAATTGCCGAACACCTGCGCGAAAACGACATTAAAGTTACAATCGTCGACCATCCACTAACCCCCGTTCAACAACGCAACCTAGAGCGTGCATGGCAAACCAAAGTGCTTGATCGAACAGGCATTATTCTTGAGATATTTGGTGCAAGAGCCCAAACGAAAGAGGGTACCTTGCAAGTTGATCTTGCCGCATTGAACTATCAACGGGGCAGGTTGGTTCGCTCTTGGACCCACCTAGAACGACAACGCGGCGGCGGTGGTTTTCTTGGTGGACCGGGCGAAACGCAAATCGAATCCGACCGACGTGAACTACAGATGAAAATTGAGCGGCTAGAAAAGCAACTTGATCAAGTACGACGCACCCGTTCTCTTCATCGCAAACAACGTCAAAAACAAGCAATTCCGATCATCGCTTTCGTCGGTTATACAAATGCGGGCAAATCGACGCTGTTCAACACCATCACCAATGCAGAAATCTTTGCTAAAGACCTATTGTTTGCAACGCTCGACCCGACCCTGCGAAGGCTAGAGCTTGGTGACGGAACCGCCGCAATTCTATCTGACACTGTTGGCTTCATCTCCAGCTTACCTACAGACCTTATCGCCGCATTCCGCGCCACTTTGGAAGAGGTGACCGAAGCAGACATCATTGTCCATGTCCGTGATATTTCTCATGAAGACAGCTTCGCACAAAGCCAAGATGTGACTTCTGTGTTAGGTGACCTTGATGTCGACATCACCAATCCAGATGCGCTTGCCAAAAACCAACAGGCTTATGTGGAAGTATGGAACAAGATTGATCTATTGAGCGATGATGAGAAAGCTTTCGCACAAGCAAAATCCGAAGGGCGCGGCTTCCCAACCATCAAACTCATATCCGCCCATACAGGTGAGGGGGTTGAAGACCTTTTATTCTACTTCAAAGAGATTTTAGAGGCCAATCAAACGACACGTACGGTCACATTAAGCGGCGAAAAACTGGCAAACATGCATTATGCCTACAGCCTTGGCACTGTTTTATCGTGCGACACGGCCGAAGATGGGTCAGTCACACTTAAAGTGAAATCCAAGAATTGGAATAAGTTGAGAAATTTTCTCAACTAAATAGTGTAATTAGTTGCATTAGAAAGCTTTTGCCTTAATCCATAAAACCTCTAACTCATCCAAACTTGCCTCAGATAGAGTGCGGTTTTTTGCACGCAATTGCTGCTCAATATAGTTAAACCTTTTTATGAACTTACGATTTGTGCCAGCCAAAGCCGCTTCAGGGTCAATTTTTAGATGACGCGCCAAGTTGACAGCGACAAACAAGACGTCGCCTAACTCGTCCTGCATTTTATCCTGATCACCAGTGGCTTGCTCAACCTCGAATTCCTGAAATTCTTCGCGCAACTTTTCAAAAACAAGGCCAATATCATTCCAGTCAAAACCTACAGTCGACGCTCGTTTTTGCAGCTTCATTGCATGGGACAATGCGGGCAGGGTGGCAGGCACACTGTCAAGCAGTAGTGAATCATTTCCATCTTGCTCCGGCTTCAACCCCGCCTTTTCAGCCCGCTCGATTGCCTTAATCCGCTCCCATTCACCAGCCTTAATGCCGTTCTTCTTTTGCTCTTCAGTCCCAAAAACATGCGGATGACGCCGAATCATCTTCCGGTTGATCGCTTCCACCACATCACCAAAATCAAACGCACCTCGCTCCTTGGCAATCTCAGCGTGGTAGACCACCTGAAGCAGTAAATCACCAAGCTCATCACAAAGGTCAGGCATATCGTCGCGATCAATCGCGTCCTTCACTTCATATGCCTCTTCAATAGTATAAGGCGCAATACTCTCAAACGTCTGCTTTTGATCCCAAGAACAGCCCGTCTCAGGATCCCGTAGCCGAGCCATCACTTCCAAAAGTCGGTCAATATCACGGGACGATTCAATATCGCGGTAATCTTCATCCATAGAAATGCTTTCGTGCTCCAACGTCGTGTCAAACAATGAATACCGTGTGGGATAAGCAAATGACAGAGGGAGGGCAGGTTTTAAAACCCAAATAAACCATCAATTAGGCAAATTATTCAACCCTGGGTGATTGGATTGTAGGAACAGATACCCTTGATTGCAAAATGAGATATAACGTTTGCAATTAGAGGGCCTTAGGTATATTGTCTTGTGATTGCAAAATTGAATTTAACGGTTGCAATTAGAAGATACTTAGGTTAATTATTTTTATTGAAAGATTCTAAAAAGGATCTTCATTTGGAGATTTTAAAAATTCACATATGCGGTCTTAAAGGCATAGATGGATTATAGACAGGAATTAAAACATGAATAAAGTATTAGGCACTCTAGTGAGTCTGTCTTTGGCGGTTGCAACTTCGTCTCATACATCGATCGCTTATGCGGGTGGTGATGCGAATAATTGTACTTGCATTTCGGCCTCTGCGGTTAACCATGTTGGTAAAGTTACTTCGATTGCGGGAGAAGTTCTGCAATCTGGAAAGTCTGGATACGTCCAAGCAAAAGTAGGCTCAGATGTTTCTGTAGGCTCTCTTTTGAGTGTTGGGGCAAAATCTGCAGCGAAAGTTTCATTTGGCCCTTCTTGTTCACTTTTGGTTCCGGCAAATTCGGAATTGAAGGTTTCTGTCACAGATAATGTGGCTGCGCCGATCTGCGCTAGCATTACATCGACTGGACAAAATGAGGCTTCGGCAAAAACTCTGACTATTGAATCTGGCCCTAGACAATTTGGTGCCGACCTTCCTGAGGTTGCAGCGCCTTCAATTATTGAGCCAATAGCTGAAGCTACTAGTGGTTTCAATCCTGCTTTCTTGCTTCTCGGAGCGGCGGTCGCTGGTGGTATCGGCTTCGGTATTTTCCAGTTGGTTGACGACGATGATGATGATGCTTCTGGATCTTCACCAGCAACTCCATAGTTGATCCGCTTTTAGGTTTGATTTTAAATTATTGATGTCGCGCTATAATGGTGCGGCATCAATTTTTAGGATGTACGAAAAAAGTCTAGCTTAGATATTTAGTTCAGGCGTTCATGTGGGATGCATGACTACGTGAATCAATTGAAAAGATAGCTGTTCAGTTAGATGATAGACCTACACAGTCATATACTTCACGGCATAGACGATGGCGCTAGCGATATTGCGATGTCAATTGAAATGGCCAAAATGGCTATTGCTGATGGAACAACTCATATCGCCTGTACACCACATATTATGCCTGGCATATATGATAACGACACTGGTATCATCCAGAAAAAAATGAGCGAACTGAAAGACGCACTCAAGCAGCAAGACTTGCCACTCAATTTGATCATTGGTGCAGATGTGCATATTGGCCCAACCAACGTCCAAGGATTGCAAGCTGGTCACATTCCATCATTGAATGGAACGCGTTATTTTCTATTTGAACCCAGCCATCATGTCATGCCACCCAAAATTGTCGAATTCAGTAAAAAAATACTGGCAGATAATTACATTCCAATTCTGACACATCCGGAAAGACTCACATGGATTGAGAACCATTATGACAAGATGGTTGAAATGGACGAAATCGGCGTTCCGATTCAATTGACAGCCGCATCAATAACTGGGCGATTTGGGGATAGAGCTAAGTATTGGTCAGAACGTATGCTAGATGAGGGGCGTGTAGATATTATTGCAAGTGATGCACATAATCTAAAAAGTCGCCCGCCTGGACTTAGCAAAGCATTCGAAATCATTTCGGCTCGTTTGGGCGAAACAGCAGCTATCCAAATTGTCCATGAAAACCCAAAGCTGATTATGGAGAACCAGCCGCTGCCCAAAAAAACGCGTGCCATTGCTAAAAAGGGTAGCAAAACAAAATCAAAAGGCTTCTGGAGTTGGTTTAAATAGATCAAAATTATATTTCGAAATAGATAATAATCATTAGCGACCAAAATCGTCACCTAGTGAATTAACTAAAATACGAAAAATTTTCCATTGCCTTATTTTCGTTATAAAAACAATATCTTATACTATGAGCTTTTAGGTGATTTGGGTTGAATATAACTAGCTTAAAACGTTTGGTGTTGAGTGATTATAAAGGGCGACAGGAATGCTTCTGAACAATCTCAATAAATTATGCTGCCATGCGATGTTTATCGCATGTTGCTTGCTGGTCTCCGGCTGCATAGGGGAAAGACCAGTGCCGATAACAGCACTTGCACCTTCACCTTCACCAAGTAATGCTCAGCTTCCAATCGAAACGAAGTCTGGTGAAAATGTCCTCCAGATTGTCGAAAGCTTACCAGCCCCTGAAAATACGCGTGGCGGTACTGATGCTGTACTCTTAGTTGGTGACTTGCTGGAGGTTAGTGTTTTTCAGGTAGAACAACTTGATAGAACCGTCCAAATTGATTCCAGTGGCCGCGTTTCAATGCCTTTAATAGGTCAAGTAGCTGCAGCCGGCAAAACCGTTAGCGCTTTAGAACGTGATTTAGAAAGATTATATGGCATCAAGCACCTGCAATCTCCGGATATCTCAGTGCTGGTTACAGAATCCAAAGGTCAACAAGTCACACTTAATGGAGAATTTTTAACGCCTGGTGTTTATCCAAGCAGCTCGAATACCACGCTCTTGCAAGCTGTTGCGCTCGCCAGAGGTCTTTCGCCGGTTGGTGATAGTAGCAAAATATTTGTTTATCGAGATTTTCAAGGCAAGAAGCTAGTCGCGAATTATAACCTCAGGCAAATACAACAAGGTCAGGCCGTTGATCCTAGAATTTATGGTGGTGACATCATCGTAGCATTTTCATCAACAACAAAGATCGTTGGGAAAAACGTGAAAGAAACACTTGGATCTGTTGTAAATGCTGTGCGAATAATTCCATTACTATAGTGTTTAATTCTGT
>CAZKKW010000023.1:0-3010 GCA_964553335.1 uncultured Hyphomicrobiales bacterium | reverse complement strand
TTCTGTGATTTTTGAGGCAATGCAATTGATGCAAAGACTCTATAAAGATGCTAAAAACGCCACCAATTCAATTTTGCGAGTGACGCCACTTACATGAAACACGATCATCTACCCACGCACTTACAAAATGGCTCGCATGCAGCGGTTCCATTACCTAATGGTGACTACAACCACCATAGGTTCAATCCATATAATGATGTGGAAGACGAGGGTACTTTTGATCCTGTAAAACTGTTTTGGTACGTCATTCATTACCGACTGTTGCTGGTAGCCTTCTTTATCGCAGCGATCGTGCTAGCAATATTCTTCAATTTTTTGCAAACACCCCAATATGGTTCAAACACCAGAATTGAAATTTTGACCAGCAGTGCCAAAGTCTTCCAAGACTTGGAAGTGACGACACAATCAAATGATTTGCGAACCTTTGAGACAGCGAAACAAAAGATGTTGTCACGGGAGTTAGCTAAGAGGGTTGTATTTGAACTCGGGCTCGCTGAAGATCCGGAGTTTTTAGCACCTACACCCAAATTCTCTTTAACGAATATAACCAAGCGGTTTACTGCAGGGTCGGATAAAAAAGAACTTGGCGAATTACCTGCTGAAGAGCGAGAGGAATTAGCGCTTGAGAAAATAAAAAACAATCTCTCCATTAGTTTAATCAGAAATACAAGCATTCTTCGGGTTGGTTTCACCCATCCTACCCCTGAAGTGGCTGCGAAGATTTCTAATCAGATGGCAAAAAGCTATATCGAACAAAGTATCGACAAAAAAAGTGAAACATCCTCCGTTGCAAAAGACTTCATCCAACAACAAGTGATCCAGACCAAGGCGAGCCTGCATGAATCGGAAAAGGAACTCGTTGAATATGCAGAAGCTGCCGGTATAACAGTTACAGGAAGTGAAGTTTCCCTCATTGCATCAAGCATAGCTGAAATCAATTCGGCGCTCTCTCAGGCTGTACAAGAACGTCTTGAGGCAGAACGTTTCAAAACACAAATTTCCAATGGAGATGCAGCGTCTCTGCCGGATGTATTTGCAAGCGGATCTATACAGACGACCAATTTGAAAATTGCTGAACTCCGCGCCACCTATCAAGAAAAACTGAGCACCCTTAAACCAGGCTTTCCTGAAATGATCAGGTTAAATGCGCAAATAAATGAACTGCGCAGACAGGTGAGATCCGAAATCAACTCGATCGCGAAATCTGTTGAGCTAAAATATGAGCAGAGTAAATCAAAAGAAGCCTCATTGCGTCTTGAATTAGCTGAGTTGGAAAAACAGCAATCTTCTTATCAGCGCAAAAATATTCGATATACAATTTTGAAACGTGAGGTGGATTCTAATCGCAGTCAATATGAGTCTTTGATTACTAAATTGAGTGATGTGGGGATTGGATCGGAATTGCGTGACGCAAGTGCGAATATCGTTGAATTCGCAGTACCAGCTACCCGCCCCTTATCTCCCAAATTATTACTGAACCTTATTGCGTTTCTAACAGCTTTTGGCGGCCTTGCTGCAGCAACAATCTATGTATTGGAACTGCTAAACAACACCTTTAGTATTCCTGACCAGTTGGAAAATGAGCTCAACATCCCAATCCTCGGCGTTCTTCCTTATACGGAGAGCAGTGAACTATTGGAAACATTCGATAACCCGAATTCAGCGCTATCGGAAGCTTATAGAACTTTGCGTACTTCGGTTCAATTTACAGGAACGGATACGAATATTCGTAGCTTGATGGTAACCAGCTCAGAGCCTTCCGAGGGTAAATCGACCACTGCTTTTCGTCTTGCACATGATTTTGCCTCTCTTGGTCGCAAGGTCTTAATAATTGATGGAGATTTGCGCAAACCACGGATGCACCGTCTCTTTAATACCGACGCAGGGATTGGTCTAAGTAATCTTCTCACCAATGTCGTGCGTGGTGGAGATGTCATTAAGATTTTCCGTGAAACGGATAATCCTAATATTACTTTTCTTTCTGCAGGAACAATCCCTCCAAACCCTTCAGACCTTCTAGTCTCACAAAAAATGGGGCTGACCATCCACTATTGCACTAAGAAGTATGATTTGGTGATCATTGATTGCCCACCAGTAATGGGGCTGTCAGATGCGCCAATTATAGCGCGGCAGGTTGATGCAACGTTGATTGTTGTATCGTCTAAACAGGTAACGCGCAAAGCGGCGAAAAATGCATTGAAGAGGCTGCGTTCAGTTGGTGCCAATGTGATTGGTTGTGCTTTCACTAAATTCAAAGTCAATCAACTCGACTATAATTATGCCTATCGATATATGCAGTATAATTATTACACATATGAGAGCGACGAGCCGCAGCCTGCCTTGCTATCAAAAGATACCAACGATGTTAACCAGCATTCATTGCAAAAAAGCAGCAGATTTAGCCGTTTAGCGAGTCGGTTTGGGTTTGCTAGATGAGGGCGGTCTAGCGCGGTTTATGCCAACTGACCAATTCCCGTTAAGCGGCAAATCTCGCCGAAAGGAATGCTTTCCACTCCTGATTCCAATCGCTTGTCACTAGTTGGAAAGGATCACACAGCACATAATCAACGAACGGCGCTTGCAATGCTACAAACACGCCACCGTTCACATCAACAAACAGGTGAGTCAAACTCTCGCTCTATCTAAGTATAGATGCCTACCAACAAAATCAAATAACGGACAATTAACCAACTTTCATAAATATTGACAAGTTTTATTAGAGTCTGTTAAAAATAAACCATTATTGTATTACCATTTATTTTAAATGAAAACTATTAAGTGTTGAGTAGTCATGGATATCGATTTAATTCGTAAAGCAACATATTATAAAAATGCTGGCGCAAATTTTTATTTCCGCCGAGATCACATGGGCAGTCCTAAAATTAAGATAAAGTACGGACCTTTTAAGCTTTTTACTAAACGTTTTGAAACAGATATGGAAACGTTTGGAAGAGTTAAAAACCTTTGCAGCTCAATGCGTGATAGGCATTAACATCATATTTCATTGCCG
>CAZKKW010000022.1:0-28751 GCA_964553335.1 uncultured Hyphomicrobiales bacterium | reverse complement strand
CTTCGAGTCCAAAGCGGTCATGAAGATCACGAAGCCTAATCGCTGCTCTCGGCCCTCTTTGACAAGCTCACGCCCATGCACTCTATATTCTTCGGCTAAAAAACCTACATTAGCTAATATGGCACCAGCGCCAACAAAAATTAGAAACATTTCGAAATCTAAAAACAACAATCCCTCCATTGACTCAATATTTATAATAAAAGTCTGCGGCAAATTGATTGTAAGCCAGTTCGAAATTCTCTGGTTTGCGGCGGCACATGTTTAGAAAATCCTTGCCAGTGCGCCACCATCTAATTCGCCACCCGTGATCCTTTGCGTACTCTAAGGTTTGGCCTCGTAGAAAATTAACAGTCACGTTGCCTGTATCGTAAGCTTCGCAAAAGATATCATAGTCGTGGATGCCTCTACCCATAATCATTACTCCATAGATTAACCCCAAGAGTTATAAGTGCATAGCTCGATGTCAAATTGATCTTTTTTGCAAAACCAAACATCAATCGCCAACCTGTGCACGCGACCTGTAACCTTCATGCGCTGAATATGGTTTGCGCAAGTCTTTTCCTTTCTGCGACAAATCAAGATTACACCTGCATTTCGACGTGCTAAAATGCCATAGTTTAAAGTGTCCGTCTTCAAGAGTTTTGGAACAGATTGTAGCTCAGCTTAAACAAGAGTTTGGCTCATCTTGTTTCAGTTAAGCAGCGGATTTGGCGTGCTGCAAGCGCCGTTGGTTGATTGATTTTCGTTTGATCCTTTTTCTTTGTTGCAAAATTGCTTGTCCGCGTCCGAAGTAGGATCTAAGAAAGCCGTGCGACCAACTACCGTTGATTTTATCCAGCCCCTGCCGGCTCACCATTTTTCCCAGTCAAAGCATAAGTTGGCCGCCATTGATCTCTAAAATTTGGCCTGTGATGTATCCTGACAGCTTTTCAGATGAGAAGAAAATATAGGCCGAGGCACAATCTTCTGCTGTGCCAAGCCTTTGCATAGGGATCGACGTTCTCGTCTTTTCCAACTTTTCTTCAGACGAATAACGTTTGTGGAAATCGGTTGTAATTGTCCCTGGAGAGACGGCGTTTGCACGGATTTTATCGGGCGCGAGTTCTCGCGCCAATGCTTTGGTATACGTGCTGACAAAGGCCTTGGATGCACTGTAAATGGATGAACCAGGGCTTCCACCCGTTGTGGCGGAGATCGACACCGTATTGATAATTGATGCCGCGTCAGCTTTGCGAAGAAGAGGGATAAAGGCACGGGTGATTCTCACGACCGATGACTGGTTCAACGCCACAAGTTGCGCATATTGATCGTCCGTGAGCTCGTCTGCCGCAAAGCGACCAACCATAGTGCCAGCATTGTTGATGAGGACATCTATTTTCGACGTTTTCGATTTCACAAATTCGATAAATTGATTTTGTCCCTCAAAGTCAGACAGGTCGCCCTCAAAGACAGATGAAGAAATTCCCGAAAGCGCTTGGGCCGTTCCTTGTCTGCCGCTATGGGCAATTATATTTGCTCCGCAGTCATGGGCCGCCTTCGCGATCGCGAGGCCAATACCACGCCCTGCCCCCGTTAGAACGATCGTTTTTCCGGATAACAAATTTACATCAAAGCCACCTTGCATCATCATTCAATCCTCAACTAATACCCGAGCACCCCATCTGATTGATCATGGGAAATTCAATTGTTATTTCTATAAAAAGGGGCCTGAGTTTCCTCAGGCCCCAAGTCAAAGTTATCTTAACATTCTAAGCACGGATTACTCAGTCCAGCTTTTGATAAGCTCATCATAAGAAACGGTCTGACCCTGAGGCTTCTCGTTTGCTAATTTAGCTTTTGGTGAACCAGGTTGAGCCAACCAATAGTCAGCGCTCTTTTCATCGTTCAACACAGGACCAAGATCACCCTGAACGCCTGCGCGTTCGATGCGGGAGAGGACTTTTTCCTGAGCTTCACAAAGCCCGTCCAATGCAGCTTGTGCTGATTTAGCACCTGACATTGCATCACCAATATTCTGCCACCAAAGCTGAGCTAGTTTTGGATAATCAGGAACATTGGTGCCTGTTGGCGACCACTGAACGCGCGCTGGTGAACGATAGAATTCGATCAAACCACCGAGCTTATTAGCGCGTTTGGTGAAGTGCTCTGAATTGATTGTAGATTCACGAATGAATGTTAAACCAACATCAGATTTCTTTAAATCGACCGTTTTCGATGTCACGAACTGAGCGTAGAGCCAAGCGGCCTTCGCACGGTCAACTGGCGTTGATTCCATCAATGTCCATGACCCAGCATCTTGATAACCAATTTTGGTGCCTTTTTTCCAGTAAGCACCATGTGGTGAAGGAGCCATACGCCATTTTGGTGTACCGTCTTCATTCATCACTGGTAGGTCAGGTTTTACGGTTGCAGCTGTAAAGGCTGTGTACCAGAACATTTGCTGAGCAACGTTACCTTGTGCAGGGATTGGTCCAGCTTCACCAAATGTCATACCAGCAGCTTCTGGTGGCGAATATTTCTGTAGCCACTCAATTGCTTTTTCTACGGCATAAACCGCAGCTGGTGAGTTCGTCGCACCACCACGGGCAACACAAGAACCAGTAGGCTGAGACTTGTCGTTTACGCGAATGCCCCATTCGTCAACAGGAAGGCCATTTGGCTCACCCACGTCCCCCATGCCAGCCATAGACATCCACGCATCTGTATAGCGCCAGCCCAACGATGGGTCTTTTTTGCCATAGTCCATGTTGCCATAAACTTTGCCATTGACGCCCATGCGCGACAGATCGCGACCGGTAAAGAATTCAGCGATATCCTCATACGCTGACCAGTTTACTGGCACACCAAGGTCGTAACCGTATTTGGCTTTGAAGTCGGCTTTGTTTTTCTCATCATTGAACCAATCATAGCGGAACCAGTAAAGGTTTGCGAACTGCTGATCAGGAAGCTGGTAAAGCTTGCCGTCTGGCGCTGTGGTGAATGATGTGCCAACGAAGTCATCTACATCAAGACCGGGGTTGGTCACGTCTTTGCCTTCTCCAGACATCCAATCGGTCAAATTGCGCACTTGCTTATAGCGCCAGTGCGTGCCGATCAAATCGGAATCGTTGACATAGCCGTCATAGATGTTTTCGCCCGTTTGCATTTGCGTTTGCAACTTCTCAACAACGTCACCTTCACCAATAAGGTCATGGGTAACTTTAATGCCTGTGATAGCCGTGAAAGCAGGAGCAAGAACCTGAGATTCATATTCGTGAGTCCCAATGGTCTCGGAAACAACTTTGATTTCTAAGTCAGTAAAAGGCTTCGCGGCGTCGATGAACCACTGCATTTCTTTCTTTTGCTCGTCAGCGCTTAGAACTGAAACGCCCGCGATTTCTTCTGATAGAAATTTTTCTGCTGCCGCAATATCGGCATGTGCAGACCCCATTCCCATCATTAGACCAGCCATAGCAGCTGATGTCAGTAGGTAGTTTCGCATTGGATTCCTCCCTAGGATTGATGCGTTGTTTAAGGAACACCCGCTCACCGCGTGTTCCCGCTTAAAGCATTAAACGGTCTTGAACACGCAAACTGCGTAGACCAATGAAATGCCGAGTGCCCACCACAAGCCAGGACCAACAAGTCCCAACCAAGCGAGATGGATAAAGGCGCTGCCAAGCAGCGATATAAAGAGGCGGTCGCCTCTGGTTGTTTCGAAACGAAGGATGCCAACGCGAGGATTGCCGCCGGGGGAATAAAATTCCCACACACACATTGCGAGAAGACTGACAACGATTCCGACCCAAAACAGAGCGGTTGGAAACGTCCATGCCATCCAAGATAAATCCATTTTCAAACTCCTTTCGGTTCTATACGCGGCCGAGGGCAAAGCCCTTGGCGATGTAATTGCGGACAAAGTAAATAACCAACGCGCCGGGTATAATGGTAAGCACCCCCGCCGCAGCCAGAACGCCCCAATCGACACCAGATGCGCCAACTGTTCTGGTCATGATGGCCGCGATAGGCTTTGCGTCAGTTGTGGTGAGAGTTCTTGCGATCAACAATTCAACCCACGAAAACATGAAGCAGAAGAATGCTGCCACGCCGATACCTGAAGCAATCAGCGGCGTGAAAATTTTTACAAAGAACTTCGGAAACGAGTAGCCATCGATATAGGCGGTTTCGTCAATTTCTTTTGGAACACCGGACATAAAGCCTTCGAGGATCCACACGGCGAGCGGAACGTTGAAAAGGCAATGTGCAAGGGCAACCGCAAAGTGTGTATCTATCAATCCAAAGGCTGAATAGAGTTGAAAGAATGGCAATACAAATACAGCCGCCGGTGCCATTCTGTTTGATAGCAGCCAAAAGAACATGTGCTTGTCGCCAAGGAAACGATAGCGTGAAAATGCATAGGCTGCAGGAAGCGCAACACTCAATGATATGAGCGTGTTTAAGACCACATAGATGATTGAGTTAATATAGCCGTTGTACCAAGAAGGATCACCGAAGATCACCTCATAGTTGGCCAATGTTGGATTGGCCGGTATCAGCGTGAAGCTCGACAGGATTTCTTGGTTTGTTTTAAAACTCATATTGATGAGCCAATAAATGGGCAGCATCAAAAATAAGATATAGAGCGAGGGAACCACCCATTTGAAATTGCGTGGTTTTGCCTGACGGATACTCTCTCGGCTACTTCCATCAACGAGCGATGTTGTTGTTTTTGTAGTGGACATTATTTTTCCACCTCTTCTGGTTTATCAGTGCCCACATTGCTCATCACAGTGAAGAACACGTAGCAAATGAGCAGAACGATCAATTGGTAGATGAGCGACATGGCCGCTGCCGGACCAAGGTCAAATTGACCAATCGCTTGCTTCACAAGATCAATCGATAAGAAGGTGGTCGAATTGCCAGGGCCGCCGCCGGTCAGAACAAATGGTTCTGTGTAAATCATGAAGGAATCCATGAAGCGGAGCAGGAAGGCGATAATCAAAACACCCCGCATTTTGGGCAACTGAATGTAACGAAAGACCGACCATTTAGACGCACCATCAATGCGCGCTGCTTGGTAGTATGCCTCAGGGATTGAAACGAGACCGGCATAGCAAAGCAACACAACCAAGCTGGTCCAATGCCAAACATCCATGATGATGATTGTGGCCCAAGCATCAAAGACATTGCTGGTATAATTATACTCGATGCCGATTGCAGACATTGTGAACCCAAGCAAACCAATGTCGCCACGTCCAAAAATCTGCCAAATCGTACCCACCACATTCCAAGGAATAAGGAGTGGGAGCGCCATCAAAACGAGACAGACAGGCACCCAAATACCCCTTTTGGGCATCGACAATGCAATGGCGATACCAAGCGGTATTTCGATGCATAAAATAATGAACGAGAAGAGCAAGTTGCGGCCCAATGCATCATGAAAACGCTCGGAGCGTAAGACATCGATGAACCACTCCGTTCCAGCCCAAAAGAAGACATTTTTGCCAAATGTGTCTTGGAACGAGTAGTTGACCACGGTCATGATTGGAATAATCGCTGAGAGCGCGACTAACAAGAAGACGGGAATGACCAGCAACCATGCTTTATTGTTATATGTCTTTTCCATAATCTATGCCCCCTTCGCTTTGGATTGCGGACGGACAAGATGATCATTTTGATAAATGTTGATGCGTTCAGGATCGAATGACAACAAGGGATCGGCTGGTACGCTCTCACCTTCGTTAAGAACAACGTTTAGATTATGCTCTTGAATATTGGCCCGTACAATTTTAAAGCGGCCAATGTCTTCTACGCTTGTGACTTTAGCAGGCAGTCCAGAACCAGATGACTTCATCGAGATAAATTCTGGACGAATTCCAAGCTCAGTTTTGCCATCTAATTTTGCATATGCGCCTTTGAGTTTCACAGAATGGTCGCCCAAGTTAGCGGTCGATCCCGTAACCTCGGTTGGAATAATATTCATTCCTGGAGACCCAATGAAATAGCCAACAAAAGTGTGTTCCGGCTCATCAAACAACTCTTCGGGGGTGCCTATTTGAACGACCTCACCTTCATACATCACCACCACTTTATCAGCGAATGTCAAAGCCTCTGTCTGGTCATGGGTCACATAAATCATCGTGTGACCGAGTTGACGATGAAGGTCTTTTAATTTTGTGCGCAATTGCCACTTCATATGGGGGTCAATCACGGTCAAAGGTTCGTCAAACAAGATCGCATTCACATCGTAGCGAACGAGGCCGCGCCCCAATGAAATCTTTTGTTTTTCATCAGCGGTTAAACCACGAGCTTTTCGATTGGCTTTGTCGCCTAGATCGAGAATATCGATCATTTCATTGACGCGTTTTGCAATCTCATCGTTTGGAACATTTCTGTTTCTCAGTGGAAATTCCAGATTCTGACGTACTGTCATCGTGTCATAGATCACCGGAAACTGAAAAACTTGAGCAATATTGCGCTGCTCTGGTTGGAACGTGGTGATATCGTGCCCATCGAATAGAATTTTACCCTTCGAAGGGACCAAAAGACCGGAGATAATGTTCAAGAGTGTTGTTTTGCCGCAGCCAGAAGGACCGAGGAGTGCATAAGCTCCACCATCATTCCACACGTGGTCAATTTCTTTCACAGCGAAATCGGCATCAGTTTTTGGATGCGGCAAGTACGAATGAGCTAGTTTATCAAGTGTAATTTGAGCCATTATACCCCTCCCACAGTTGGCGCGGAAACGAGGGCTTCTTGTCCGTCAAAAATAAAAAATTTCGTCGGGTCTAGGTAAACGGGTATCTTGTCACCAATTTCAACGCGATGAACCCCGTGGGTCAAAACGACCATCTTGAGATCATCTTCGTTGATATGAACAAATGTCTCAGAACCCGCAATCTCAGTGGTCGTTACAGTCGCTTCAACCTTCAATGATTTGCCAGTTGGCTCATTTAGCATCACATGGTGCGGTCTCACACCAATGCTATACATGCCATCTGCCAGACCAGTTAGATCCTGAGGACAAGGTGCTGCTCCTTGTGAAAACACAAACTCACCCCCCTGCTTGCGCATGGAAATAATATTCATGGGTGGATCAGAAAAAGTTTGCGCGGTTATCAGATTTGCTGGCGTGTTGTGAACGGTGATTGTTGACCCGAATTGGGAAACCTGCCCTTCATGCAATGTTGCCGTATCACCACCAAGCAGCAACGCTTCTTGAGGTTCTGTTGTTGCGTAAACAAAAATAGCACCTGTCTCGGCAAAAATACGCGGAAGTTCAATGCGTAGTTCTTCACGAAGTTTATAATCTAGATTGGCAAGCGGCTCATCAAGCAAAACCAACTCAGCGTCCTTCACCAAGGCGCGCGCTAGGGCTGTGCGTTGTTGTTGGCCACCCGAAAGGTTGAGCACTGTCCGATCGAGATAGGGCGTCAATTTCATCAAGTCTGCCGCTTCATGAACCTTCTTATCGATGGTTTGCTTATCAAAGCCGGCAACCCGCAAGGGCGAAGCAATGTTTTCAAAGACGCTAAAGGCTGGATAGTTGATGAATTGCTGATAAACCATAGCGACATTGCGCTTTTGTACGGGTGTTTTCAGGACACTTTCGCCATTCATCAATATGTCGCCATCCGTAGGACGATCAAGACCAGCCATCAGTCTCATCAAGGATGTTTTGCCAGATAAAGTTGGACCCAAAAGAACATTCAAAGTTCCTTTTTCCAGCGATAAAGAAATATCTTTAATGTGAAAGGCGTTTCCAACCTTTTTACTCACATTTTTCAGTTCTAACACTCAATAATCCTTCTTCTTCTTTACCCTGAAAGTAGACGCGGTTTTATTTTCTATCCATTCATCAAGCGCTAAAAAATCTTCTTTGCCAAGTCCAATTCCTAATTTTGATCGCCGCCAAAGAATATCATCAGCACATTCGGCCCATTCATGTTCCATGAGGTAAGTGATTTCACGTTCACTCAAAGAGTGCCCAAATTCAGCGCCCATATCTTTTGATGATTGCGCGCCCTCCATCAAAAGCCATGCTCGTGTGCCATAAGAACGAACAAATCTTTCCGCGAGCGATGAGGCTAGAAAGGGAAAATCTGATTTTAGTTTCTCGACAAGGCTATCGAACTTATCGACCGCAAAGTCACCGCCGGGAAGCGTGGACTGAGCTGTCCAAGAGGCTTTGCGTGAACCCAAAAGGTCTTGAATATGTTCCAAGACGGATTCAGACAATTTACGGTAAGTCGTGATTTTGCCGCCAAATATGTTGATTGCGGCAGCCTCGTCGCTCTCACCATCCACGCGCAAAACATAGTCACGGGTTGCCTCTTGCGCTGCGGTTGCTCCATCATCAAAAAGAGGCCGAACCCCTGAATAATGCCAAACAATGTCTTCGGGTTTTACCGGTTCGTTGAAATATTCGCTGGCAGCAGAGCAAAGATAAGATATTTCTTCATCGGTAATTTTCACATCGGACGGATCACCGTCATAATCTTGATCGGTCGTGCCAATAAGCGTGTAATCTTGCTCATAAGGCAGAGCGAAAATGACGCGTTCATCTTCGTTTTGAAAAATATAGGCGCGATCATGCGAATGTAGCTTTGGCACAACAATATGACTGCCTTGAACCAGCCGCACATTTTTGGATTTGTTGCTTCCAAATGCTTGTCTCAAAACCTTGTCGATCCACGGCCCTGCCGCATTCACGATCAATCGTGCTTTGTGTTCAAAAGTTTCATCTGTGCGTAGGTTCTTCGTGGTGATGTGCCAAAGCTCACCAACTTTGGACGCGCTGATAACCTGCGTACGCGTTTCAATGATCGCTCCCCGTTCTTGTGCATCTTTGGCATTTAAAACAACAAGCCGTGCGTCATTGACCCAACAATCTGAATATTCAAAACCTTTGGAAAAAAGCGATTTTAAAGGTTCTCCGACCGTTGCCGTCTTCAAGTTTACGGAACTTGTGGCTGGCAATAGTTTTCGTTTGCCAATGTGGTCGTAAAGAAAGAGCCCCAAACGCAAAATCCAAGCAGGTCGCATGGATTTATGATGCGGTAACAAGAAGCGCATCGGCCAGATAATATGAGGCGCAGACTTCAATAAAACCTCGCGCTCACCCAAAGCTTCGCGGACCAAGCGAAATTCAAAGTGCTCTAAATAACGCAGGCCGCCATGAATGAGCTTTGATGACCATGAGGATGTGCCGCTGGCCAGATCATTCATTTCAGCCAAGCGTACAGAATAACCACGACCAACCGCATCACGCGCGATGCCGCAGCCGTTTATCCCTCCGCCAATGACGAATATATCTGACACTTCTGACAATGCTTTCTCCCAGGCCCCAGCGTCCAGCTGTGAGCGCCCATCAAAACAATAACGTACGAAAGGAAAACGAATGTCAAACGAAAAATTAACGGTTTCTCAGATTTTTCAGCTTCGTTTCTCTACCTCTATAACATCCACCTCACCTTTCAGGCAGGCGGCAGCAAATTTGTCGTCTCTTATGATGTCGGTGATAAAGGTATCGATCTGAGATATGTGTCCAATCCGAACCGGCGCATTGCGTTCCAATTTTGTGGAATCTGCGATCAATATAACGTGCCGGGCGTTTTCAATAATTGCTTGTGAGACTTTCACTTCTCTAAAATCATAGTCGAGAAGTGAGCCATCTGAATCAATAGCGGAGGAACCGATGATGGCATAATCAACTTTGAAATTATTGATAAAATCAACCGCCGCCTCACCAACAACACCGCCATCTGAAGCACGCACAGCACCACCTGCCATGATCATTTCATTTTTCACTGCAAGGTTTAAGCTACTGGCAACATTGATATTATTTGTAATAATCATCAATCCTTCGTGCTCGGCGAGTGCATCGCTAAATGCTTCAGTTGTTGTGCCAATGTTGACGAATAAGGAGGCGTTGTTCGGAATGATTTTAGCAGCGGCTTTGCCAATTGCTATCTTTTGAGATGCCGCAATCTGGCGCCTAGCCTCATATTCGACGTTCACACGACCATCAATAGCCTGTGCCCCACCATGGAAACGAACCAGCTTATTATTTTTGCTAAGAAACTTAAGGTCCGCGCGTAAAGTCTGTGGGGTTACGTCAAATTTTTCAACAAGATCCTCGACAAATACGCGTCCTTCAGCCTTGACCAATTCTAAAATTTCTTTCTGGCGTTCTGTCGTGAACATCTAATTGAATTCCCTGATGTTGTTTTCATATTCATTCAAAAACGAATAATACGAAAATTAAAGGAAGAGTCGATAACAAATGATAGAAACCTTAAAAACAACGCTCGTTCAAAACCGGAGGTGTTGATGACAAACATTGCCGGGCCATTCTCATCTGCATGTTTCAAAATTCTTAAATTACGTTCATGTCATACAGGGGGCTTGCCAGATTAAACGGCCTTGTCAGATTAAACCACTTGCTTCACGAGTAGCGCCAACTTTGCGCGGCATACCCCCTACCCTAACCTTGAATTTGGAGACCCGTTCGTGTTTGTGTGAGAACACCATTTTTATGATCGGCACCTTTAAATGAAACTCAGCTCGGCAATTCAAGGGCATCTAGCGATGCTATCATTCTCTGCGCTCGTGGCGCTTTCATTTACGTTTGGGGATTTAGTTGCAGAAGATATTTCACCAGCCATACTGACTTTATTACGCTTTATAATCGCAT
This sequence comes from uncultured Hyphomicrobiales bacterium, assembly GCA_964553335.1. Lineage (GTDB taxonomy): Bacteria > Pseudomonadota > Alphaproteobacteria > Rhizobiales > JACESI01 > JACESI01. The sequence continues at coordinate 18,076 of CAZKKW010000022.1, read as the reverse complement.
GTATTTTTATGTCTGTAATAGCGTTTTATGGTCTCAAAGATTTCAGTTTCCTTTTCAAGAAGACGTGGCGTTGGCTCATCATTGGTGCGTTGATGGGTACTTTTTTCATTACAATGTTTGAGGCGTTGAGTATCACAATGCCACTTGCTACTTCAGCTGTTTTCACGCTGACACCTTTGATCGCCGCAGGATTGGGTCGTGTACTGGTTGGAACGAAAACTGGGATTGGGACGTTTATCTCATTATCGATTGGAGCAATTGGCGCGCTTTGGGTAATCTTTGGAGCGAGTTTAGAAAAATTCTTAAGTCTGGATATTGGGCGTGGTGAAGCAATCTTTCTGTTTGGCGTCATTTGTCACGCAGCGGTTCCCGCAGTCACCAGACGTTTGGTAACAGATGCAAGCCCGTTTCAGGTTGCCTTTGGCACGGTTTGCGGCGCGCTGATTGTGACAATAATCTATGCTTTACCTGAAATTCCTGAAGCGGACTTCACCACTCTCAGCCCTGCAATATGGGGTGTTGCTTTTTACCTTGGCATTGTCACAACGGCAGGCACATTCTTCTTACTTCAGTATGCAATACCTCGGCTGACACCCGGCAAGGTAATGGCTTATACCTATCTTATTCCAAGCTGGGTGGTGCTTCATAGTTTGATCGACGGTACGCACCAACCACCTTTGATTTATATCGGAGTAGCCTTGACGTTGATCGCGCTCTTATTGCTCTTGCGCGAAGATATGTGATCCCGCTTCAACCTTAAGCTGAACGCACTGTCAAACCGCGTATAATCATCCTGGCAATGGTGCTCTTAGCGTTTTCCCATTGCTCATCTGAAAGCGGCTTTTCATCATTGAGGATTTCAATTTGAGTATTGAAATCTGCATAATGCTGCGTTGTTGACCAAATCAAATAAAAGATAGTTTGAGGGTCAGTGCGCTGCAAGAACCCTTGATCCATCCAATATTCCAAAACATAGGCGCGTTGTGTGATCCACGCTTTCACAGTCGTGCTTAGAAAACTCTGTATGAACGGTGCCCCTGCAATGATTTCATTGGCCCAGACCTTTGAACCATAGGGACGGCTGCGCGCAAGATCCAATTTGTGATGAATGTAACTGGTGAGAGCGGCTTCGGGGTCGTTCTCTTTAGAAATTTCATCACCCGCGTCCAGCCACAACATACAAATATTACTCAAAACCTCTTCGTAGAGCTTCTGTTTGGATGAAAAATAATAAGCAATATTAGATTTTGGTACACCTGCCATCTCAGCAATTCGGCTCAAAGAAGCGCCTCGATAGCCGTGCTGAGCAAAGGCCATTTCTGCAGCTCTTAAGATCGCATTGACATTACGCGCTCTTGTTTGCTCTTTGCTTTCGCGGTGCATCAGCCCCGAACCTTTTTCTGTAAATTCTGCAACAAAATTAGACACCCCTCACAGAGGTACAAAATAAACTCAATAAATTCAATATTTTATAAAACATATACAATGCCTATTTCTCCATCTTGACCGATCGTGCAGGATATAGGAGGCTATTCAAATAAAACGAGAGGCAGGGATTATCACAATGCAAAACGCACGCGTTAATAACCTAGATGCGTTCTGGATGCCTTATTCTGCGAATAGGCAATTTCACAAAGCTCCTCGCATGTTCGTGGCTGCAGATAAAATGCACTACAAGACAGATGATGGTCGCCAAGTTCTGGATGCAACGGCCGGATTGTGGTGCGTTAACGCTGGTCACAAGCGCCCTAAAATAGTGGAAGCTATCAAAAATCAAGTGGAAGAGCTTGATTATGCACCGGCCTTTCAGATGGGGCATCCGAAAGTTTTTGAACTCGCTGCAAGGCTTGCAAGATTATCTCCCAATGGCCTTGACCATGTGTTTTTTACAAATTCAGGCTCCGAAGGTGTCGAGACTGCGTTAAAAATTGCCCTTGCCTATCATAAGGCGAAAGGCGACGGAGGCAGGTTCAGGCTCATTGGTCGCGAACGTGGTTATCACGGAACAAACTTTGGTGGTGTCTCAGTCGGCGGTATTGTGGCAAACCGCAAAATGTTCGGAACATTGCTCACGGGTGTTGATCACATGCGTGATACGCACGATCTGGAACGCAATGCATTCACCAAGGGACAGCCAGAACACGGGGAAGAATATGCAGATGATTTGCTGCGTATTGCAAAACTTCATGACCCCTCAACGATTGCAGCAGTTATTGTCGAACCACTTGCAGGATCTACGGGCGTTCTATTGCCACCAAAAGGATATTTGCAACGTTTGAGAAAACACTGCGACGACCACGGTATCCTCTTAATCTTTGACGAAGTGATCACAGGCTATGGTCGGATCGGCGCGCCATTCGGATCGCAGTATTTTGGCGTTACACCCGATTTAATGGTGACGGCTAAGGGACTGACAAACGGCATTATCCCAATGGGTGCAACTTTCGCTTCTTCCGAAATTTACAATGCATTCATGACTGGACCCGAGCACTTAATCGAACTCTTCCACGGATATACATATTCTGGCAATCCGATGTCATGTGCTGCAGCCTTGGCGACACTCGACACCTATGAAGAAGAAGGGTTGTACACACGAGCGGCCGAACTTTCGGATTACTGGGAGCAAGGTCTCCATTCACTGAAAGACCATCCAAATGTCATCGATGTTAGAAATCTAGGGTTGATTGGTGCAATTGAACTAGCTCCAATTGCAAGCGAACCAACCAAGCGTGGGTTTTCCGCTTTCCTTGAGGCGTACGACAAGAACCTGCTTATCCGCACGACAGGAGATATCATTGCGTTGTCCCCGCCCCTTATCATTTCAAAATCAGAGATTGATTTCATCTTCGAGACACTTGGATCGGTGTTAAAGTCAATCAATTGACCGCTGATACGGTCGAATATTTATCAACTCAGGAGATTTCAGATGGCGGCACCGGGAGAGAATTTAAGAATAGACGGCGATCGTCTCTGGGACAGCCTGATGGAGATGGCCAAGATTGGTCCGGGTATCGCTGGCGGCAACAATCGCCAGACGGTTACTGATGAAGACGCTCAAGGTCGTGCTCTTTTCCAAAAATGGTGCGAAGACGCTGGCTTGACCATGGGGCTAGATCAAATGGGTAATATGTTCATGCGCCGTGAAGGAACTGACCCAGAAGCCCCGCCCGTCTATGTGGGCTCTCACCTCGACACACAACCGACTGGCGGCAAGTATGATGGTGTGTTGGGCGTACTCGCTGGCTTAGAAATAGTCCGCACGATGAATGATCTCAACATCAAAACAAAACATCCTATCGTTGTCACTAATTTCACCAACGAGGAAGGCACACGATTTGCTCCCCCTATGCTGGCGTCTGGCGTCTTTGCCGGAATGCATACTCAAGACTGGGCTTACGATCGTGAGGACGTCGAAGGTTTGAAATTTGGTGATGAACTTGCTCGTATTGGTTGGCGTGGTGACGAAGAAGTTGGAGCGCGCAAAATGCATGCTTTCTTCGAACTTCATATCGAACAAGGCCCGATCCTTGAAGCAGAAGAAAAAGACATCGGTGTTGTCGCCCACGGGCAAGGTCTTTCATGGACACAGGTAACCATTACCGGGAAAGAAAGCCACACCGGTTCAACACCGATGCCAATGCGCAAAAATGCAGGGCTTGGCATGGCAAAAGTGCTCAATCTTGTAGACGAGATTGCATGGTCACATAAACCCGACGCAGTTGGCGCGGCCGGGCACATTGAGGTCTTTCCAAACAGTCGCAATGTTATTCCTGGCAAAGTTATCTTCACGGTTGATTTCCGCTCACCAGTGCTGGACGTGATTACCGACATGGAAAACCGTTTGCACCAAGGCGCAAAAAAGATTTGCGACGATTTGGGATTGGAAGTGGAATTCGAAAAAGTCGGTGGTTTTGACCCCGTGAAGTTCGATGAGAAATGCGTTTCTGCAATCCGCAATGCTGCTGAGCGTCTGGGTTATAGTCACCGTGATATCATTTCCGGTGCTGGCCATGATGCGTGCTGGATAAATCGTGTCGCGCCGACCGCCATGGTTATGTGTCCATGTGTCGATGGTCTTTCGCACAATGAAGCAGAAGAAATTTCATTGGATTGGGCGCGTGCAGGTGCGGATGTTTTATTCCATGCGGTTATTGAAACTGCTGAGATTGCAAATTGAGGATTTGAAGGGAGATTTCAAATGACGGCAACTGTTATCAAGAACGGCACAATTGTAACCGCCGACCTTACTTACAAAGCCGACGTAAAGGTCGAAGATGGAATTATTAGCGAGATTGGCCCTAACCTTTCAGGTGAAAAAGAATTAGACGCCACTGATTGTTACGTGATGCCAGGTGGTATCGACCCACATGTTCACCTCGAAATGCCGTTTATGGGAACCTATTCTTCGGACGATTTTGAAAGTGGCACCCGCGCCGGTCTTTCAGGCGGCACGACAATGGTTGTCGACTTCTGTTTGCCCAATCCGGATGAGTCGCTCTTAAGTGCAATTCAACGTTGGGACAACAAGTCCACACGCGCCAATTGTGACTATTCATTCCATATGGCAATCACGTGGTGGGGTGAACAAGTCTTCAACGAAATGGAGACCATCGTAAAAGATAAAGGCATCAATACGTTCAAGCATTTTCTTGCTTATAAAGGTGCGTTGATGGTGAATGATGATGAGCTTTATTCATCGTTCCAACGTTGTGCTGAACTGGGTGCAACGCCGATGGTTCATGCTGAAAATGGTGACGTTGTTGCCGAACTATCGGCCAAATTATTGGCGGAAGGAAATTCCGGACCGGAAGCACATGCCTATTCCCGTCCGTCCCAAGTTGAAGGCGAAGCAACAAACCGCGCTATTATGATTGCTGATATGGCTGGCGCTCCGCTCTATGTGGTCCATACTTCCTGTGAAGAAGCACATGAGGCAATCCGCCGAGCGAAAATGCAAGGTAAGCGCGTTTGGGGGGAGCCGCTCATCCAGCATCTCACCTTGGATGAGAGCGAATATTTCAACGAGGATTGGGATCATGCGGCCCGTCGCGTCATGTCACCGCCCTTTCGTAATAAGAAACATCAAGACAGTCTGTGGGCAGGTTTGCAATCTGGCTCTTTGTCCGTCGTTGCAACCGATCATTGTGCTTTTACAACGGAACAAAAGCGCTTTGGTGCAGGGGATTTCACTAAAATTCCGAATGGCACTGGTGGACTTGAAGATCGCTTGCCAATGCTATGGACACAAGGTGTCGAGACAGGCCGCCTGACAATGAATGAATTTGTTGCCGTTACCTCTACCAACATCGCGAAAATCCTGAATACCTATCCTAAAAAGGGTGCGGTTTTGGTTGGGTCAGATGCTGATTTGATCGTTTGGGATCCCAATAAAGAAAAAACCATCAATGCTGAAACTCAGCAGTCCGCAATCGATTACAATGTTTTTGAAGGCAAGCATGTCAAAGGCCTGCCGCGCTTTGTCCTGTCACGCGGGCAATTGGCGATCAATGATGGGGCTGTTGAAGTACAAGAAGGTCACGGTAAATTCGTAAAACGCGCGCCAAATGGAACGGTGAACTCCGCCCTTTCAAAATGGAAAGCACTCACTGCAGCAACACCCGTGAAACGCACGGGAATTCCAGCGACAGGCGTATAGTTTTCGGACCAATTGAACATATTTTCTCGGGGCAAGTCGCTTGATAGTAACGAATACAAAACAATCAAATACCGTAATCGAGGCATTAGGTCTTAATCTGACCTTTGGAACCAATGACGACTCTGTCCATGCTCTATCCGATATCGATTTAACCATCGAGCAAGGGGAGTTTGTTTCGCTGATTGGCCCATCCGGCTGTGGTAAAACGACTTTGCTGCGCGTAATTGCAGACCTTGAAAAACCAACTTCTGGGTCGATCTCAGTGAACGGCACGAGCCCGCAACAAGCACGCCAAGACCGTGCTTACGGTTATATATTTCAAGCAGCGGCACTTTATCCTTGGCGTACAATTGCGAACAATATCGCGCTCCCCTTGGAAATTATGGGTATATCGAAAGCTGAACAGCAAGCACGTATCATCAAGAACATGGAACTGGTGAACTTAACAGGATTTGAAAACAAGTTCCCATGGCAATTATCAGGTGGCATGCAACAACGCGCCTCCATTGCACGGGCCTTAGCGGTTGAGCCTGATATGCTTTTGATGGATGAACCTTTCGGCGCACTGGATGAAATCGTTCGAGACCACCTGAATGAACAACTCCTAAAGCTATGGGCAGAGACACGTAAAACGGTGGTTTTTGTGACGCACTCCATTCCGGAAGCGGTTTTCCTCTCGACAAAAATAGTGGTGATGAGCCCGCGTCCTGGCCGCATCCATGACATCATTGATTGCGACCTTGGTACGGAACGTCCTTTGGATATTCGCGAGACGCCAGAATTTTTGAAAATAGCTCATCGCGTTCGTGACGGCTTGAGAGCGGGGCATTCTTACGATGACTAAACCGCGTGGCGCCTTCGTACCTGTTTTGACAATTGTGTCAGTGATTTTCGCCGTGTGGTACGCCTGTGCTGTGCTTCTTAATGCGCCGTTTGAATGGGATCAGGCAGAGCGTCTTGGCAAAGAAACGACATGGTCGAAGGTGGTGCCTGCAACAATGGCACAGAAACGTCCCGTCCTGCCAGCACCGCATCAGGTCGCGCAGGAAATCTGGAAAACGACCGTTGAAAAGAAAATCACGTCAAAACGGAGTTTGGTTTATCATGCAAACATAACGCTTTCTGCGACGCTATTGGGTTTCGTTATGGGCACCCTTCTCGGCATTGCATTGGCAGTGGGTATCGTGCATTCGCGTGTTCTCGATAAATCTTTGATGCCATGGATTATTACGTCGCAAACGATTCCCATTCTAGCCATTGCACCAATGATTATCGTGGTCCTGAATGCTGTTGGCATTTCCGGCCTATTTCCTAAGGCAGTTATCTCAACCTATCTCTCATTCTTCCCAGTCGCTGTTGGCATGGTGAAGGGATTGCGATCACCTGAGGTGATGCATCTTGATCTCCTGAAAACGTATAATGCGAGCCATAACGAAACCTTCTGCAAGCTGCGCCTACCGGCATCGATGCCCTACCTGTTCGCCTCCATGAAAGTTGGCATTGCGGCCTCGTTAGTTGGAGCGATTGTTGGTGAATTACCAACGGGTGCTGTGGCTGGATTGGGAGCACGATTATTGGCCGGTTCTTATTTTGGCCAAACGATTCAAATCTGGTCTGCTCTCATTGTTGCTGCAATACTTGCAGGTCTGCTGGTCGCTTTCATCGGTTATCTCGGCAAACTCGTTAACGCACGTATGGGCGTGAGAGGGGATGCGGCATGAGTGGTACAAGCATTCTAATCACCTCACTTATATTTTGGGTCGTTGCATGGGCTGCGAATACATGGCTCAGCCGACAAGAACCGAAAGATAGAGTCAGCAGCACCTTAATCAATTTATTGATCCCGTTTTTGTTTGGCGCGGCAATCCTAGGTCTGTGGGAGGGTGTCACACGTGGATTTGACGTTCCCACCGTTTTATTGCCACCTCCAAGCATGATTTGGGAACGCATCACCAATTCGGTGCCAATCCTATGGGCTGATTTTCAACAGACATATTTGAAGGCTGTATTAAGCGGTTATATTATAGGCTGCGGTCTGGGTTTTATGGTCGCTATTCTCGTCGACCGTTCGCCGTTTTTCAAAGCCGGCGTCATGCCCATTGGCAATCTCGTTTCAGCCCTTCCTATCATCGGCATCGCACCAATCATGGTCATGTGGTTTGGCTTTGATTGGCAGTCAAAGGCCGCGGTTGTGGTGGTGATGACGTTCTTCCCGATGCTCGTGAACACCGTTGCTGGCCTCGCAACCGCGAACCAGATGGAACGTGATCTCATGAAAACTTATGCAGCAAGTGATTTTCAAGCCTTATTCAAGCTTCGCCTTCCTGCTGCCTTGCCATTTATCTTCAACGCCTTGAAGATAAACTCAACGCTTGCACTGATTGGTGCAATTGTCGCCGAATTTTTCGGCACGCCCATTGTCGGCATGGGGTTTCGCATTTCTGCCGAAGTAGGTCGGTTAAATGTGGATATGGTGTGGGCCGAGATTTTCGTCGCCGCCCTAGCAGGATCACTTTCTTATGGAGCACTTGTCCTTTTGGAACGATCCTTAACTTTTTGGCACCCTTCCAACAGAAGATGATGAAAGCAAACAGAAACACAAACCAACTGGAGATGAACGATGAATAGATTACTGAAGTTAGGAATATGTACTGCACTTGCTGCAACATTGGCGTCAGCAGCGCATGCCGCTGACAAGCTGACTTTGCAATTAAAATGGGTCACTCAAGGGCAATTTGCAGGTTACTATGTTGCGAAAGATAAAGGTTTCTATGAAGAAGCTGGACTCGATATCGAGATCAAACCCGGCGGGCCAGATATTGCTCCTCCGCAGGTCATTGCTGGTGGTGGCGCCGATGTGATTATTGACTGGATGCCATCCGCCCTCGCCTCACGCGAGAAAGGTGTGAAGCTGGTCAACATCGCGCAACCATTCAAACGTTCAGGCATGATGCTTACATGTCGTAAAGATTCCGGCATTGCTTCACCCGCAGATTTTAAGGGCAAAACACTGGGCGTTTGGTTCTTCGGTAATGAATACCCATTTCTGTCCTGGATGAGCAAATTGGGTCTCAGCACAGAAGGTGGTGCAGATGGCGTAACTGTTTTGAAACAGGGCTTCAACGTTGATCCATTGATCCAAAAACAAGCCGATTGCGTGTCTACCATGACATATAACGAATATTGGCAGCTGATCGATGCTGGTTTTACGCCAGATGATTTGATCGTGTTCAATTACACAGATCAGGGCGTCGCAACTCTGGAAGATGGTATTTATGTTCTTGAAGACAGCCTTGCTGATGAAAAGACAGTCGATAAATTGGCGCGCTTCGTAAAGGCTTCTATGAAGGGTTGGGCCTTCGCACGCGAAAACCCGGAAGAGGCTGCTGATATCGTTTTGGAAAATGACGCATCGGGCGCTCAAACAGAAACACATCAGGTCCGTATGGTCGGTGAGATCAACAAATTGACAGAAGGCTCAGACGGAACATTGGATGTAGCAGCGGCTGAATTGACCGTTAAAACATTGCTTGCTGGCGGTTCTGACCCAGTGATTTCAGGCCCTCCTGTTGGAGCTTGGACCGACAAAGTGACCAACAAGATCAAGTAGATCAAATTCCCCCTCAACCTTTTTGGTTGAGGGGCGCGATTAACTCCGATTGGCTCGTGTTTGCGTGTCAAAAACCCCTGAGTTTTGCCTTTTTGAGGAGGACATTCCATGGTTGATATAAGAGCCGGTCGCCTGAGCGCGGAACAATTGGCGACTAATTTCGAAGATATTCACGCTCCACTGAATACTCATGAAGCGCTGGTTGAAGCTGATAGATGCTATTTTTGTTATGATGCGCCATGTGTAACAGCATGTCCGACAAGCATCGATATTCCGATGTTTATCAGGCAAATTTCGACTGGAAGCACGATGAGTTCTGCGGAAACGATCCTTGAAAGCAATATTTTGGGTGGTATGTGCGCCCGCGTATGTCCGACAGAGACGTTGTGTGAGCAAGTCTGCGTTCGAGAAACTGCAGAAGGCAAGCCGGTTAAAATTGGACAATTGCAGAGATATGCGACCGATTATTTGATGGATAATGCAGACACTCATCCATTCGTCCGCGCAGCCGCCACTGGCAAACGTATTGCCATTGTAGGCGCCGGACCGGCAGGTCTTTCCTGCGCTCATCGGCTCTCTATGCATGGCCATGATGTTGTGATTTATGAAGCGAAAGAAAAAGCGGGTGGCCTCAATGAATTCGGTATCGCCGCGTACAAATCGACTGATAATTTCGCTGCCAGCGAAGTCGATTTTGTGCTGGATATTGGCGGTATTGACATTAAATACGGACAAGCCCTCAGCAAAGATATCTCGCTTGATGATTTAACTGCTGACTTTGACGCTGTATTTTTGAGTATTGGCCTACCGGGCGTCAATGATCTCAATATTGATGGTGATGATGCAGAAGGTTGCATCGATGCCGTTGAGTACATTGCCAAACTACGTCAATCAAAAGATCTTACCGAGATGGAAGTTGGTAGAAATGTCGTTGTTATCGGCGGCGGCATGACTGCAATCGATATTGCAACACAAGTGAAGTTGCTGGGCGCTGAAAATGTGACAATCGCTTATCGCCGAGGAGCAGAAAGCATGAATGCATCGTCGTATGAGCAAGAGGTTGCACAGACAAATGGGGTGACAATTCGTCATTGGCTGCAACCAAAAAGCTTGTCGGTTGAAGGGGATGCCATTTCCAGCATTACGCTTGAGTATACATCTTCTGAAGATGGGAAATTGAGCGGTACGGGTGAGACAACAACAATCAAAGCCGATCAGGTTTTTAAAGCGATTGGTCAAAGTCCAGCCGCAGCGCTGTTAAAAGAAGCTGCTATTGACCTCAATCGCGGTCGCATTGTCGTCAATGAAAATCGTAAAACAAGTCACGCGAAAATTTGGGCGGGTGGAGATTGCATTGCGGGCGGCGAGGATTTGACCGTTGTCTCCGTTGAGGATGGCAAACTCGCAGCAGAAGATATTCACCGCGCTTTGAGTGCATGAGGAGGAAATTATGGCTGATCTGAGTACAGATTTTATTGGTATTAAATCCCCTAATCCGTTCTGGCTGGCATCTGCGCCACCGACGGATAAGCGCTATAATGTTGAACGCGCCTTTGAAGCTGGTTGGGGTGGAGTCGTTTGGAAAACCCTCGGTGAAGCGGGGCCGCCGATCGTTAATGTTAATGGCCCTCGCTATGGCGCAGTATGGAGTTCTGACCGGCGTTTGATTGGTCTCAACAATATCGAACTGATTACGGACCGTGATTTGGAAATCAATCTTCAAGAAATGAAGGCTGTTAAAGAAAACTGGCCAGATCGCGCCTTGATTGCATCATTGATGGTGCCATGTGAAGAAGAACCTTGGAAGTACATCCTCAATCGTGTTTTGGAAACAGGATGTGACGGTGTGGAATTGAATTTCGGGTGTCCCCACGGCATGAGTGAGCGCGGCATGGGCGCCGCTGTCGGTCAAGTTCCTGAATATATCCAGATGGTTGTAGAATGGTGTAAAAAGCACTCCGATCTACCCATCATTACCAAGCTTACTCCCAATGTTACCGATGTGCGTTATCCCGCTCGTGCTGCAAAGAACGGTGGCACAGACGCTGTTTCGCTCATCAACACGATCAACTCAATTGTTGCCATCGACTTGGATCAAATGGCCCCCACCCCCACGATTGATGGTAAGGGCACACATGGTGGTTATTGCGGCCCGGCGGTTAAACCGATTGCTCTCAACATGGTTGGTGAAATTTCACGTGACCCAGAAACAAATGGTCTCCCGATTTCGGGTATCGGTGGTATTGAAACATGGCGTGATGCCGCAGAGTATATCGCTCTTGGTTGTGGCAATGTTCAGGTATGCACGGCTGCCATGACTTACGGCTTTAAGATCGTTCAAGAGATGATTTCAGGTTTGAACGAATGGATGGATGAGAAAGGTTACAACACCATCGAAGACTTTCGTGGCATGGCCACACCGAACATTACCGACTGGCAATATCTCAATCTCAACTACATCACTAAGGCGAAGATCAATCAAGATTCATGCATCCAATGTGGTCGTTGCCATATTGCCTGCGAAGACACATCACATCAGGCGATTACCAACATGGTTGACGGCAAACGTCGCTTCGAAGTGATCGATGAAGAATGTGTCGGTTGTAATCTTTGTGTGAATGTCTGTCCTGTCGAAGAATGCATCACCATGGAACAATTGGTTGAGGGAACAGACCCGCGTACGTCAAAACCAATCAACGCCGATTATGCTAATTGGACTACCCATCAAAATAACCCAATGGCGAAAATTGCGACACAGTAGTCGTATTGCGTTTCTTTAAATGCCAAAATGTGGGGCAATTGAGCTGAATTTCTTGATTGTCCCCTATGTCTAAAAGACTTCTAAAGAGAGTTCATTCTTCGCATTTTCCCAATCCTTATTGGTAAATAGGGCATCATTGTTCAGGGCCTTGTTAGATTAAAGCGTTTGTTTCGGAAGCGGTGAGATATAAGCCCTACCCCACAACATTGCATTCGCAGACCAGTTCGTGTTTGTCTGACAACACCAGCACACGCTCTGACGCAGTTTGTGGCTAAATCTCTCGTCTATTCTTTGTCCCAAGCAAGATGGGGGTCGGAAACTTCTCGTTGATTGCGACCATGGCGATAGCCTGATATTGCTGAATAGACTTCTTTTCTGAGGCGATTAAGGCCACCCAATGCCTGAAATTCATCAGGTGTTCTTGCTGGGTTAAAATCGGAGTGTTCGCAAAAATCGTCGTTATGCCCATTCGCAAAATCCTGCTTTGGAATAGAGATGCGACCAACCTCTTGAAACGGCATCTTGTCCTCGCTCCAATCTGCTGATGCATCTTCAACAGAAACCGACCCGTCGTTCACCTGCACCGACAAAGCAAAACACGCAGGCGCAACATCAAGGTGCTTTTTCAAATTTTCCCTTAAATAATTAGGGCTGCTCTTATCGAGGTTCGCCACGACATCCGCTTGGTCTACGCTACAAGCCTTTGCCGTATATTTAATTTGTTGCTTGGCACCGAAGCCATAAGGCGACATTGAGAAATACTGCATGTTGAGCGGCGTTGTAATTTCCAAGCTGCTGTTTGTATAAGCATCAATAAAACCTTGAATGCGCCAGCTAAATGGGTTCAAGCTTGGCATGAAATATTTGCGAAGCCCGCCCGGCTTGCCAATAAGAATTCCAGCTTTCACAAAGTCAAAATAATCCACCGGATTAGGCGAGAAGAAAACAGGGTGATTGCCCATAAGGATATCAAACTGGTCAACCGATCCCGTTTCAGATGCTTTGCTTGTTGGTGGCGTATTAAGGATTTTCAACGCTAAGCCACGGCCATCAAAATCGATATCATTACTCGGTTTGAAGGAACCATTGGAAAAGCGTACCCATGCCTTATGTTCGGCGCCTGCATTGGCAAACATGCCGACCTTCAAATTGTCTGGAAGATCGTCATCAACCTTAAATGTTGCTTTCACACAGCCATGAGATTTTGCATGAGCATCCCGTGTTACCGTTCCTGGTCTATCGCGGGTTGTTTCTTCCAAGTCAGTAATAATTTGCTTGATAATGGCATCAACCGTTGCCCGCTCAAGGTCTTCCGCCCCTCTCAATTCTGGCGGTAATTTGTTGGAAAACCTGTCCGCACCCCACAAAATCGCGGTCACACTTACAAGGCCGATCCCCGCTATTTTTAAACCCTTACGCAACCGTGACATCTAACAAACCGCCTATAATGTTTTCAAATAAGCGATGAGCGCCATGCGATCCTCGTCACTTAACTTTTCATTGTCGTAATCATGACCCCGGTTCGTGTTGCCATCAACAGAGTTCAAAGCACCCCCCGTACTATTACGCGCCTCAAACAAAAAACGGTTTTCTTCCGTTTTATTGGTGATGAAACCGACCTTAACCGGATCATATTCGTAGCTACCCGTCCAAAACCAATTTGGACGCTTATCTGCTGGCAAGAGCAAATCATATAAGGTCGGAACCGATCCATTGTGCAAATAAGGCGCTGTTGCCCAAATGCCGTTCAACGGGCGACTTGTGTAGCCGAGAGAATTGTTTTCGACATCATGTTCAGAGAGCACGAGACAGACCCGTAAACAGTCTTCCAAACGCTTCGTTTTATCACTCTTCCGGTCGAAGTTTTGCCATTCGCTGCCCAATTCAACCACGGAGGCTTCATCATCAATTCGACCGATCCCTCTGGGAATACTCGGCGCGCTTAAGAAACTCGTACCAATCAATTCAGTCACATTGCTCTGATTAGCTGCCATGATGCCTGCAACCGTTAGGCTCAAAAGCTTACTTGCTTCTAACTGCTCACCAAGAGCAACTGGATCACCACGCTCAATACTCTTGTAGTTAACATTGGACGCAGCCGCGCGATCACTACTCCACAACCCCGTGCGCAGCGTCGCTGAATAGGCATTACACGCCATCCAAGGATCCGTAGACGTCTTTTCTATGGGTTTGTCGCGTAAATGTTTAGGAAGGCCTTCCAATCGTCCTTCTGCAATTTTCGCCTCACTTGCTAAATAGTTTTCCTGAACAATGATATCTCGCGTTGTATCTGTGCGGTCCACCACGTCATGACACAAAACACAGTTTTGTTGATAAAGGTCTTCCCCTCGCGCAACAAGTTTTGCCTCTACCTTTTGCTCCTCTTCATCATGAGGACCAAAAATTTTTGTCGGCCATTTAGGCGAGCGCATATGTTCTGTTGATTTTTCAAGACTGTATAAGTTTTTAAGATCAACGCTTGAGGTAAAGCCATCTTTGCCAATCTGTTTTTCAACAGTCACATCCCCAAAAACACCAATAAACTCACCCATGTTTCTGGCAAGCGCACCAACATCAATACCCCAAAAATAAACCCGTGGTGCCGCACCATTATATTGCACCTTATTATATTGCGGCGCACTCCAAATGAAGGGAATGCTCACAGGCGCATCAGGCTGGTTAAATCGTTGCTTGTCATCGTCAAGCAACAAAGCGACCTTGTTATAGATATGGCCAAAGGCATCAATCCGACCGTAGCCATATTTGACAAAGGTGTGATTACTCAAAGCTTCGCGTTTTTGCCAATCTAGAAGCTTTTTAAACTCGGCTCTCAGCTTGTCGCCATATTCCGCCTTAGATTGTGCATCCGGCAAAATTCTTGACGCAAAACGCTCCCACTTCTCCCCCAATACATAGGTCTCTTCAAGTGCTAAATTAAGCGCATACATGAAAGACTGGAAGTTCATAAGCGAACCACCACCGTCAACTCTGATTTCATTGCCCTTATAGGTAATTTGAGTTGTATGGCAGGCAGAACAGGTAAACCCAGCCCAATACTCTTTATCTGTTTGGTTCGGTTTCCATCTTAATTGCGTGCGCTCCAAATTAAGATCGGATTGATTGTTGAGCGCCATGCCAAGCGTTAGCTGTGCTGGGTTCTCACGGTCAGGTACATCGACCCTTCTGGGAATGAAGTTATGAGATTTAATATGCTCTGGATCCATAAACAACCCCGTGGACCGTGGTTGCTCTAGCGCTTCCATCCATTCAAGCGGCAAAAGGCGCGAACCTTGGGTCGCCTCATACCAAAATGCCCGCGATTCATCATCCCAGCCTTGATCTAACTCAACATTAATCGGCGGATCGTCGGGCGAAACTTTATAAGCATGATCACTAAAGTTTTGGCCCGGGAAAAGTTGAGTAGCAAGAAATATTGCTTCCAATATGAGCACAGGCAATGCAAACCAAAATATTCGCTTCATAAGCACTTCCCCAATATTGCTTAAGTAGCAGATATAATCGTGAGATAACGTCAAGTCTATCCATAATCAACCGTATCCTCATCACATTTGACAGGTGAGTTGGATTACGAGATAGAGCTCACAATGATAAAGATGCTAAGTTGGAAACAAACACCCCCTTATGCGTTAACGTCGCACCTTTGTGCGTTTAAATTGGAACAGGTCATGTCTATTTTAATGAAAGCCATTTTGACTTTTTTTATTCTCGCGGTTTTCACAAATCTCGGCTCGTTACGCGCCCAAAATACGACGACAAAAGACCTCACCCAAGACGCCCAAAACAGTTGGCAAGCAGAGCAAACCTCACGCCGCACAGCACACGGTGCTTATCTCCAAAAACATAGCGTTGATTACGCATGGTTTGCCAAACATGCCTTTAGTCAGAGCGACGGCATCCCTTTCATCATTTTAAAGTTGCTGCCACACGTCGCACCAGAGCATTGGGGCAGCAAAGACAATTTTCTTGATGTGGTTGGCCTCTTTCACGATGAACGCGACCCAAATTATCCGATCGCAAGCGGCATAGGCGTGAGTTTTTTCAATCGGGAAATTCTGATCACAGATAGCGTCGATTACACAAGTGTCACCTGCGGCTCGTGCCATATTGGCCGCGTCAAAGACAATCAGGGCAAGATCATTTATCTCGATGGCGGGATTAATTCAGAATTCAACATCGTCCAATTCAAGCTGCGCATTTTTAAATCCTTGCAAGCCGTTGTTGACGGAGCAACAAACGAGGCTGCAAAGCGCGAAAAAGCAACGACCGTGTTCTTAAACGCGCTCACCAAGGTTCACGCTGAAAATCCAAACTTCTTTTATCAAAATTACCAATACCAAGGCCGCCACCTAAACGCCGACTATGAGCACGCGCAGATTGAAAACTTTAAGCGCCAAGCACCTAAACTCATTGATGCCTTTATAACCAAGGTAGAATTAGACTATCAGGCTCTAGAGATCTTGAAGGATCAAAGCTACGACCCGCTGGGCCAAGCCTTTTGGCATGGCACGCCCGGCATGGCGGACGCAACAGGGATCAGCACCACCACCGGCTATTCCAAAATAGAAGGCTTCTTCAACCGCCTCATCGCATGGTGGTTCATCGCGCCACCAACACCCGGGATAACCGATTTTATGGCCGTATGGGAGCAAGATAGACGCAAGGTCAGTTGGGACCAAGAAAAGCGCAACATTCATGAGGGCGGTGGCCAATGGAACGGCAATATACCCTTGCCGATTTACCGCAACCTTGCAGCGCAGCTCACCTCTGGCCTGAATGACAACGATATTCGCGTGGCCGCTTATTCAAGCAATTTGCTGAGCGCTCTGCCCGCCCCCGTTTATCCCTTTGAGGTAGATACCGACCTTGCGGACAAAGGCCGTGCTTTATTTGAGGAAAATTGCAGCGCCTGCCATCGCGATAACAACGGCACGGTTTATGACAATCTAGGCACAGAATTTAATCGCGCCAAGATTGTAACCTCCCCCATTCGCGATGCGGGAGTAGCGCGTCTTGCAAGCGTTTGCTCGCCTTCGACAGAAGTAAAAATACACGGCCAACTCACGCGCCCTTGCGCTCAGTTTGAGGGCGTCTCACTGGTCGACCGCGAAGACTTGATCATGACAGCCGCAGACCAACAACTTGGATATAATGCCCTTCCGCTTGGTGGCATCTGGGCACAAGCCCCCTACCTGCATAATGGCTCCATCCCAACGCTCTACCACCTACTGATGCCTAAAAGCAGACCTGATCAATTTGTGAAAAGCAGATTGTCTTATGACAAGACCAAATTGGGCTTTTCATGGCAAATGCCCTTATCCAATAAAAATCAAAATTCTGCGGCTTACGTCTTTGACACCACGACCACTGAGGTTTTAAGCAACCAAGGCCACGACAAAGACATTACCGCCGACGGCAAGACCTATAAGCTCGACTGGTCAAACGACCCTGAAGGCGTAAAAGCGTTAATCGAATATTTGAAAACTCTGTAAGAGCACCTAACAATTGGTTCTTGTCACTATCTGTCATTCGATAGTTAGGATAAGCTCGCTAAGTCATCATATTGGCTTTTGGAATTTAGGCGAATGAGTACGGAAATAGTCAACACGCTGATTGTTGGTGGGGGCCAAGCGGGTTTGGCTATGAGCGAACATCTTAGCAACAATGGCGTTGAACACATCGTTTTAGAACGCGATCGAATTGCCGAACGCTGGCGCACCAATCGCTGGGATAGCTTGGTTGCAAATGGCCCTGCGTGGCATGACCGTTTCCCGACAAAAGAATTTGACGATATTGCTGGTGATGGCTTTCCAACCAAACATAGCGTGACCGCCTATTTTGAAGAATTTGCCGAACAGATCGAGGCGCCCATTCGATGCGGCGTTGAGGTTTTGTCGGCTGAACAGGATCAATCTGGTTCTGGCTTCATTGTCGAGACCACACAAGGAACCATCAAAGCACAAAACATCGTGGCCGCCACAGGTCCGTTCCAACATCCCGTGATCCCGCCTGTTGTTCCAAATGATGTCGA